>JALZWN010000104.1 GCA_023300235.1 Mariniblastus sp.
ATTCACGCAGCCGCAAGCTATACTTTAACAAGACATTAATCGCATCGCTTCTTGATTTAATTCATGGAAACGGAGGATGGTGATGAGTAAGCCAGGCGTTAGCGAAATGGAAACCGGGGTTCGAGGAAACGAAAGCCGGAACGATTCAGGCCTCGGTCGAGTTTCGGTTGTCGCAACGCGTACACGATTCGACAACGGCGCACGAAACAGGGATCTTTCGTTACGCCAGTACTCGCGATGGCGAAGAAACGATCGCGTACATTAACTTCGAGGGACTGCTGCTGAAACCGAAGGCCCGTTGGCTGATCATGATGGAATATCAAAAATCAACCGCGACCGAAGCCGAGTGGAAAGCCCTTGCACATCGCCCCAACGGCTAGGTGCAACGATTAGGCGTACGCTCTCCAACGGCGAGGCGTACACCCGTTTAACGGATAGCCGGAAGGCGTCAGTTTAACGGATAGCCGGAAGGCGTCGGCGTTTCAAAAGACCACACAAAACTCTTGCGTCTCCCGGATCGCCGTGCAACGCCCCAGTTACCGCCCGCCAAAATCACTTTCCAACGCCAACCGCATCCAACCTAAATAACTTGCGACAACGCTTGATCTAAATCGCGAATCAAATCGTCGGCATTCTCAATCCCCAACGCCAATCGAATCATATTGTCACTGATCCCAAACGACGCTCGTTCTTCCGGGGAATAATTCCAGTAGCTCATCACCAACGGCTGTTCAATCAGAGACTCAACGCCCCCCAAACTCGGCGCGATCCGAGCGATCTCGGTCGAATCAACAACTTTGGCGGTCGCTTTCCAATCAGCATCGGCCAACTCGAACGTCACCAATCCGCCAAACCCTCGCATCGTCTCGGTCGCAATCTTGTGATACGGGTGAGACTCCAATCCCGGATACAACACGCGTGAAACTCGCGGGTGGGCTTCAAGGAATTCCGCGATCGCTTGGCCGTTTTCGTTATGACGTTGCATCCGCAACTCAAACGTCTTCAAACCTCGTTCGAGCAAGTAGCAATTGTGCGGCGAATTCACCGCGCCCATGACTCCTCGCAGCGAGCGAATGTCTTCGATCTTTTCCGAGCTGGCCATCACGACACCGGCCAGTAAATCGTTGTGTCCGCCCATGTACTTGGTCGCACTGTGCATCACGTAATCGACACCGTACTCAATCGGGCGAACGTTATAGGGCGTTGCCAGCGTGGCGTCGATCATGGTTTCGACGCCGCATTTTTTACCGATCGCGGCGAAGCGTTCCAAATCCATGATGCTCAAATGCGGATTGGTCGGTGATTCACTGACCAGCATCTTTGTGTTGCTGTTGATCGCTGCTTCCATCGCGTCGTAATCGCCCGTTTTGACTTGATGAGTCACGATGCCAAAACGAGACAGATGCTTCTTGCAATACTCACGGCTACGATGGTAACACTCGTCGAAGAAAATGATCTCGTCGCCGCTGCTAAGCTTTGAATTGAAAATCCCAACCAGCGCCGCCATGCCGCTTGAGAACAAAACCGCTTCCTCGGATCCCGATAGCGCCGCTAATTTTTTCTCGACGACCTGTTCACCCGGCACGCCGTAACGACCATACTCGCCGCGTTCTTCGTTGTTTTCGATAAACGAAATGATCGAATCGGTATTCTCAAACGTAAACGTCGACGCCATTACGATCGGGTCGGTGATCGAATTGACTGGCTTCTGTCGAGCCTCACCGGCATGGACAGACAGCGTCGAGTAGCCGGGCTTGGCATCGGCAGGTGTCGTTGAATTGGGTGCGTCGGTGTTTTTATTGTTAGTCATTTGCATCTCGCAAACTCCATCATTGTTGATTAGATCATAACCAGAACGGTTATCAGAGAATGAACCAACGCAAGCACCGTGAACATGGTGTGGGTCGTTCAGATTCCACCCAAGCGAAGGTGGAACGTTGAAGGCTCTTTAGCAGTTAAGGCTGCAATCGGCTCAAATCCCTATGCCATAAGTATACTACTTTTTAGACATCACGGGAGCCGTTTTTGAATTTTGATGGCTTTTCCACATAACCTGATGGTCGCGAGTCCGCCACTCGTGGTCTACCGCACTACCGCAGGTCTACCGCTAACGGAGTTCTGTAAGTTCTGTACTAACGGAGTTCTGTACTAACGGAGTTTTGTACTTAGGAACTGTCCCGGAATAAGTTCCCTTTTCCTAACCCGAATGCGTAAGCGAGGGATCATTTTGTCCTGCTAAATCCCTCGCTTACGCATTCGGGTTAAGATTTTTGCTCATTTAAAATCGGGAACTTATTTCGTGCCTGATCATTAACCCTTTAATTCATGGTTTTGGGATGCCACTTTTAGAAAAATCGCAAAAAACCGTGCTCAGCATGAAGGGCACGGGCGTTCGTTTTCGCATGAAAAGAGCGACGGCCACTAGAAAAGGCCAAGTCAATCTCAGTCCCTTGATAATAACGCTCTCTGTTTTCAAAGAAGACCAAATCATGAAAGTTAACGCATTGTTTTGCAGCGCCGTATTGGCGTTTATTTGTCCGAGCCTTAGTACGCAGGGGCAAGAGCCCTCGCTGAGTGTTGAAACGGTCGCTCTTTCTGGGCAACAGATTCCAGGAGCGAGCAGCGGCGTCGGGTTCTCCAGTTTCGTGTTCTCTCTACCCTCGCTCAACGAGTCCGGACAAGTGGCGTTTAATATCGCGCCGAACCGCGAGAACTCGAGCATCATCGGAGGTCTCTTCCGCAGTGAGCCCTCGGGCGAGCTGACCACGGTGATCTTTGCAGAAGACCAGGTTCCGGGCGTAGACGCCGGCTTAACGCTCGGTGACATTTCAGCCCCCACGCTCAACAATGCAGGGCAGACCTCATTCAGCGGCCAAGTCCTCGGCCTGACGGATGGCCTTGAATTTGACGACTTCTTTATCACCTTAAGTGAGGGATCGGGCAACGGGTTGGATCGCCTCCTTAGTGTTGGCATGACGTTCCAAGGCGGAACGATTGCAAGTAGGGGGCGATCGGCCTTCAACGACGCGGGCCAGTCTGCAGCGTTTGTCAATTTTGACTTATTCGGTGGGAGCCCCTCGGACGTGGCCATCTTGCTCGGCAGGCCAGGCTCGCTCGGCCTAGTAGTACAAACCGGTGACCAAGCCCCAAACTCGAGCGCCACGTTTGCTGAACTCACTTCTCCGGTGCTAAGCAATTCCGGTCAGGTCGCGTTTACCGCCGAACTTGATGGCACGGGCGTGTCTGCGGCGAACAACGAGGCTGTCTACCGCGGCGGCGCGGGCACGCTCGCTCCGGTCGCACGCGAAGGCGACCCGGCCCCGGGCGCAGGTAGCGGCGTGGTATTCGGCGACTTTGCCTTTGGGACAGTAGGTTTAAATAACGCCGACCAAGTCGCCTTCCGCGCTGATCTCAGAGGAACTGGCGTGGACGATACAAATGACTCAGCCATTTTCAGTGAAGGCAGCGGGGCGTTGACCCTAGTCGCCCGTACAGGCGAACAAGCCGCAGACTTAGCCAGCGGCGTCGTGTTCAGCATCTTTCGCAATCCCACGATCAACCACTCGGGCCAGACCACGTTTCTCGCCTTTCTCAGTGGGAGCGGTGTGAACACGGATAATGACTGCGCCATCTTCAGCGGGGATTCGATCACGTTGGATCTAATCGCTCGATCGGGCGATTTGGTTCCCGGGGCCGACAGCGCCGTGTTCGACCGCTTGACGGCGCCTGGGACCAATGCATTGGGGCAGGTCGCGTTTACAGCGTTTCTCGACGGCCCCAACGTAAGCAGCCTCAACGGTAACACCCGGGGCATCTACGCCACAAACCTCGACGGCCAACTGAACAAAGTCGCCCGCAGCGGCGATACCATAGAGGTCAACGGCGAGCTACGCACAATCAGATCCTTATCTTTCCAACCCGGCACAGGCAACGAGGACGGTGAGGCATCGGGTTTCAACGACGAAGGGCAGCTCGTATTTTCGGCGGCCTTCACTGACGACAGTTCGGGGATCTTTATCGCCGATACCAATCCGCCGACTTTTATGTTGGGAGATGTGAATCTAGATGGAGCTATCGATTTTCTTGACATCGCTCCATTTATCACGCTTCTTACGACGTCAGCATTTCAATTCGAAGCGGATGTCAACGGCGACGGGACGGTTAGCTTTCTGGACATCTCTCCGTTTATTTCGTTGTTGACTCAGCAATAAACCAAAAGCTGCGAGCCAAATAATCAAGCTTCCTATTTGAGGATTCGTTTTAATCTAAGTTTCAGCATCGTTGCTCATCATCATTTTCATCTGCGAGCCCGCTTGCCCCGGGCCCGCGGGGACGGATCCGCGCCGCATAACAAACGCAGCCACGAAATGAGTCCCAGCTGTAAAAACTGATTTGTATTCAAGGAACTCGCCCTTGTTTTCATTGGGCTGAAAATTGTCGCTGCACCTATCGGCTACTTCTGGTTAAGATCTCTACATCAAAATCCAACCCCCACCTACCCAAACTCATTCGCCCCCTGACTCCCGCTCATGAAGAAAACCAAGGACCAACTTATCGCGATGGTTGATTCGGTGATGAAGTCAAGCGCCTGCATGGTCGACTTCGACGCGCTGATGGGGCCGCTTGAGAAAGAGTTTACCGGAGTGGATATCGGCAAGCTGATTTTTGATCCGCCCTCGGGCAAGCGAATGAAGGCCGAAGAAATCGTCGACGAAGCTTTACGAGTTGGTGGCGAATCAGTAAGCGATCATGAGTGACGCCAGCCGAGCAACTTGGTTGCGGAAAACAATGGCCGCGTTCGGTCTGCTACTACTGGCAATCACTTGGCGACTCTGGACTCCCCAAACGGACTTTCCGCAGATTCCATTTTTCGGTTGGCTGGTGAACGCTCCCGGCATCGTGGACTGGATTGCTTTGACGGGAACCAGCATCGGCTTGATTGCGATGATGCTGACGAATGAAAAAAGAGCCCAACCGGCGATCGGTTTATTTTTGGTTTCGATCATCCCATTGGTTTTGCTCAACCAACATCGTTTGCAACCGTGGGCCTACCTCTTGATCGTCGCCAGCGGATTGTTGCTGAGCCTACCTCGCCAAACCTGCCTGACTTGGCTGCGGCGAATCGTCATCAGCATCTATATTTACTCAGCCATCAGCAAACTCGATTACCAGTTCGTGTTTACCGTTGGCAAACAAATGCTTGGCGTACTGACGGGCCTAGTCGGCTTAGAACTCGACGGGGTATCTCAACCGACACAAATTGGACTGGTGCTGTGCCTTCCTTTAGCTGAACTGCTAGTCGGCGTCTTGTTGATGTTTCAAAAAATGGTTCGTCCAGCTGGCTGGTTGGCAATCGGATTGCACGTGAGTCTACTATTGGTTTTAGGGCCACTTGGTTTGAACCATCAACCGGGCGTATTGGTTTGGAATGGCTGGTTCATCGTTCAAGCGTGGTTGCTGTTCGCGTCGCCCCGATCGCTGCCAACGCAGCCAACCGATTCAACGAATCCCCCCAATGGATCCACCGCACCCAATGCGTCTCGACCAGCAGACCTTGCATGGGCGGGGCGAATACTGGCGACGTTCGTGATTTTTTTTCCAATCACCTGCGTGGTATCTCCGTGGGTCGAACTGCCTATCAAAGCAGACCACTGGATCGCATGGGAAGTCTATGCTCCTCGCAGCAGCCGAGCGACCTCACAGACTCCGGCTCAAGACAACAGCGCTCCGACCTTTCAGACTCCCAACCAGTTGTCTTTGGATCGGCTGGGCGTGCCGGTCTACCCGCAAGACCGTTTCCAAGTCGGTTGCTGGCTGGCACTATTTGAACCAATCAAAACCAATGGCCGCCCCCCGGCGATCATCGTCTCGGGCACCGCCGATCGCTTAACCGGCCAGCGTCAACAAATTCGAATCGACGGCCCGGTCGCCGCTCAAAAATATCGAAACCGTTTGTGGTTCAACACTCAGCCCCGCTGGCCCCTGCTGGCTCGTGACTGAATAGCGTCCCCCCGATCGACACGCCCGCCCAACCCACCCAGCCCGCCCAGACCAGCTTACCCGTCAGAAACCGACGTTGCCTCGATCGACGCGAACCCCGTATCATTCCCGCCAAATGTACGAGTCCCTTAGTCGAGTGTGAATTATGTTGATTAGATTGCTGGTAGTGTTGTTGGCTATTGGCGGATTGACCGCCGATGTATTTGCCCAAGACGGCAGTTCAAAAACCAACCAAACCGCAGACGTAGCCAAACGTTTGGCAAAAAAGCAAACCTACGACTTACGCTACAAACTCAAGCCTGGCGACAAGATTGACTTTTTGTTCGAGCAAGTCGCTTCGACTCAAACTCGGATGGCAGGCGATGAAGAAAGCACCACCTCCCGCAGCCAAACCGCCAAGCAATGGGAAGTCAAAAACGTTGACTCGTTGGGCAACATGACGTTTGCGCTTAAGTGGACCGCCGTCAACATGTGGCAACAATTCGGCGACGACGAACCGGTCAAGTACAACAGTAAAACCGACGACGAGATCCCAGAGGAATACCAAGCGATTGCGGACTTCGTCGGAGAAACGATTGCCGTGTTTTCGATCAAGCCGTCTGGCGAGATCATTGGCCGAGTTTCGGACCTGAACGAAAGCAGCTTTGGAGCTGGCAAGGTTACTGTACCAATGCCCGAAAAACCGATTTCAATTGGCTATCGCTGGTACGTGCCGACCGTTTTGAATGCGACCGATGAAAACTCAAAGAACATTCGCCTCAAAGCACGCATCAGCTACCAGCTTTCCAAAGTCGAAAACAACAACGCGTTCATCACCTTCCGCACCGAAGTTTTGACTCCGATAAGAAGCCAAAAGATCCGTTCGACGATCATGCAGCAAATGACCGACGGCTACGTCGTATTTGATATCAAACGCGGCTACCCAATTTTGCGGCATGTCGAATGGGATGAAAAAGCTCAAGGCTTTGAAGGTGCCGACAGCTTGTTGACTTATGTGGGCCGGGCGACCGAGAAGGTGAAGCGTTCCAAGGGTCAAGCAAGAAAGCAAACCAGATCAACATTGTCTCCGCTGGTTGCTGAACGCCCAAAGCAAGTCGATTTGCGAACACGAGACGCGAAACCGATGACGAAGAAGTAAGCCTGGCGTTAGCCGCACGAATCTTTCAAACGAAATCCATCAACCAACGCCCCGTCAACCAACGCCACGTCGAGCAACGCTCCCGTCAACCAAGGCCCCACCATGGCAACCCCTGACTTACTTGGCATCATCGTCAACGACATGGCCGCCGCGCTGAAGTTCTATCGTTTGCTCGGCCTGGATATTCCTGCCGAGATGGACGACCAACAGCACGTGGAGTTCAAAACACCGACCGGCTTTCGCGTGGCTTGGGACACCAAAGAGCTGATGATCAAAATCAACGGGCAGTGGCCCGAACCAACCGGTCATCGAATGGGGTTTGCCATGCTTTGCGACAGTCCCGCCGAAGTCGACGAACTGTACAACAAAGTAATCGCCGCCGGCTACGACAGCCACAAAGAACCTTGGGACGCCTTTTGGGCTCAACGCTATGCAGTCGTGATCGACCCCGATGGCAACTTGATCGACCTGTTTGCCCAGCACACCGCGAGCTGATGTAGTCCGAACGATCGCCG
>JALZWN010000105.1 GCA_023300235.1 Mariniblastus sp.
CTAGTGGTCTGTCAATGTTGAACTTTAAGGTAGCTGGATTCGCCAGAATTCAGTTTGATTCAGAGAAAACCGAACTCTGGCGAGTCCGGCTACACGTTTCGCTCCTAATCTTTATCTTTGACAGACCACTAGGGCAAATTAGTTTTTGAATCTAGGTGCCGTGGTAGCCCGAATGCGCGCAAACAAGCCCTTTGAATGGGAGCCCGAATGCGTAAGCGAGGGAGCGGAGCCAAACCCTCTCCACACTCAAAACAACCAACCAACGCGACGACGAAAGACATCTTGTGAGCACCACACCTGCAACCAACGAAACTTGCCCCGCCGAGCTACCCAACTGGTGCGCTCAACGGCACTGGGCAATTTTCTGGATCATCATCGTCTGCTCGGTCGCCTCGGTCGCTGGCCGCATCATCACGGTGCAAAACCATACCGCCGAAGGCGAACCTGCTTTCTTCAGCGCCAACGACCGCAGCCGCTGGTCCACCATCCGCGCACTTGGCGATTCGGGAACCTATGAAATTGATTCCGTCATCACGCAGCGAAGCCAACAAGAAATCGCCGACCTAGAAGCCGAACGAAAATCCGCCGGCAGCAACAACCAATACTACAAAATCAACTGGAACTCGATCGACAAAGTCCAGCACGTCGGGGAAGACGGCAGGCTCCACTCGTACTCCAGCAAACCGACGCTGCTACCCACGATTCTCTCCGGCGGCTACTTGGCCATCAACCGAGCCACCGGCCTGACGATGGAACGTGACTCCGTGCCGATCATTCGTACGCTGCTTTTGATTCTAAATGCAGGTGGTTGGCTGGCATTCATGTTCTTTCTGGCCAAAACAATTAACTCATTACCGGTTCGCGATTGGTCGCGATACTACGTTTTGGCTTGCGGCGGATTCGGAACGTTCCTGTCTACCTTCGCCATCGTACTGAACAACCATTTGCCCGCGGCAGTCTCGGTCATGATCGCGGTTTACTTGCTCACGCTGATCTGGCGAAAACCCGACAGCAGCCGGCTTGCCTACGCGGCATGCGGGCTATTCGCATCGCTTGCGTTCGCCAACGAATTACCTGCGCTTAGTTTCTTCGCAGCAGCACTGGCGATTTGCTCAATAAAATCGTTTTCAAAAACAATCGTTGGGTTTGTCCCGGCAGCGCTAATCATCGTCGCAGCATCTCTCGGCACAAACTACCTTGCCCACGGCACCTTGAAACTGGCTTACCTCCATCGCTCCGACGGGGAAGTCGTGACGTCGGTCGACGGAGATTTCTGGAAAGCCCTGGACTCGGGCGAACTCCCCTCCGAAATTCGCAGCGCCGCAGGCAAACATTTTGAGATGTCCACCCCGGTCGTCGAACCCGACGGCTGGCCCAGCACACCGACCGACATCAAACGCTGGGTCGTCCGCGATGCCGTTAGCAGTCAACAATACGCGATCACCAACGCATCCAAGCAAACCACCTACGCCATCCACGCCTGGGGCAACTGGTACGACTACCCCAACAGCTACTGGTCAAAACAAAACAACGACCGCAAATCCCTGGTCGACCGCGGCCAACCCGATCAAATGGTTTACACGTTCCATGTTCTATTCGGGCACCACGGCATCTTTTCGTTGACGCCGATTTGGATTTTCAGCTTGGCCGGCATGGTCGCGATGACCGTCGGCTATAAATTCGCCGGCCAGTACCAAATGCGATGGCTGGGAGCACTCGCGATCGGACTATCGGTGGTCGTTGTCGGATTCTACCTCCGCCGCCCCGCGATCGACTGCAACTACGGCGGCGTCACCAGCGGACTGCGATGGGCTTTTTGGCTAATTCCGCTGTGGCTGGTCACCATGCTACCGGTGGTTGATTGGCTGGCCAAATCAAAAACCGGCAAAGCGATTTGCTACTTATTGCTGGCGTTTAGCATTCTTTCTGCCGCCTATTCGGCCAACAACCCGTGGATCAATCCGTGGCTGTACGAGATCTGGGATTGGACGGGGATCGTAAAGTAACCGTCGACCTTGCCGGGAACCTCACAAAACCGGTACAGTATCGGTTTACTTGCCCCATTTTCGCAGCCTGACGCGCCGATATGCAGATCCGATTCTATAACTCGCTGACCAACCAAGTCGAAGACTTCACGCCCATCACGCCGGGCAAGGTCAAAATGTACAGCTGCGGCCCGACCGTCTACGACTTTGCCCATATCGGCAACTTTCGTAGCTTCCTGTTCGGCGACCTGCTACGTCGTTTTTTGGAACTCGCCGGCAACGAAGTCCACCACGTGATGAACATCACCGACGTGGGCCACATGGTCGAAGGCGAACAAGACAAAATGGAGGAAGCGGCTGAGCGGGTAAAAGTTAACAAAAAATCCGGCCGCCTCCCCGAAGGCGCCATCGGCGATCCAAACGATCCGTACCAAATCGCCAAGTACTACACCGAAGCGTTCCTCGAAGACGCGAAGCGACTCGGCTACAAAATCGCTTACGAGTACCCGCAATGCGTCCCGCATGCCACCGACCACGTCGAAGGCGAAGCGGGCATGATCGGGATGATCCAAAAGCTGCTGGATAAAGGGCACGCTTACATCGCCAAAGACGGCGTCGTCTACTACAGCGTCGAATCGTTCCCAGACTACGGAAAACTCAGCGGCAACTCCCTAGACAAAATCCAAGAAGGGGCAGGGGACCGCGTTTCGGCATCCGATCAAGCCCACAAAAAACACCCCGGCGACTTCATGCTCTGGAAGCCCGACCAGCACCACATCATGAAATGGGATTCACCGTGGGGCACCGGCTACCCCGGCTGGCACATCGAGTGCAGCGTGATGGCGAAGGCGTTACTAGGTGCCGATAAGATCGACATCCACACCGGCGGCGAAGACCTCAAGTTCCCACACCACGAATGTGAGATCGCTCAGACTTGCGGCGCGACGGGCGCGGACACGTTCGCCAACTTTTGGATTCACGCTCGGTTCTTGTTTGTTGAAGGCAAGAAGATGTCCAAATCCGACGGCAACTTCTACACCGCTCGCGATGTATTTTCTGGCAACGTCCAAGTCAAAGACGAATCCGGCAGCATCGTGAAGCTCGGCAAACCTGTCTCGCCGGCAGTTGCTCGTTTTGAGCTGATCAAATCGCACTACCGCAACAACATGAACTTCACCGTCAAAGGCTTACGCGACAGCGCGGCGACGATCCAAAAACTAATCGAATTCCGCGCCGACCTTGAAGAAAAAACCGGCGGTCAAGCCGCCGAAGTCGACCTCTCGCACCCGGTTTTAAATCAATTCGCCAGTGCTCTTGCAGACGATTTGAATATCTCCGATGCACTCAGCGTGATGCATCCTTGGATTCGCGGTCCGCACCCGGACCCGCACGAGTCGTTAGCGGTTTGGCAGAAGATGAACTCGGTGCTTTCGATCGCTCCGGTAAACGAAGGCACCGCCGACGCGATTCAAGAAGTGGCGTCCGAACAGGAAGTCGCGACGCTCGAACAAGCCGAAGGCTGGCTGACGGAAATGCTGGCTGCCAAGGCCGACAAAGACTACGCCGCCTCCGACGTGCTGCGCGAAAAAATCATCGACGCCGGCTTCGAGGTCCAACAGTCTAAAGAAGGCGCGTCGATCAAGAAGAAACTGTAGCCCCAAGTCACCTTAATTGTCGCCTTTTACCCAGTAAAAGAGCGCTCTTTCACGGATCATATAAATGCTATGTGAAAGGCGACAATCAAACCAACCAGCCCTCCGCTTCCCATGCAGCTATCTTTCCAGCACAACGGCAACGCTTACACCTGCGACACCGACCGTTCGCACTCGTTGGCCATCACACTTGACTTCAACGGCCCGCAAGTCAACTTCTTTCAAACCGACAAAGCCACCCGCAAACCACTGCAACTTGGTGACTTCACCGCCGACACTCGCGTCGGCGGCAACTGCAACGTCGATCGCTTAACGATGATTCCGCACTGCAATGGCACGCACACCGAAACGGTCGGGCACATCGTGAACAACGAAGTCCCGATCGCCGACGCAGTCACACAGCCGTTGATGCTCGCCAGCCTGATCTCCGTCAAGACCTCGACGCTCGCCCCTAACACCCCCGACTCCTACCAACCAAAACTTGCCGCGTCCGACCAAATCATTTCACTGTCTGCAATCGAAGCAGCCTTAAAAACAGCCAAAGTCGACCGCATCAAACCGCAAGCCTTGATCGTGCGGACGCTACCAAACTCAACCGCCAAAAAATCCACCACCTATAATGCTGAATCCGCTCCGGCTTTCTTCAGCATCGAAGCCATGCGAGCGATCATCGACACGGGGGTTGAGCACCTACTGATCGACCTTCCATCGGTTGACCGAATGCAAGACGAAGGCCGACTCACCAACCATCATGCGTACTGGAACGTGCCTCAAGGCACTCACGAATTGACAACCGACACCGCAACAAACAAAACCATCACGGAGATGATATTCGTCGAAGACTTGATCCAGGACGGCACCTTTCTTTTAAGCCTTCAGCCACCTGCCTTTGCAAGTGACGCAGCTCCTTGTCGGCCCGTCATCTTTGAGTTGATCTAAACAACTGCAGCACAAAAGCCAATCGATGGCGCCCTAACAACGACGTCATATTCGATAACCGCCAATCCACCAAAAAAGCCATCGATGAATCTGTAAATCGTCGAGCTGACATGTACCTCTGAAGTTGTTAACAAGACTCGAGCTAACATAATTACTGTTCGTGCTGGGATCCGTGAGACCAGCAGGTGTGGCTCCTCCCGTCGCCGGCGTCCTAACAAATGAACCGTTCGACTCAGTACCGATACCAAGTGTCCCTACTTTGATACTTGTTTTTTGAGCCGCTTTGGCGATAGACGCGGTTTACGCACCACAACAGCACCATCAGCAAAAGGCCCAAAGACAACCGCGCCCCACACACCCGCTTGTCCAACCATTCCGCCATTAAAATCACACGAAACCAAAAATTCGGCGTGAACCGCAAAAACATCCCCCACCCCCGCCGCGATCATCGCTGTAAGGAAAACCAGTGAGCGCCGTCGTTCGATCAAGCACTCTTTGATTCTTTCCTTGTCACTTTTTTATTGCCGTGGACGCCTACCGTCGCCCAACCGCCCTTTATGTGTATGAGCCGCGACAACCAACGATTGGTTCATTCTTCACAAAAAAAGGTGCTTCTGGGTTTACTGTGGCTCGGGTAGGTATTCCAAGCGTTTTATCATTGGCCGGGTGCCATGCTTCACGGCTTTGAGGGCAATGGTGTCTCCTGAGTGTTGGCATGCTTACGCGTCGGATGTGGTCTTGGGGAAATCCCGTGAGCATGTTTTTCAAAGGGGCTTTCTTAAATTACTCCTTTTCTGATCGCGTAAACATGGCACCCTTATTCGATAAGGTTACAGGGGGACCAAATACAGGCCCCCGCCAAATACAGCCCCCCCAAATGCGATATTTGATTCAGCCCGCGCAAACATGCTTGGGACGGGGTAATCATTTCAATTTGCAAATGTGTTTCTCGTCCCTTTTTAGCCGATACACCAGCCTAAGGGGCTTAGTATTGCCCTGTATTGAATACAGTGTAGAATCCAGATCCATTGTGAATTTTTATAAATATTGAACCAGCAATCCATCTCTTATTTTTTACTAGGGTTTTTAAAATGAAAAGAAAAGCATTCACGCTTGTCGAGCTACTGGTGGTAATCGCCATCATCGGCATCTTGATCGGCATGCTATTACCGGCAGTGCAAGCGGTCCGCGAAGCTGCGCGACGCGCTAGCTGCCTAAACAAACTGCGACAAAACTCACTAGCCTGCCTGAGCTACGAAAGTGCAATCGGACGCTTTCCCTCAGCTTGTAGGTTTAGCTCTGACAGTGCCGCCGCTTCGGATGGGCTGAATTGGATTGTTTACCTGTTGCCGTACATCGAACAAGACAACCTCCATAAGCAATTCAACCTTGAGTTCGCCAACAGTTGGTCGAGCAACAACAAGTGGGAAATCTCGGTTAATCTTTTAGATTCCGTGCTTTGCCCATCTGCGGACTCTACAAACCCAGACGATTCTTCGGGCGTCGCCTTAGACATATCGGAACTCCACACGACTCACTATTACTCCATCAATGGGCCGATCGGACAAAATGCGATATCAGGAGCAGACTATCTACTCCAAGACACCGGTCTTTTTCATGGTGGAATTTCTGAAGCAGGCGTCATTGCACCCGAAGGAATAGGAAACTCGGAAAGCAAAGGATTTAACGAGATTAACGACGGCTCGTCAAACACCCTTTTACTCGGTGAAATCTCTTACTCAAGTAAAAACGTGCCCGTGAACAGCCAGTTCGCTCGCCCTTACCGAGTGTGGAGTCGAGGAGGAAACAGCGGCAAGACTTTCTGCTCTTCCGCAAAAAACATTCGCTTGCCGATTAATAGTTACGACTTCGACGACAGTGCCACAAAACACAACGACATCAACATGGGCAGTAACCATACTGGTGGTTGTAATTTTGGCTACGCTGATGGCTCAAGCCATTTCGTTTCCGACACAGTCGCCATGGATGTTTACTTGTCGCAAGCGAGCGCCGACGGTGGTGAGACTCTAAGTATCGAGTAGTAATTATTTTGATAGAATGATGAATTGGAAGAGTAGCCAGGCTACTCTTCCATTTTTTTTATCCCCTTTAAGTCAATCGAAAACCAATGCAAAAATTAAATACGTACAGCGTCTCTCCTGCCATTCCGCTTCTCAAACATTGCTCGACTTTGTTCGTACTAGCTGGACTCGCCTTGTCTATCGGCTGCACCGACTCGAACGATACACGCGGGGTTCAACTCAACGGTGAAGTCACGCTCAACGGTGAACCAATTAAAGTTGGCAGGATTTCATTCACACCTGATGTCAAAGCCGGCAACAGAGGCCCGATGGGCACCTGTAGAATCAAAGATGGCAAGTACGACACGACCGCGTTCGCTGGTCGAGGCGTCACCGGCGGACCCCATGTCGTGAAAATTGAAAATTATTGCCCCCCGAGCGAAAATGCGCCTGCTGGCGGAGAAGGATCGGTTAGCCCCGCCGATTTCGAACGACACGAACGAGCCAACCCAATCAAAGGCGGCTATTCTGAAAATTGGGATATCCCAACTGGGGACTCTCCAATCACGAAAGACTTCAATATTGAGAAGTAGACGCAGCTTTAAAATCGACCGGCGTCGATCGCATCAACCGGCCAATCATTTTTGATCTAATGGTTCAACCGATCTGAATGGATCAGCTCCAAATTCAGTTCGCGCGGTAATTCTAGCACCAAAGTAAATTGCAATTGGTCGATTTAACTTTGGCGAACCACTAGTGCATTGTGACGCCTTGAGTTGTGCTTTGTGACGCCTTGATTTTCGGGTTGTTCGAATGCGTCCATGAAAACATTCGCACTATTCGTACTTCAACTAGCAACTGCCCTCTCAAGGCTAGTGTCCGGTTTCTTGGAGCTGCCCTAGTGCCTACGCATACCTGAAATCATGTGCTCACCGATCAGACACTTTCTCATAGCTTTCCCTTCAAGCAGTTTGCAATCGATTGCTTTAGGCAATTGATTCCATTTGGCACTACCTTTTGTGTCGCACTCACCTTGCTTCTTTGGCTCAGCCAATTATCGCAAGCAGCTACGGAACACAAATGAGCTTATCCGTTAACGGTAATCCGACGCGTTAGCGAGCAAATCCACGGGTGCCTCGCTAACGAACGCGTCGGGCTGCCAGCACACCCAGGTTCAAAACTGATTTGCCCTGGCGTCAGCGAGAGTGATGGTGATGGTGTTTTTCAAAGGGGCTTTCTTAAATTACTCCTTTTCTGATCGCGTAAACATGGCACCCTTTTTTGATAAGGTTACAGCGGAACCAATTGTCTGCTTATTAAGCCACCCACAATAAACCCGGAGGGACCAAGAAAAAGGCTTTTAGCCTGTCATGAGCACAAGGCAACTGAAAGAGTGCAAGCACCATCCGCCACTGGCTTCGCCAAAAGCGAACCTCCCCCTTGACCAGCCCTAGGCCACCCATCCAGCAAAACCGGCCCGGAACATCCCCCGTAAACCGTTACGCTTCTCACCTACGAACCGATCCGGTTCCTCACACGTATAAACGTGGTACGATTAGTAAGCGTATCGGCAATGGATTGCTTGTCCCGATCTCCCATCCGAATTGCTGAAGTTGGCCATGAAAAAATACTACGTAAGTTCAGGTACCGCTCGTTGGACGCTTTCCGCCAAGAGCCCCGATGCTGCTACGATTCGCTTTATCAACTTGGCTCTCCAATCGGCGTTCACCCAAGGCCGACAAGATGTCGCCGAATACCAAATGGTTGACTGGCAACAAGCCCAGCAATTGATTGCTCAATTTGAAAAACGGATCACCGTTAGCGAGCAAGGATTCACACCAAAAGAATTCAAAAGCTACCCAACGAAGGCCTGCTTAAAAACATGGCAGCAGCAGATTCAATCGATGGAAGAAATGATTCGTCGGTCGAAATAGAAAGATGCTGGTCAGCCACCGCAGACCGATACCAACGAAAAAAGGCTGGCCTCGATCGAGACCAGCCTTTTTATTTTTCAACTAGCAGAACCGCCATGCCGTATTGGTTGGTTCATCTAACGCTGGCGAAAAGCTTTCAAAAAAGCCCCTTTGACCTTGGGAGCCGGAGGAACGACGTTCTCTTCAAACGCTTCCTTGACTGCCTCGGGCGTTTCCGCAGGTTCAGCTACTGGATTCGTCTCAACCGTACCCTCGCTTGTTTGCTCGGCCGGCTCAGCAGCCTCAGGTGCGACATCTTCAGAAGTAACATTCGCAGGTGCGTCCGCGCCACAATGGTTGGTTTCTTCCACCGACCACTTATAGCTACACGCTTCGACTTCATTCTTCTTTGTTTTCAACCGCGTGACCAAACGTGTTTTTGACTTGCTGGGCGGGCAGCAATCTTGCCAAGGCAAACGAACAGCTGGAATACAAATGGTTTCCTGGTCGGTCGTGAAACAAGACTTCGTTTCTTTTCCCTGCTTGACACTCAGCTTGCAAAAATCACCTTCGCAGGTCTTAAACATCGACGTAGGCTTCGCCGCAACCTGACAACCGCCACCACAATCGCGACGCCTGCATCCACAAGCCCGACGACCTCGTGACCGGCGACACTTGCTGCAGCTTTTTTTCGAACAATCGCATGATCCAACGACTGGAGCGGGCATGCAACAGCCAGACCCAACCACTTCTGGCTCATACTCAAACGATGGCTGTGCCGGCATCACTTGCTCGCCGACCACCATGCTACCGTCCACTTGGCCAAAGTCGTACACGACGGCTTCTTGAACAACGGTGTCTTCAGCAGTGGGTAATGGAACTGCTGAAGCAACCGGCACGGCGGGGTCAATGGTTACCTGTGCGTTACTGACAGAAACGATCATGGCGACTGCTAAGGTCGCGATCGATCCGATAAATTTGTTTACTTTCATGAGACTATCGCTTTGAGATTCTATTTGTTTTTAATTTTTAACGTTGTGACTTGATCTCGAATGCTAGATTCGATCCTGCTCTAGAAGTCGACCATTATGCGTGCACCGAAGATCTCGTAGTCTCCTTCACCTTCGGGAGCTCGGTCCACTTCGCCCAAAATGTAATTGAACTGCATCCGTGCATAATCATTCCAATACCAGTTCACACCCAGAGTTAACGATTCGGCTTCACCACCGATGATGTCTGCGTCTGTCAAATCAGCATAAGAGTATCGAGCAGCAACTTCCCAAGCTCCCCAGCCTCGAAGCAGATCGCCATCACAACCGCGGGTTAAGAAAAAGTTCTCCAGCGGCTTGATTCGAGCCAGAGTACCCGATTTTCGATTCCACGAACGATGCTCGCCGGTCAAGAAATATGAAACTTGACCGTAGTAACCGTCAAACGAAACGTCTTGCGAACCGCCGTCACGATCAACTCCCACCCGCAAGTATTCACCGGTGAAGTTGAACTGGCCAACATTGAAAGCCGATTCCAGACCGATCAAATAGTTCGTCTGTGCGTTTGAGATCCCGCCAGTGTCTAACCAGCGGCCATTCGAACGAGCCTCGGGACGTGTGCGGTAATCAGCACCGGTTCGTCCTTGAGCATCCGTTCCTGGATCTCCTATCGAACCACTAATGGCAAAGTGCCCCCAGCCTCGTCCGCCTGAGCTTTCGTCGTACCAATAGGTCTTCGCATAGCGACCGGCAAGCTCCAGCTGGTAATCGTCACCGATATAACCCGACTCGTTTTGAGTCAAAATCTGATGCCAGACACCAAAACGCCAGTTCTCTCCTTGGTCTTTAGAAACTCCGCTTGATGACGCTCCGATTCGACGTGAATCTTGGTTGAAGGCTTCCACGACGAATGGACGTTCGATAAACACGTTATGCCGAGAACTGTTCAAGTGGTCCAAGCCATACGGTCGTTTGTGATTACCAATGATCACGGTGTTTAGCAGTGGCACGTCTCTGAAACCAATGAACGCATCGCGGTAAGAAGGGTTATTGCCGCCAGCAAATTCACCTTCGTACTTGTAAAACATGTTGTCAGTGAGATCGCCTTTGACACCGATCCGCAGACGACGAAAATTGACACGATCTTGAGGGTCACCACCAGATTCGAACGGCGCCAATCCTTCATCGAAGTTCGGAAAGGCCCAGTAATCAATATGGATCCGGCCAAAGAACTGAATCTTGGGACTCTTGTGACTGTGGAACAATAATCCTGGAAGCGTGTTCTCGACCTTCTCCAGCGACTCGTTGCTTTTCTCAAAGCTCTTTTCCAGCGATTTCATTCGCTCTTCAAAAGCGTTAGCCTGCTTCTTTACACCGGCATATTCGTCTGGCGTCTCAAGATGCCTTTGAACATCATCTTCCATTTCACGCATCCGAAGCTCAAGCTTCTCGATCGTTTCTTCCAGTGCTTCTACGACCGACTCGTCGTCATCCTGGAAGTACCCAACCCGTTGTACGGATGGAGAAGGTTGCGACTGCTCAGCAGCCTGAGCACTCGAACAGCTCTGTAGGACTAGCAAACCAATCAGTGCGTAAGCGAATAGATTTACCCGCATTTTTCCATATCCCAAAAAATGATTTTAAACGTCAACATGGGATTGATCGGAACGACAGGAGTAATTGGTTACGCTGTTAGAATACTTTTATCAGTTCTTAATAAAACGAAATGATCATCCCGAACAACCCGCAAACCTTAAAACTCAAACCGCCCCTAACCGGCACAAACTGACGACAGCAGATGAAAAGGGTTCTTAATGAATCGTCTGGCACAATTAAACGGATCGATACGAGTATTCCGCGGGCATCAGTTGGCGCGACGATTCGGGCACAGGTCGATCAAGCGTCGATTTTTGGCAGACCTTCGAACCGGTCCAAATGCCCGTTTGACAACGATCCTAAAACGTGGAGGCAGCAGGGGCTTCTCGCACCACACCGGCCATCACCAACTCAAAGGCGTGCCCCGCAAACAAAAATCTGCTTAAATGCTCTGCTGACACTCGACAGAACGACTCAACGTAAGCTGCAAAACCCGCTTTTTACTAACGATTTCTTGGCCTCTCCCAGCCAATTTTGGCCAGGCCCCCATAGAAGTTGAGATATGGCTTGTCGGATGGGACGTTTTTGCTAAACTTTGCCGCGTGGAAAGTCGATTCGCTGTCAGAGCAAAGTTTCAGTTTACTGACACAGCTTGTTTGCAGGCAAATCGCACTCGCCGCACAACAGAAAACTTAAGGATGGATGGCTGAGTCTGGTCGAAGGCACCGGTTTTGAAAACCGGCGATGGGGCAACCTATCCGGGGGTTCGAATCCCTCTCCATCCGCTAGAAAAAAAGCCCCGTGAAACGCTCGTTTCGCGGGGCTTTTTTTGTTTTAAAATTTAGTCTGGCTCTCAGTAAGTCTGGCTCTCAGTAAGTTTGCCACCTCGCAAGCCTTGCTTAACCAACTGCCAACGTGAACACGGTAATCTCCGGCCGAGCCATAAACCGAACCCGAGTTGTGTGGCCGAGACCGCGGTTGATGTACATTTTGAACTGACCATCGATCTCGTAAGCCCCCGAAACGTAATCGCGATTACTCACTGGCAACACGGGAGCCCCAACGATTGGGAACGTGCATTGCCCGCCATGGGTATGCCCACACAACACCCAGCCATCGAAATCTCCCCAGATCGGTATGTCAGCGGTGTCGGGATTATGAGCCAATACGATCGACGCCTTGCCTGCAACTTTCTTCACGACACGTTGGGACAGTTGCCACTGCCAACCGCCGAACCAAAGATCCGGCAAACCAGCCACGTGTAAACCGTTCATTTCGATCGCATCGTCAATCAACAAGTCCACCCCGTCGGCATCGTTAAACGCCTCGATCAACCGGTTCGTCTGGACGCCATCACCACGCTCATGAGCCTCACCCGTGTAGTCGTGATTGCCCAAAACGCAGGCCGTCCCAAAATGCCCCCGAGGCAAATGATCCATCAACTTGATCGCCTCATCAACGTGCCACGAACTGGCCTGATCAATAAAGTCGCCAGTAAAACAAACAAAGTCCGGCTTCAAACCCGACACGTAATCAAACTGCCGCTTCAAAAACTCTGCATCAACTCGCTGCCCCACATGAGTATCGCTTAAATGAACAAGCGTCTTGCCGACCAAGTGCTTTGGCAAATGCGGCACCGCCATCTCATGATGCTCGACCGATACCCAACGCGGCTCCACCCCGAAGGCGTAGCCCGCCAAACCAGCCGCTGTTCCTAAAGCCCCCAACGCTAACACCGAACGGCGAGACAGTCGCGAACCTGATTGCTGACTAGGCAAGGCAAACTCGGCAGATGATTTTGGCAACGGCATGAAATCTTGGTGGGTTGAAAAGTTGTTCTGGTAACTGAAGAGCCAAATGCACAGCCCGTGTTAGGCTATTTTTTGGGACAAACTTAACTTCGGCTTCGTCGAAGCTTTATCGGCAAATTCTAACGCAGGGGTTCCATTTTGGGACAAAAAAGCCTTTCAAAGCAGCCAACTAAAATAGGAACTCGCACGCCACAAACCATTACGCAAGCAAAAGCCTTCGGTTCGACAAATCCGTACTCCCCCCGCAATCACTAGAGCCGGCTTACTTTCACCAGCCCGACTGCCCCCTTGATGACACCTAGCGGGGCAAGATCCCCCGATCCTTCCCGACTAACCCCCGCCTTTACCCTCAGCAGCTGTTTTTCGCTCCTTCGAGCACAGGATTTCTTCTTAGCGATTGACGACCGACATCGTGGTAAATAAAGTCTACGACTTCACGATCAACAAGTTTTAACCTTCCGGAGCTGAAACATGCCCACGATGTACTTCGAATCAGACGTTAACGCCAAAGCACTCGACGGAAAATGTGTCGCCATGATTGGTTATGGCAGCCAAGGCCGCGGGCAGTCGATGAACCTCCGCGACAGTGGTGTCAACGTTGTCGTGGGACTGCGAGAAGGTGGCAAGAGTTGGAAGCAAGCCGTTTCTGAAGGCTGGTCTCCGCTAACAATGGAAGAGGCCGTCAAGCAAGCAGATCTCGTCTGCATGATGACCCCAGACATGACTCAACCCAAAGTTTGGCGTGACGTTGTCGAACCCAACCTGAAGCCTGGTGCAACGATATTGTTTAGCCATGGTTTTTGCGTTCACTACGGCGCGATCACCGTCGCTCCTGAAAACAACGTCGTCATGATCGCTCCTAAAGGTCCCGGTGGCATGGTTCGCCGCCAGTACGAAGAAGGCAGCGGAGTACCAGCGTTGATCGCTGTTCACCAAGATCCAACCGGCGACGCCAAAGACTTGGCGTTGGCATACGGCTGGGGAGTTGGCTCGGCCCGCGCAGGCATCATCGAAACCACTTTCCCAGAAGAAACCGAAACCGACTTGTTCGGCGAGCAAGCCGTGTTGTGCGGTGGCCTGACCGAATTGATCGTCGCTGGCTGGGAAACATTGGTCGAAGCCGGCTACCAACCAGAAGTCGCTTACTTCGAATGCCTCCACGAAGTCAAACTAATCGTTGACTTGATCTACGAAGGCGGCATCGCCCGCATGCACGAATTCATCAGCGACACTGCTGCCTACGGCGACTTGGTCACTGGCAAGCGGATCGTAACTGACGAAACCCGAAAAGCGATGAAGGCCGTTTTGACCGACATCCAAGACGGTACGTTCGCCAAAAACTGGATGGCTGAAGCAGAAGCCGATTACCCAGAATTCAAGCGAATGATGCAAGAAGACTTAGATCACGACATTGAAGCTTGCGGCAAAAACCTTCGCAAACGATTTAGCTGGCTGAAAGGCAACGACGCCTAGGCGTACGTTCAACCACTTGATGATTTCAGTTATCTGAATTCACCCTCGGGTTCGTCCCGAAAATAAAGTAAACTAAACAGCCGTGTCGAACTTTTCGATGCGGCTGTTTTTTGTGGAAAAAAGTGGCGACAGTGCTTCCAGCCTGTCTTGAGCAGGCAGCCTTTAGCAGCCTGTTCTCAATGTGTCATCGACTTGGCATTGAGCCCGGGGTGCCATGTTTACGCGATCAGAAATAGACTCATTTTAGAATGCTCTCAAAAAAAAATGCTCCCGGGACTTTTTCAAAAACACGTCGGGCGCGTAAGCATGCAAACACTCAGTGGATACTCTTAACCTCAAAGCCGTGAAGCATGGCACCCACTCACCTGATAGCGCCCCTCAAATACTGGGCCATGCCAGCAATAAAACCCAAAAGAACTCTTTTTCATACCGACCACGATCATAGGCCAACCAAACGTGACTCAACCGCAACCCATCGCCGAACTGCTCGTCGATCTCGAATCGCAAACCAAGCAGGCCCTAGATCGCATCTACAAAATCGACTCGGAAACGCCGCTCGATTCGATGCCGCTGGACAACGGTTGTTTGCTGCACCTCAAACGCGAGGACACCTCGAAAGTCCACAGCTATAAATGGCGAGGAGCCTACAACAAGATCGCTCAGCTGCTGGAGTCCGGATTCTCCGGCCCGATCGTCGCGGCGTCCGCTGGCAACCACGCCCAAGGCGTCGCCATCGCGGCATTCGGCAACCAATTAAAAGCCACGATCTTCATGCCGCTATCCACGCCGTTGGTCAAACAAGAAGCCGCTCAAGCCTTCGGCGGGCAGTACGTGGAAATCCGTTTGATCGGCGACTCCTTCGACGAATCATCCGCCGCCGCCACCGCCTTCGCGGCCGAAACTGGCGGCACGCTGATCCCGCCTTACGACGACCTTCAAGTCATCGCCGGACAATCTACCATCGGCATCGAACTGCTGAACATCCTCGAACAAAAACCAACCCACGCCTTCCTGCCCATCGGCGGCGGGGGCATGGCGGCCGGCGTGGCGTCGGTACTCAAACGCCTCTCCCCCGAAACCAAAATCATCGGCGTCGAAGCGGTCGACCAAAACAGCATGGGCGTTTCTATCGCCGGTGGGCAACGACAGACCGTAAGCTTGTTGGACCGATTCTGTGACGGTACCGCCGTCGCCATCCCCGGCGAACTTCCGTTTCAAATCTGCCAAGAACTCGTCGACGAATTCACCACCGTCACCAATGCCGAAGTCTGCGACGCGATCCAAGAACTTTGGCAGCGCAAACGAATCATCGTCGAACCATCCGCCGCCCTCGGCGTCGCGGCCGCGTTCAAACATGACCTGAAACCCGACGACCGACCAGCAACGATTCTCTCCGGCTCCAACGTCGACTTCTTGATGCTCCCCAAGATCGCTCGCCGCGGACAACTCAACCGCCCAGAACGTCGTTACGTGGGTTTCAAACTGGGCGAAAAATCCGGCGAACTCGCAGGCTTACTGCAGAGCTTTGGTAACGAAATCAACATCATCGATTTCCAATACGGCAAAGTCTCGGACTCCGTCGCCTACCCGATCATTGGCATCGAAGTCGCCAAACAAAAGATCGGCGAGCTCGATGCGTTGCTGGCGTCACCTAAACTCGCCGATCACTTCGACGTAACCGGCACCGCGGTGATCGACTTTCGCGTGATCCCGTTCAACCTGGAACTATTCCAATATCCGTACTTCGCCGTGATTCAGTTTTCCAATCGGCCGGGAGCGTTGCGAGAGTTCATGCATGACGCCGGCCAGCACGCGAACGTCTGCTACATGAACTACACCGACGACGGGCAAACCGAAGGTTTCGCGCTGATGGGTTTCGAATTCACCGACATCGGCAAGCAGAGCCAGTTCATCGATTGGTTGGTTGAGACAACCGAATTCCAACCGGTTCCAATGGACCAAGTCAAACACTTGAACTTAGCGAACATCAACGCCGACCGCTTCGAGAACCTGACGCCCAACGACAAGAAGTAAACCGAACGTCAGCAAGAGCAAATGTGATGATGGTGCTTCCAAACCTGCGACGCGCCCCAGACAGGCCAGAAGCACTAACAAGACTCCACTGCATCTACTCTCCCCACGGCCTTGCATTACAATCAGGCCTTTCCCAATCAACCTCCGACCATTCACAGGCCTCCACATGCGATACCGTCAAACATTCCTACTCCTTGCCTGCTTCACCATTACTGGCTGTTTCGGTTCTGAGTCGACGACCTATGAATCTTCCGCAACGACGACCATCACCCCAAAAAACACCACTGAATCAATCGAAACCTGCGAGCTCGGCTCCACCAAAAACGTCCACACGCTCGGCAACATCGTCTTCTCTGGGCAGTTCCAAAAAGAAGATATCCCAACCCTCAAAGAAGCGGGCGTCACACAAATAATCTCGCTTCGCAAAGACGACGAACTCGGCTGGGACGAAGCCGAAGTCGTTACAGCCGCTGGCTTGAAGCATGCGTCAATCGCCTTTCAATCGGCAGAGGAATTGACGGACGAGAAGATTGCTGAGCTTCGTGAGTTGCTGGGCAAATCCGATGGAAAAACGATGCTTCATTGCGGCGGCGGCAACCGAGTCGGCGCGGTCTGGATGACTCACCGTGTTCTCGACGACGGCGTCGAACTAGAAACCGCGATCGAAGAAGCCAAAACCATCGGTCTAAAATCAGAGCAACTCAAAGAACGTGCCGTCGAATACATCCAACAACAACAAGCCGCTGAATCGGAATAGCCGAGGCCTCTCACAGAGTGCGAGGCGAGGCAGGCAATCGTCAGCGAATCGTCTCGCGAGAAAAAGAACACTAATCACCACTAATCTTCACTAAAGACATGATCGACGAGCGTAGCGACGTCAAAATCAGTGTTGATTAGTGAAGTATTAGTGTTCCAAAATTTTCACGCGAATCTATGTGCCCTACGCAACGCCAATCACATCTTTTCCGATAAACGGCCGCAGCACTTCCGGAACCGTCACTGAACCATCAGCGTTCTGATTGTTTTCCAACACCGCGATAATCGCTCGGCTTAACGCGAACGCGGTGCCATTGAGCGTATGCACAAACCGAGTTCCCTTCTTGCCTTTTTCCTTATAGCGAATGTTCAACCGTCGAGCCTGATAGTCAGTACAGTTCGACGTACTGGTCACCTCACCGTACTCGCCGCCGTCACCACGTCCCGGCATCCAAGCCTCCAGGTCGTACTTGCGATAAGCCGGACCGCCCAAGTCACCGGTTGCCGTATCAACGATCCGGTAAGGCACACCAATCGCGTCAAACAAATCGCACTCGATCTGTCGAATCTCTTCATGCATCGCATCACTCTGCTCAGGCAAAGTAAACGCGAACATTTCGATCTTCGTAAACTGATGGACTCGGTAAAGCCCACGCGACGCCCGGCCAGCCGCACCGGCTTCGGTACGATAGCAATGACTGATTCCGCATAACTTGATCGGCAATTCGGTATCCATCAAAGTCTTGCCGCTATACAAACCGCCCAAAGTAATTTCAGCAGTACCGATCAACGAGATATCCATGCCCTCAACGCTATAGATCTGAGTCTCAGGACCACGCGGCATAAAGCCGATGCCTTCCAAAACCGAATCACGAGCCAGATCAGGCGTGATGGTCGGGACGAACCCGCGAGCGGACAGCTGAGTGATCGCGTATTGCTGCAACGCAAAGTCCAACAACACGAGGTCGCCTTTGAGGAAATAGAAGCCTTGCCCGGTCGTGCGAGCTCCGCCTTCGAAATCGATCCAATCGTGTTTTTCGCCCAGCTCTAAATGGTCCAGCGGCTTGAAGTCAAATTCACTTGGTTTGTGTTTTCCGTGTCCTAGCTCCAGGTTCGATTTATCATCGACGCCGACGGGGCAGGCCGGATGAGCCATGTTTGGGATGGTCAATTCGATTTCACGAATTTGGGCATCCATTTCGTCGTGAGCTTTTTGAGCGGCGTCTTTGTCAGCGCGGAGTTGTCGAGCTGCTTCTTTGAGGGACTCGCGTTCGGCGTCGTCTTTGGCTTGGCCGATTTCCTTGGACCTAGCTTTGGCTTCCGCGTTTAGCTTTTCGGTTTCTTGAAGCTTCTCGCGCCGTTGTTTTTCTAATTCAACGATCTTGCCGACATCGGACGAGACATTTCGGTTGGCACAGTTTTGAAGGACGGCTTCGGCGTTTTCAATAACGAATTTGCGATCGAGCATTTTGCGATTGTCGGTTGAATTTAGAAGGGCACTAGATGATTGAGTCGCAGATTTTAGCCAAGCCAGCGATCTGTGACAGCGTCAAGTTACGGGGAAACTCAGGATTTCTGGGAAGCAATGAGAAAGAATCAGCTCCAGCCAAAGCAATGGGAACCCGCCGCGTCAGCAAGGAACCCAATGTCGCCTTTCATTCCATGAAAGAGCGCTCTCCCACCGGTTGAAAGGCAACGATCTCCAAAAGCGGCAATTCTTTTGACGGCTAACAACAGGTTTTCGCTCGGACCAAATCACCCGTAAAAGCGATCTCCAGCCACGAAAGATCTCGATTCCACCTACCGAATGTGATTCAAAATCAACAGGTCAACCCGGAAAACAATTCATAACACAGCACAAGCTAAAGCCAGTTCATACGAATAGCGATCACCGGCAAAACGCACGAAGCAATCAACATCGAAACTCTCCCAAACATAGCCAGCCAAGTTACCGGTCTGGAAGCGTAGGTTGACGATGCATGCTCGAAGTATCGCAGCAAAATCAAAGAACATAGCTCTATAACTGGCCGTCGGATTGTCCGTACCACACCAATTAATCAGAGCATTTACCTGATACGAACCGTGGCTGGCCGCCGAGCGACCCCAGCCTACGTCACCACCGCTTAATCCATCTTCGCGATCTCGCCCCACAGGCAAGCACTTGAATGAATGCCTTTGTGAAAATCAGCCAACGAGAACTTCTCATCCGGGCTGTGCAAGTTGTCATCATCCTGCCCCCAACCCAGCAGCAACGTATCGATGCCCAGCATATGCTTAAACTGATTGACCACCGGAATACTACCACCGCTTCGGACAAACACCGGCGCGGTGCCGAAGCCAGATTCGATCGCTCGCGAAGCCGCCGCCATAAACGGACTACCTAACGGCAACACAAACCCCGGCGCACCATGATGGTTCTTTAACTCAAACCGAATTCCGGCCGGGCAAATCTCCGCCAGCATCTTCTCTAACGCTTCGTGAACTTTGTTAGGATCCTGAGCAGGCACCAACCGGAAACTAAACTTCGCTCCCGCCTCCGCCGGTAGTACCGTCTTTGCCCCCTCGCCTTGATACCCCGACCACATACCGTTGATATCAAACGTCGGTCGCCCCCAACGCCGCTCAAGCGTTGTAAACCCAGCTTCGCCAAACAGATCCTCAACGCCCAACTGCGTTTTGAAATCGTCATCCGAAAATCCGAGCCCGCCAAATTGACCGCGTTCTTCTTCGGTCAACTCAACCACGTCATCATAAAAACCAGGCACTTGAATCCGGCCTTGGTCATCTTTGATTTGAGTCAACATCTGCGCAAGTGCATTGGCGGGGTTATTTACCGTGCCGCCAAATGCCCCCGAATGCAGATCGCGATTGGGACCGTACACAAACAACTCGAAGTAGATGATTCCTTTCAGACCGTAAGTGATCGCCGGCTTACCGGGAGCGTATTGACTGCAGTCGCTGATCACGACAATGTCCGCGTCCAGCTTTTCAGCCACGGTCATGCCAATGTCCTTGTCGTACTCGCCTTTCAAAAACGCATCCAACCCAGCCCCGCCGGATTCCTCTTCACCTTCGATCAAGTACTTAACCTGCACCGGCAACGACCCGTCGGATCCGTCCACACCGCGATCCGCTAAATACGCTTCGAGCCCGAACAGGTGGGTGATCATCTGGCCTTTGTCGTCCGTCGCCCCGCGAGCATAAACATTGCCGTTGCGGACCGTGGGCTCAAATGGCGGCGTCGTCCAAAGCTCCACCGGATCCGGCGGCTGAACGTCGTAGTGGCCGTAAACCAAAACCGTCTTGCCGCCAGCGACGGGGGGAGTCTGGGCATAGACCAGCGGTTGCCCACAAGTCTCAATCAGATCCGTTTCAAGGCCTAGATTTTTGAATTTTTCGGCGAGCCAAACCGCTGCTTGCCGAGTCTGGTCATCGTAAGCCGAATCGGTGCCAATGCTGGCCATTCGGAGCCATTCGAATAAATCAGCCTCAAAACGCTGCTTGTTTTGACTTAGGTAGTCTGTGATGCCATCGTTCATTGCAAGTTTTTCCATGAAGAGTTGTGATGGTCGATTATATTGGTGGTTTCCAACTTGTAACACCGGTCAAAATCGGTCAAAGTGTGTGACTGCCGAAAGGGATTTCCACCTCCTCTGGCAGCCGATTTCAGGCTCGGCGACGAGCAACAACCTCGACTCAGCCGAGACAAGGTCAAAAGGTCCACCAAGAGATGTCTGAAGACACTGCAACAATTGAATCCCCGGTCGCCGTCGAAGCACCGACGCGAAAACGTAAGCGTGATACCAAACGTAAAAAGCAACCTCGTTTTCACGTCGTACTGTGGGACGACAACGATCATAGCTACGGCTACGTGATCATGATGCTACGATCGCTGTTTGGGCACGATCGCTCCATCGGTATGAAAATGGCTCAAGCAGTCGATTCACACGGTCGAGTGATTTGTATGACCACCACCAAAGAACTTGCCGAACTAAAACGCGATCAAATCAAAGCGTTCGGCCGAGACTTTACGATCGGCCGCTGCAAAGGATCCATGTCAGCCACGATCGAATCTGAAGCAACCGACGACGACTAAAAACAAATCATCGGCAGCCCAACACACTGGCGGCCCAACAAATTGGCGACACAGAACATTGGCCACACTAAAAACTGCTACACTCGGCTGCAAAGTCAACCAGTACGAAACTCAACTCGTCCGCGAAGGGCTGTTGACCGCTGGATTCCAAGATGCCGCTGAAGGCCAGAACGCCGACCTCTGCATTGTTAACACTTGCACGATCACCGGCGAAGGCGACTCCAAAAGCAGACAAATCATCCGGCGCATGAACCGCGACAACCCCGACGCTCGGATCGTCGTGATGGGTTGCTACGCGACTCGCGAACCCGAAGCCGTCGCCGCGCTGCCGGGAGTCACCGAAGTCGTCACCGACAAACGCGAAATCCCGGACCTGCTGGGCCGCTTTGGAGTCGTCGATATTCCCAACGGCATCTCCGGATTGAACAACCGACACCGCGCCTACGTGAAAGTCCAAGACGGTTGTTTGCTGCGTTGTAGCTACTGCATCATCCCTCAAGTCCGCCCGCAAATGTTCTCGCGGCCGCAAGTAGACGTCCTGAAAGAAATCGGTGTGCTGGTTGACCGCGGTTTCCGCGAAGTCGTTTTGACCGGCATCCATCTGGGCCACTACGGCGTTGACTTTAACAAAGGCAAACCAAAAGCTCAGTGGACGCGATTGTCCGGTTTGGTTCGCGAAATCTGCAAACTGTCACCCGGCCTGCGAGTGCGACTCTCCAGCATCGAAGCCACCGAAGTCACGCGTGAACTAATCGAAGTCATGCAAGAGTACTCGGACCAAGTTTGCCCGCACTTGCACGTTTGCGTTCAATCAGGCAGCGACCGGATCCTCCGCTTGATGAAACGCCGTTGGACTCGGCGGCACATCATCGACCGTTGCAACTTAGTCAAAAAAGAACTCCACAAACCGGCGTTCACCACCGACCTAATCGTGGGCTTCCCCAGCGAAACCGAACAGGACTTCCAAGACTCCTTGGATGCTTGCCGCGAAATCGGGTTTTCCAAAATCCACATGTTCCCGTTTAGTCCTCGCAAGGGAACTCCTGCGGCGACGATGCCGGACCAGATCGAAAAAGCGGTCAAGCGGCAGCGCGGAGCGATCGTGCGTGAACTCGAAACCGAACTGCGACAAACGTACTTCCAAACGCTGGTCGGCGAACGACTGCAGCTACTGGTCGAATCAGTCGAACCCGATGGCAGCGTTAAAGGAACTTCTTGCCGCTACGGGCAAGTCGTGGCTTCTGGCTTGCAGGCCAACGATAACGATTTAATCGACGTCCAAATCTCTGGCGTCGGACAAGGTGTTTTAATTGGCGGGCCGGATCAAGGTTCCGCAACTTCATGATTGCTTATTTGAATGGCGAGTTTTTGCCACTGGTCGACGCGAAGCTACCCGTTTGGGACTTTGGATTTACGATGGGAGTCTCGCTGACCGAGCGACTCCGGACTTACTCGGGCCAACTGCCGCTTTTGGATTTGCACTTGGACCGGATGTTTGCTGGGGCCGATGTGATCGGCATGGGCGGACAGGTCGACCGCCCTGAACTGACTCGAGCGATCGAAGAAGTCGTGCAGCAGAATTTGCCATTGGTAGAAACTGGCGTCGAATTGTCAATCGGCGTATGTATCACACCGGGGTCGATGGGAGCGATGTCCCCCGCAGGCCAAGCATCAGATGCACCGACCGTACTGGTCACCGCGACTCAGCTTCAAGCTTGGATGTGGCAAGACGCTTACCGCGACGGCGTGCGTTTGATGACCGTCGATACTCAAGAAATCCCCGGCGAGTGCATTCCTCGGACGCTCAAGCACCGCAATCGGCTGCACTACTATATGGCCGAACAACAAGCATCCAACAGATCGCCCGGTTCTCGAGCGTTATTGTTGGACGCCGACGGTTTTATCGCCGAAGGTACAACCGCGTCGATCGTGGCGGTGAAAAACGGCAAACTGATCAAGCCTCGCGGTGACAAAGTTTTGCCGAGTATTTCATTGTGTTACGCGTTGCCGATGCTGACGGGCATGGACCTGGAAATCGTCGAAAAAGATTCGACGGTAGCCGAGTTCCAAGCCGCCGACGAGGTCCTTTGGTTTAGTTCGCCGATGGCCGTGCTGCCGGTCACGTCAATCAACGGCGTCACGATCGGATCGTACGAAGGGCAAAACGCGGATCCAAATAACGCGATGCACCGACCGGTACTGAATAGCGTTTTGAGCATCTGGTCCGAACGAACGGGCACGGCATTGGTCTACCGCAAGAAACGCAAAAAGAAAAAACGGTAGTCGGAGACTGCGGCGGCAACAAGAATCATGGCCTGGTTGATTTAGTCAT
>JALZWN010000106.1 GCA_023300235.1 Mariniblastus sp.
AAACGGTCCTGCTTCTTCACCCATGCAAACGCTTCTTTCACGGAGTGAAAGGCGACTATCTCCGCATGACTAAATCAACAAGCCAGTCAGCGAGGAACCCACTGAAAACCTAGCTAACGCGTCGGGCTACCATTGATAGGGCATGCCTGGTTTGTGGGTTCTTCCGGGAGTTTAGTAGCAGAGTTTAACGACGTTCCCGATGGCGGAGGCGAGAGCGCCATTCCAAGCCGCACCGCCTCCTCGTATTTCAACCGCCCTTAGTATCTCTGCGGTCCGCGCAGCAAGGTTTTTGCCTCAAGCCTCGATCCACGTTCGGCTGTAAGAATTTAGTATGGTCAAGTGACTGAGAGCGGTGGTGCTCAGCTAGACGCGGTTGCCCCCGTTGTGCCCATGTATTGTCCCGATTACGGAGTTCTAGGGCTCGCAAGCAGTTGGTTTAACACGTTATCTACGAAGCTGCGATCACGCGTTAATCCTAGATGGTCGGTCGAGAGAAAAGTCTCGTCCGTCCAAGGAATTGTCCGGTATGGCCTCTGCTCATCGATTTTCCGTTCTGCGATCGCACTGGTGCGAGTGACTGTTCCGTCACCTGCCGTTTTGATCTCTTCCTTGACCTTCCCGCTGTTCGAATCAACAAGAAGCTGGTGCAAGGTTTTCTTGGCGTCACCTGCATACAGGTGCATTTCCAATCCGCTAGGCAGCGGTGATGGGGCGTCTAAAGCCTGGTGCAACTGGTTTGCACGAGCGAGGCATTTTGCTTGATGGTCAATCGCGATTTGTCGACGTTGTTGAACCGAACAATTCGGTAGCAGTCTTGCCAACACACGGTCTTGGCTCTTGTCGGCCAAACCCCATTCCAATTGCTGCCATGTTTGTGGCGAGAAAAGATCGGCGGCACGCCCGTTTTCGTAAACCAAGGGGCTGTCTTCGTTACGAGGAAAAAGCTGGTAGGCAGCTGGCATCGTACCAACAACTGCGGACGGGAATTTGGGTAGTGGAGGAGCGATTTGCATGCCGTCTTTGATTTCCTCAATTGCTTGGGTTGACCCGCGGTTTGGTGTTCCCACGAGAAATACTCGACCAACCTTCTGAGCTCCTTCCCAAGTTAACACAGGTAGCGAGCCATCATCGGGAAGCGGTTGGTTGCCGTACCGCAAGTAGTATCTAGCCACCATGCCGCCCATCGAGTGAGCTACGATGTCGAATTTAAGGTTTGGGTTTTCGATGCCGTAGCGTTCGAGGTATTGCTGCCGCGTATAAGCGTCTTTTTCCTCGATGTATTGAGCAAGCAGTGCAGCCGACTCGCTGATGTCTCTACGCCAATCGTAGGCAAACTGGAAGCAGGTAAAGTGTTCGTCGCCATAGTCGACTTCGTTAAGTCTCGACTTGCCGCGGAAGTGCTGATCGCGGTACCCACCAACTCCCAGCGTCGCCAAAACTTGAGCATAGGCGTTAACTTTGATGGGAATGCCTAGCACTCGAAAGGTCAACTGGTCCAACGGCCCGTCGTGTGAGACTTGATCGTGTAGTTGATGCAACGGCATACCTGACTGCATTGGAAGTGCGAGCTCCGTCAGGCTGTGAGTTTTGAGAGGGCTTACGCCGCCTGGCCCCATTTCTCCCCACACCACCTCGCCGGTCTGTTGGTCGACCAAACGCGAGCCAAGGATGCCGGGAATCACGATCACCGGGTTACGTTCAGTGTCCGGCAAATGCGCTACATCGTCGTATATTTCACCGAGGCTGACTTGTCGCTTCTGTTTGAGCGAGTGGCAGCCGGTAAGCGTGGCAATGACCGCAAATGCTAAAAATAGTTGCACGCAATTCGTGTAACGTTTCATCGACGTGACTCCTGTGAATTATTTGATTGGCCAGCAATTTTGGCGTTTGCTGCAAAGTCCGCTCGAACAAAAGTAATTCGGTTTTCGGTGAGTGTTTTTTGAGCTTCTGGCGACACCCAGCCGGCCGAGAGCAAGCTAATGGTTTTGGTTGGGTTGCTCTGACGAAAGCCCTTGGCGACTTGTTGAACTTCAGCCGAGTTCGTCAGGTAGTCGATCGAGCAGACACCGACAACTTGACCGTCCCTTAGCCAAGCGACCGGTAGGCCAGCTTCTGACAAAGATTGGATAGGATTCTTCGCGTGCAATTCAGCCAATAGTTTGACCGTGATCAGGCGACGTAAGATCTCCGCCTCTGAGCCATCTCGATTGGCTAGGTAAAGTAATAAGTCAGCATGCTCGACACCAACGAGTCGTTTGTATGACTGCATGAATGTGAGTTTTTCAAGTATTGTCCAATTGCTAGATTTGATAAAGGAGTCTTTAACGGGCCCCCAACTGCCAAGCTGAGTTAGCTCGGCATCCATTTGTCCTAGTAGTTCGTGCGGGCTTTTGGCAGCGACAGTGTCGCGTAGGTTTTCCATTGAAGACAGCGTCCCCAGTCCAGGGATCGCCGCACTCAATGCAAACTTGGTCGCTGATTGACCGACCATTTCTCGGGCTGCCAATTGAATCAGCATTTGTTTTAAAACAGGATTCCTTGTTTCCGAATCGACGCCCAGGTTGGCGGCGAGTTTTCTACGAGAATCCGAACCAGCGTGTCGGCTGACGGGATCGATGAAGTTCGCCGCCATTTTCTTGATTCCTCGGGGAGCTTGTTTGAGAGTTCCCAGTGGATCAGCAAGCAAATGCTCGGCGCCCTGTGGCGTGCGTTTTAGTGTCGCCCAAGCGCCTTTAACGGCAACCGCCTGATTGCCGAGCTTGCCGGCTTCTTCGATGGCTCGTAACTCAGAAAGGCGCTTCTCCAGCATCGGAATGCCAGTAACAGGAAACGTCCCGTAGCTCGTTTTAATGTTAAATTGGAATTGGTGCTCGCTAACCAGAACCGAATCAGCAATTCGATAGGTGTTGGTTTGAAGAACCGGAGCAGGCAGAATCCTCGAAGCGCTAAATATCAAGTTGTCCGTCTGTTGAGCTTGAGCTGCAGAGCTTATTAGGCTCACGCAAACGGCAAGTGACAAAATCCATCTCATGCTGATTCTCTTCAGTTCAAGTTTTGTGAATGGCATTGGCTGTGTGTTTGTTTTTGCACAATCGGCCGGTGCTAAAGCTAGACAGTTATCCAATGGCGAGAAATAGCGATAGAGTTAGGTTTCGATACTTTTGAAGTGAAAGTCGAGTATCTTGCCGGAGAATTGACAAAGTTGTCGATCGTCGAAGCGTAAGTGCGAGGGGCGCGTGAGCAAAAGTCGATGGCTGGTCGGATGGGGTTGGTCGGCTGCTTGTTTGCGCACATCTGCTAGCTGCGCCAGCGGTGGCCGGAGGCCGGGGCTCGGACGCGCGGGTGGATGAGAGGACGCGGTGGCTGCGGTGGCTGGGGCGACTGGGTTGTAGTGGCGATTGCTGCATCGTGGTTCACGCGAAGGTGCCAAGCCGCAAAGGCTCTTGCGCATTTACCTTGCAGCTTTACGCCTTTGCGTGAGGCAATTCCCAAGGGCGAGATTAAAGCTGTTGCGTTTCATGGAACAGTTTCCTTTTT
>JALZWN010000107.1 GCA_023300235.1 Mariniblastus sp.
TTACCGAGAGAACTTACGACACCGCCGGTTACGAAAATATGTTTAGTCATCTGAAGCTAACGCCTAAAAACAAAATAACGCGGTTCCAATCCAAGTGGAATCGCGTTCGAATAAAGTATGACGGTTGTTGCTAGTCTGTTTGCTGGTGGCCCAAAACGATCTGCCCAAAACGATCTAAAGCGTCTGAAAGGCAAAGCCAATCAAAACGCTGTCTTTGATTGTAGTTGGGTGCCGATCAAGGCGATTGCAGGCAAGCTAGGTTGTTCCCGAAAATCAGCATTCGCGATGCCGCTGACGGGGACGTACTTTATCACTTTTTTTGCCGACTGACAAACGCTGCGTAGTCCTCTGGGGTGTCAATTCCTGCGGCTGAATGTTCAACTTTGCCGACTAGCATCGCGTGGCCAGCGTGCAAAAACCGTAGTTGTTCCAGCGATTCGATTTTTTCGATCGCCGTGGCTGGCATCGAAGAAATATTCATCAGGAAATCTCGACGATATCCGTACAGCCCGATATGCTGCCAAAAAGCTGCCGATAGCTCGGGATTTGCGGCCGAGGGTTCGTTACCGCCTGCAGCCAGCAAATCACTGCTGCCGTCCAGCAGCCCCGCATCCCAGTTTCTAGGGTGGGGAATCGGGCTTCGGCTAAAATACAGCGCCTGGCCGGCGGCGTCGAACACGACTTTCACGCATGCCGGGTTGTCCAAGTCTTCGCGGTTGCGAATCGGAGCCGCCAGAGTCGCGACGGGGACGATTGGGTTGTTTTGCAAAAGCCCGATCAGTAAGTCGATCGCCGCCGGATCGATCTCGGGTTCGTCTCCCTGTACATTGACGATCAAATTCGCATCAAAATGCCCAGCCGCCTCGGCCACTCGATCGGTTCCGCAAACATGATCTGGGCGAGTCATCATCACTTGCCCGCCAAAACGTTTGACCTCTGCCTCGATTTCGGAGTGATCGCAGGCCACCACGACCTCGTCAGACAGCTTGCTCCGTTTGGCTTGTTCGTAAGTGTGCTGCAAAACGGATTTGCCGGTTTCTGCCAGCAGTAGCTTGCGGGGCAGGCGAGACGATGCCAGCCGAGCAGGGATAACGATGATGGTTTTCACGAATTAGATGCTTCGATTAATGGCTTGAACGATTTAAGGTGCGTCTGAATGTCGCGGCGAGGCTGTTAATTTATCCAGCATGTTCTGATATTGAACTAAGCCCCGGTGCGATGGTCTCGGTTTTTGCAACGTACGACGTTTTTTGCAAGCTGCGACGGACGGCAAACGGGGGGATAGCCTAATAGCTCCAAAATTCGCAACATCCGCGCGGTTGACTACGGGGATAAAATTCGGTTTTATAAATACAAGAGCCGGTCGTCGAGGTTGAAACAAAGTTTGATAGACATGCGGTTACGAATTTGACATTCGCCCCGCGTGTGGAATCCTTCAGGAGTCAAATTTTGAACGCGACCAGTATGAGATTTTTACTGGTTTCAGGTCTACCCCGGATCGGTCGGCTCTTTTTTTGAACTTATTGGAACTTCAACTGGTTTTACGATCAGTACGGATTTAGTAAAAACTGAAATCCGTCTATAATAGACGGACGAATTCCGGCGTTTCAATCGCCCTCACAACCAAAACTACAGATCAAAAAATCAAATGAACCGCCTAGCAGCAATTTATAGCAGCAACCTCGGCAAAAAGGTAATCGCTGCGGTGACAGGGCTGATCTTGTTCGGTTTCATCGCCGGGCACGTCGCAGGAAACCTCAAAGTTTTCACTGGCAGCACTCCCGACGGTTTACCGCACATCGACGAATACGCTCATTTCTTGCGTGAAGTCGGTGTACCCCTAGTGCCCCATAATATGGTCATCTGGTCCGCTCGGATCGTGTTACTACTGGCAGTGATCATGCACATTGCGGTCGTCATCCAGCTGGCGATGCAAAGTGCGGAAGCTCGTCCGATCGGTTACGTCAAAACAAAACGCAAAATGGCTTCGCCGGCGGCGTTGTACATGATGTTCTCCGGTGGGCTGATCGCGTTCTTCATCGTGTTTCACTTGTTGCATTTCACCGTCGGCGCCTTGCCGCTGGGAGAATTTCAAGAAGGCGAAGTTTACCGCAACCTGCACTCGTCCTTCAGTGCCGACTACTGGTACGTTTCGTTGTTCTACATCATCACGATGGTTGTGATCGGCTTGCACCTAAACCACGGACTTTGGAGCCTGTTTCAAACGCTCGGGTTGGACAACCCTGACCGCAACAAGATCATCCGTTTAGGTTCGACCGTCACTACGGTTTTAATCATCGCCGGTTTCATTGCGATTCCGCTCGCTTTCTTGACCGGTCAGATGCCGCCGGTTGAAGAAGCCTACCAAGCCATCGCACCACCGAATCATTAAACCTCGCTAACGCAGGTACCTTCGACCCACAGTCACAGGCCCGTTTTAGTACGCTCCGTTTTTTAGCACAAACAACTTTTTTAGCAAAAGAAAAAAGATGCTGACGCTCGACTCAAAAGTTCCTTCCGGCCCTATTCAAGACGCCTGGACGAACCACAAAAATAACTTGCGGCTCGTAGGCCCCAAGAACCGTCCTCAATACAAAGTCATCGTGATCGGCAGCGGTTTGGCCGGTGCTTCGGCCGCCGCTTCCATGGGAGCGATGGGCTATAACGTTGACTGTTTTTGTTTTCAAGACTCTGCCCGGCGCGCTCACAGCATCGCGGCTCAAGGCGGCATCAACGCCTCGAAAAACTATCGTAACGATGGCGATTCGACGTGGCGTTTGTTTTACGATACGCAAAAGGGCGGTGATTACCGAGCCCGCGAGAAAAACGTGTATCGTTTGGCTGAACTCAGCACCGCCATTATCGACCAAGCGGTCTCACAGGGTGTGCCGTTTGCCCGCGAATACGGTGGGAAACTCGCGAACCGCTCCTTCGGTGGTGTGTTGGTCGAGCGTACTTTTTACTGCCGCGGCGAAACCGGTCAACAACTTTTGCTCGGTGCCTACTCGGCTTTGCAAGAACAAGTGGCCGCCAAAAACGTCCGCATGCACACCCGTTCGGAGATGCTCGACTTAGTCGTCGTCGACGGTCGAACTCGTGGCGTGATCGTCCGAAATCTTGAGACCGGAAAAATCACCCGTCACGCCGCCGACGCAGTCGTGCTTGCCAGCGGTGGTTACGGCAACGTTTACTACTTGTCGACCAACGCTAAAGGTTGCAACGTGACCGCGAATTGGCGAGCCTACAAGCGTGGAGCCGGTTTTGCGAATCCTTCGTTCGTGCAAATTCACCCGACCTCGATTCCAGCTTCCGGCGATTACCAATCGAAGCTGACTTTGATGTCAGAATCGCTTCGTAACGACGGCCGCATCTGGGTGCCTCGCGATCCAGACGAAAAACGCAAGCCAAAGGATATTCCGGAAGCCGAACGCTTCTACTACTTAGAAGAGCGTTACCCGCGATTCGGTAACCTTGTTCCTCGTGACGTCGCCGCTCGAAACGCAAAAGAAGTTTGCGACAAAGGACTCGGCGTTGGTCCAACCGGCTACGGCGTTTACCTGGACTTTGCGAAAGCGATGGAAGAAAAAGGCGCCGAAGCGGTCAAAGCCAAGTACGCGAACCTGTTCGAGATGTATGAGCGTATCACTGACGACGATCCCGTCGAAACTCCGATGCGGATCTACCCAGCCGTTCACTACACGATGGGTGGGCTGTGGGTCGATTACAACTTGAGCACCAACGTGGATGGGCTTTACAGCGTCGGCGAATCAAACTTCGCCGATCATGGAGCCAACCGCTTGGGGGCCAGTTCGCTGATGCAGTGCTTGGCTGACGGGTATTTCGTCCTCCCAGTCACGATCGGTGATTATTTGAGCCGCCATGACGCTGGCGAAATCACCACCGACCACGATGCGTTTGAGAAAGTCGAAACCGAAGTTCGCGATCGTATCAATACGTTGCTAAAGATTAAAGGCGATCGGTCAGCCCAATCAATCCACCGGGAGCTCGGCAAATTGATGTGGGAACACTGTGGCATCGCACGAACCAAAGAATCATTAATGGAAGGCCTCGAAAAGATCCCGGCCCTTCGTAAAGAATTTTGGAACAATTTGCGTTTGCCTGGTGGCCACCAAGAAATGAACCAAAGCTTAGAGCACGCCGGTCGAGTGGCCGATTTCCTTGAGTTTGGCGAGTTGATGTGTCGTGACGCGTTGCTCCGCGATGAGTCTTGCGGCTGCCACCTTCGCGAAGAGTACCAGACCGAAGAGGGCGAAGCGAAACGAAACGACAAAGACTTTGCTCACGTTTCCGTCTTTGAATTCAAAGGCGTCGACGATGAACCAGAACTAACCAAAGAACCCTTATCCTTCGAAGCTCTACCGCTAGCCGACAGGAACTATAAATCATGAGAATTAAAATTCACGTATGGCGTCAGAGCAATCGCACTGACCGCGGCGAGATGAAATCGTACGATCTTGAGGGGCTGAGCCCGGACATGTCGTTCCTTGAGATGATGGATCAACTGAACGAGAAGTTGACCGGTAACGGCGAAGAGCCCGTTGCGTTTGACCACGACTGCCGAGAAGGCGTTTGTGGTTCGTGCAGCATGGTTATCAACGGCGAAGCTCACGGCCCAAAATCCGAAACCACGACTTGCCAGCTATACATGCGGCACTTCGAGGACGGAGCAGAGGTGTTCGTCGAGCCATGGCGAGCCCGTTCGTTCCCGGTGGTTCGCGACTTGGTGGTGGATCGATCTGCGTTTGATCGTATCATCCAAGCCGGCGGTTTTGTCAGCAATCACTCTGGCCCAAAGCCAGAACCGAACTCGATTCCGATCGAGCCGGGCATTGCCGAAACGGCTTTGGATGCGGCCAGCTGCATCGGCTGTGGGGCCTGCGTCGCGGCTTGTCCTAACGGTTCAGCGATGTTGTTCACCGCCGCTAAATCAGCTCACTTGGGCATGCTTCCGCAAGGACAAACCGAGCGATTTGATCGAGCCAAGGACATGGTCGACAAGATGGAGTCTGAAGGCTTCGGCAGTTGTCGCAACTATGCCGAGTGCGAAGCGCAATGCCCGAAGGGTATTAGCATCGCCTTTATCGGTCGCTTGAACGCGGATTACTTGAAGGCGACCATGATCGAGCCAATCGATCGTCGCGGAAAAATGCACGCTCAGTAGAGCCGCATTGCAGAAACAGAAGAAGCACGGTGATGATCACCGTGCTTTTTTTATGGCTGTTGGTGGGTGAAAAGGTAGCGAAGGTAAAGAGATGGGGGCTGGCGAATGTCGCCTTTCACTCTGTGAAAGAGTGCTCTTTTACGGAGAGGCTGACATTAAATACCCGTTCTCAAAATCAGGGCAAGAAAGTCACTCTTGCCCCCCCTTAAAGCCGAGAGATTGATTTCAATTTCGGTGAACCACTGTAAAACGAACCTGCGAATGTTGCTTTTCCTTCGTTGGGCGAGCGCACTTTTACGTATTAAAAAGCGACATTCGGTTCCTTGCTGACGCGGCGGGCTTTTATTGGGGGTTAGAAATCGCCGAACGCTTCGCCGCCGGCAATCGTTCCCAATGCCCTTTAGTTTCCTTGCGCAATCACTTTCACCACCACCGCATCCGCTTGAGCGTGGTCGAGTTGGCAGCTTGTACCGTCGGGAAGATGCAGAGTCCAGATCTTACCGTCGGCAGAACGCGGGCCCATCGTGATCTGGTTGCCGACCGCCAAGCCTTGTGACTGACCTGCGAAATCTATGTTCACGATCGTCGCTCGATCACCGTCTCGCAACACACTGCATAAAACGTCTGCTGATTTGCGATCGGCGGGAATGACAGAACCATGAGGGTCCGACAGCGGATGGCCCAGTTTGTCGTCCAGGTACTCGACCGTCGCTTGGTCGCTAATGTGCTCCAATTGATGAGCCTTTTTATGGAGTTCGACCTGCGGCATGCCGGTTTGCTCAAGGTACGTTTCCCAGAGTCGGTGAGCACGTACTAGGCGATTGGCTTCGATTCGCCCGTCGTCGGTGAGCAGCACATGGTCGTCTTCGATCGACAATAGATCCTGTCGCGCCAGCATCGTGATCGCTCGACGGATCTTCATGTTGCGGGAGCTTACGTTCTTTTCGATTTTTGAAATCGCTACTTTCAGTCCGGGTGATCGCAGCACCGCACCGAGTACATCTTCCATGACTTCTTGCGGCACGCTGCTGGACTTGCGAATCCAATCAGCGACTAGGCCGTATCGAGGCGCAAACACTAACGCCAGTACGAACAAGCCCGTCATCGTAACGACCACGCCAGAACCGGGTGAACCACCGGTGTAAACGGCCAGCGCGAATCCGCCCCAAAATCCCAACACCGAAACTAAGACTGCATTCCAAATCATCCGGCTTAGCCGATCGGTCAGCAAATAAGCCGTCGCCGCGGGAGTGATGATCAGCGCGACCACCAATATCACGCCAGCGATTTGAACGCCGCTGACGACGACCAACGAAGTGCAAATCGTTAGCAGGTACTCGACCGCCAGCACCGGAATCCCGATCGAAGCCGCCATGATTGGGTCGAAGCTGGTCAACTGCAGCGGGCGAAAAAACAAAATCACCACGCTCAGCACGACGGAGGTCACAATCGCCAGTAGCCAGAGTTGTTCGTCCGGCACTGTCAGCACATCTCCCACGACGTAGTGATAGATGTCGATGTGGATTTGTTGTCGGAAGTACTTCAGCGAAATGATAAACGCGCCGAGGGCGAAGATGCCGGTGTACATGATCCCGATCGCCGTGTCCTGTTTGACTCGCGAGAAACGCGTTACGAAACCGACCAACGCCACCGTCGCGATCCCGGCCAGCAACGCTCCGATCAACATCGCTGCCAAAGGAGCCTCGCCGCCGAGCACCAATTTGGTTAGCAGGTAACCTGCAATCACGCCCGCTAACATCGAGTGTGCGATAGCGTCGGCGAGAAACGCCATGCGGCGGAGAATGATGAAGCAACCGATCACGCTGCAGGTGATCGAAACGAGTGTTCCTGCGATCAACGGCTTGATCAAGTGACCGTAGTTCAACTGAATGTTTTCGAGCAGTTCGTACATTACTCGTTTGCTCCACTGCTGTCGGCGTCTTTGGCGACGACATCATTGAGTTCGGCAAAGACCTTCATGTTCCCTTCGTAGACTTCGGCCAGTAGTTTTGGATCCAACACTTGGGCGGGGGCACCGAAACCGAATAATCTTTGCTTGAGCAGCAGCAATAAATCAAAGTACTCGGCCGCGGTTGCCAGATCGTGGTGCACCACGACGACGGTTTTGCCGGCTGCCTTGGTGTCTTCCAGGACGTCCAAGATCGCGCTTTCGGTTGCCGCGTCGACACCCGCAAAGGGTTCGTCCAGTAGCAGGATGTCAGCGTTTTGGGCGAGCGCACGAGCCATGAAGACGCGCTGTTGCTGACCGCCGGATAGCTGGCCGATCTGGCGATTGGCAAAATCACTCATCCGAACTTTTTCTAATGCTTCGCCGGCGAGACGATAGTCTTCTTTGGTCAAGTCTTGCCACCAGCGACGTTTTCCGTACCGGCCCATCGCGGCGACTTCGCGCACGGTGACCGGGAAATCCCAGTCAACCGTCCCGCGTTGTGGCACGTAGGCGATGCGTCCTTTGACCGAAGCGATTTCCTGCCCGAAGACTTCGACGGCCCCCACGTCGGGCCGAACAAAGCCGAGCATACTTTTGATCAGCGTTGATTTGCCGGATCCGTTGGGGCCGATGATGCCGATCAGTTTTCCTTCGGGGATCTGAACGGAAATGTCCAGCAATGCCGGGACGGGGCCGTAGCTAACGGTTAGATTGCGGACATCGATCGCCGTAGTTGAGGCGGCGGGTGAGTTTGTGTTCATCAGTGTTGGTGTCCCTGGGTGGCCGCGTCGGCGTCAACATGAAACAGCAATGTGCCGGTTACCAGTTCGACGTCTTTTTCGGCAGTGATGGTTTTTTCGGCGATGGGGATGTCATTCCAGAGCACTGTCGCCTTGATGGCTCCGAAGCCGGCATTCAGCCAATCGCGATTGGCGACGATCGCAACCTCATTGTCTCCGACCTCGATGCCTTCTTTGATCAAAAAACGTACTTCGCGATCGGCTGGCAACACTTCATTGACGGAGTAAACGACTTCACCTTTCAGGTTAACTTCTAACGCCTGGGTTTCGGCTAATTCGTATGGGGCACACTCGAAGCTGCGTTCGATTGCCAGCTCAAGTTTGCCTTGTGCGTAGTCCAGCGAAAAATCGACGCTCGGGTGACTGACACTGTTGGCAAAGCTAATGTAGCTGGCCATCCCGCCGATCAAGGCGACGACTAATAGTAATGTCCAAATGGGTCGCATTGTGATTCTTTTGGTGAGTGGCTTCGGGGGTGGGGGGGGCTGCCTCAACCCGGAATTCACTCAAGGCTGTTAACGATGGTCAGCACGTTCTCGCGAACCATACCGATATAAGTCTCGCCAGCTGTTCCAGGTGCTCCCATGGCGTCGGAGTACAACGCACCACCGATTTTGACCCCGGTTTCTTTCGCGATTGCTTCAAGGGTCTCGGTTTTGGTGGACGTTTCTAAGAAAATACTCTTCACGCCCAGTTCACGAATTTGATTGACCACTTGCTGGCGTTGTTCAATCGAACCGCCTGCCAGCTCGCCAGTTGTCCAACCCACTGGGCTGACGGCGCGGAATCCGTTGGCCCGAGCAAAGTAGCCGAAGGCGTCGTGGTGAGTGATCAAAATGCGTTTTTGTTTGGGGACACGGTTAACTTCCTGAGCCACCCACTGCTTCAGGCCTCGAAGTTGGTACAGGTACAGCTTGGCGCGAGCGTTGTATTCTTTGGCGTGGTCGGGGTCGAGATCGCGAACGGCGTTGCGGATGTTGGTCACGTAGATCATCGCGTTTTCAATATCGAACCAAGCGTGCGGGTCCTGTACGGGCTTAGCGTCTTCGGCGGAATGTTCTTCTTGAATCATCAACGGCTTTACTCCGGTCACGCAAGCCACGATCGGTTTGCCTTGGTTGCGAGCTTGCACGCCCATCCAGTCGTGACCTTCTAAATTCCACCCGTTCTGAAAACACAAATCGGCTCGTTTGATCAACGCGATATCATCGCTGGTGACTTCGTGCGTGTGTGGGTCTTGCCCGGCGGACAAAATGCAACCGACTTCCCAGCGATCGCCGACGACTTGTCTCGCAAAATCAGCGATCTGGGTGGTGGAGCAAACCAGTACTTTTTTCTTTGGCTGGGTGTCTTGGGCGAGAGCCGCAGCGGTGAGCCCAAAGCAAGTCAGTAGAGTCGCTATCAAAAATGCTTGTGCGAAACGAGACAGTGCGTGAGCGGAAAAGCTTGGCCGGCGAGCTGCTGGTAGAAAGAGCACGATGTTAACTTTGGGTGTTGAGTGACAATCGATCCGTAGCGCATGCTACGAATTAATTATCATTGTATATGGGGTGAATGTCAAGGATGTAGATCCGGGTCGCTGCGACTGTTGGCGATGCTGCTGCGTTGCAGGTGGCTTGTGGCGCATAAGGCAGGCTCGAAGCACTGTCGCGTTTTTCACCTCGGTATCATCCGCTGACTGCTATCACTTGCCGGTGTTAAGATGGGGTGCTTGTGTGTAACTTTCCGGATTATTTAAACTTTGCCGAAAGTATCGGCTTTGCGGGTGACGAAGACTACTACAGCGAAATTAATGCGCATGCAACCGCGCGAGAACCCCCACTCGTTCAAACACTAGACAGGAAGATCGAAAATGTTTTTTCATCTTAAAAACGCGATCACAATCTGCGTTGCCACCGCTTGCTTCATTGGCAGCGGCACGGCGAACGCCCAATCCCAATCAAAGAATGCCGAGTTCAGTCGGCGGATGGCCGCTCTGCAACAGGCTCGCCAACGCACCGAAACCACCACCGTGGTGACTCAGCAACCTGCCGCTCAAAAGGCACCGCGAATTGCCCGCGCTTCGGCGACGGTCAATTCCAATCCGGTTCGCGTTGCTCAAGCGGGATCGTCCACACGGGCCATCGCACCGTCTAGTGGGTTTGCACCATCGGGGGGATTTATCCCTCAGCATTTAGGCTCGCCAGGGATCGGTGGAACCATCATCGATGGCGGATCGCCGATTATTCAAGGTGGGATTGTTCAGGGTGGGATTATTGATGGCGGACAAGTCATCAGTCATTCTCCGATGGTCGGCAGCGGTCACGTCATTGGTAGTCCGGTTGGTTCATCGATCGTTGGCAATGAAGTCATCATTGACGAATCCTATGGCAGCGTCGTTCATGAAGGTTACGCGGGTGGTTGCGGTTGTGATTCAGGCGGTTGTGGCGATGTTGGCGAGAGCTACTTCGCGGGCGATTGTTGCGGGCGCGGTGGTTGCTCAGAAGGCGGTCCATGCCTTTTGAATCGCTTTGGGAAAATTTTCCAGAACGCTGATTACTTTGGTGGATTCACATCGTTTCGCACTAACTTGTACTCTGCATTAGATGGCAGCAACGACTTGGTCGATGACAGCAGTCACGGTATCTATGGCGGTTTCAACTTAGGCTTGCCATTGTGCCGTTTGAGTGGTGGAATTTTCTCTGGGCAATTCGGGGTTCGCACAGTTAACACAAACTTCGGTGGTGCTGAATTCACCGATGACGATCGCAATCAACTTTTCCTGACGGCCGGTTTTTTCCGACGCGTTGACTATGGTTTGCAATTGGGCGTGGTCGCTGACATTCTCCGCGAAGAGTGGTTCTCATCGGTTGATTTGGTCCAGATTCGTGGCGAAATCGGTTACGTTTGGCAAGGCGGCACATCGTTTGGTTTCCGCTTTGCTAGAAACGCTCAGGACGACGACACGGAAGGCGATTTCAACAATACGTTCTTCGGTGTTGGCAGCAGTGTCGTTACGACGAACGATTGGTATCGATTCTTCTTGCGTCATGAGATTGCTCGTGGCGGCTACGGTGAAGTGTTTGGTGGTTGGACCGACAACGAGCAAGGTATCATCGGGTTGGACTTTGATTTTCCGATCACCGATCGAATCGCCTTTCAGTCGGGTTTCACTTATTACCTAAGCGATGTTGATCTACCGGCCAACCAAGGGTTTATCGGAGGCGATCCTAACGACTCGTTTAACGTTTCCGTCGGCTTCTCGATCCGTCCTCAGGGTCGCAAGTACTACCAAAACTACGAGCGTCCACTGTTTGACGTAGCTGACAACGGCACGTTGACGATGTTCCGTCAGTAAAGAAGCTCTGGTTGTCCAGCGGTCAATTTTTCGATCGATCAATTTTTTGATAGATCATCAAAAGCCTCGGTGAATGCCGGGGCTTTTGTTTTGTCCGCAAAAAAGCTGCCCGGTAAATTAACGCAGGTTAACGAATCGGCAAAAATCGGATAAGCTACGGGACGCTGGAGGACGCCGATTGACCTGCAACAAGCCCGTTGCTGTCGGATGAAAACCAGCTCTGGCCTGATCCCGCGGCCGATCGATGTTATTTGGGCCCAATATTCTCCGTTCACTTAGATCCAAGCTAGTTATCGATGTTTGATTCACTGCAAGACGGCCTCAAAGGTGCTTTTAAAACACTCCGCGGCAAAGGCAAACTGACCGAAGGCAATATGCGAGACGGCCTGAAAATGGTCGAAACCTCGTTGCTGGAAGCGGACGTTAGCATCGACGTGATCCGCAGTTTTATGGCCAGCGTCACGGAAAAGGCTCTTGGCGAAAAAGTTTTGCTGGCGTTGGATCCGTCCGAGCAGTTGGTCAAAGTCGTCAACGACGAACTGATCGAAATCTTAGGTCCGGCCCAAGAAGACCTGACCTTCGATCGCGACTTGAACATCATCATGATGTGTGGTCTGCAAGGTGCCGGTAAAACAACCACCTGTGGTAAGCTCGCTCGGTTGTTGCAAAAGCAAGCCGGTATCACTCCGTTGCTTTGTGCGGCTGACTTGCAGCGTCCGGCAGCGATCGATCAGTTGCATGTCCTGGGTGATTCGTTAGGCGTCCCGGTTTACAGCGATCGCGAAGAACAGGATCCGGTCAAAGTTTGTAAAGCGGCCGTTGCCAAAGCCAAGGCTGACGGCAATAAGGTTTTGATCTTGGACACCGCGGGTCGTCTGGCGATCGACGAAGCGTTGATGCAGCAACTGCAAACCATCGACCGCGAAGTCCAGCCGCATCACGTGTTCTTGGTCGTGGACGGGATGACCGGACAAGACGCGGTCAAGAGTGCCGGTGCTTTCCACGAAGCTCTTGAGCTTAACGGCGTGGTGATGACCAAGCTGGACGGCGATGCACGAGGCGGTGCGTTGCTGTCGGTTCGCCAAGTCACTGGCGTGCCGGTTCGCTTTATCGGTACGGGTGAGCACTTAGAAGATTTTGAGCTGTTCCGTGCGGAAGGTATGGCCAGCCGAATTTTGGGCATGGGCGACATGGTTGCTTTGGCTCAGCAAGCCCAGGAGTTGGTGTCCGAGGAAGAGCGGATCAAGCTTGAGGCTCAGTTGGAAAAGGGCCAGTTTACGCTCGACGACTTCCGCGGTCACATGATGAAGGTCGCTAAGCCGGGTTTGATGCAAAAGATGATGGGTTTGATGCCGGGCATCCCCAAAGAAGTCAAGCAGATGATGGGTGACACCGACACGTCCAAGCAGGTCAAGCGGATGGTCGGGATCATTGATAGTATGACCAAACAGGAGCGCCGCGATCCGAAATTGATTGACGGTAGCCGTAAGCAGCGGATCGCCAAAGGTGCGGGCGTCCAGACCAAGCAGATTAACGAGCTGCTGAAGCAGTACAATATGATGAAGCCGATGCTGACTTCGATGGCTGGCAAAGGTGACAAGGGCCGGATGGAGTCGATGCGAGAGATGCAGGCTCAGATGATGAATCCCGGCGCGATGGGGCCGAAAACGAAAAAGACAACCGGCAAGCGTCTTTCGCCCGCTCAAAAGAAAAAAGCCAAGCGCGAGCGTGAGAAAAAGATGCGTGAGCGACGCCGTGGCAAAGGTGGCGGTGACGAGTAGTCGGATCGGCGCGTGACAGAATGGACTTGCGTGTACGCTCTTCACGAAATTTAGTGGTCGTTTTCACCTCGTCTGTGGCGGGCAGCATTCGTAAATCTCACCATACTGGTGCTTGGCGCTAAAACACCAGAAGAACCTACGCGTAAGGCAGACTGCAAGCAACTCGCCACTTTTTTGCCGCTACGCTTCCATGGATTCGCGTCCGGCGCCGAAGATCGCTGCAGCGGCGATGGCGGCGGTTTCGACTCGTAAGATCGTCGGGCCGATACGTAGTAGTTGAAATCCGGCGGCGGTTGCGACTTCGATTTCCTTGTCGGCAAACCCGCCTTCGGGGCCGATGGCAACTAGTTCGTGGTTGCTTTGATCTGAGTTGCCTTCACCACCGGCAGCTTGCTGGTTCACCGTCGCGATTGAAACGCCGTTGTAAGGGTCGGCCAGCCAGCACCGGGCAGGTTGAGTTTGCTGGTCGGACCATTCGGCGATCTGTTGGAAGGTCATCGGCTGAGTGACTTGCATCAAGCGATTGCGTTCGCATTGTTTGCTGGCTTCGATGATCTGTTTGTTGATGCGGTCGATGACCTTTTTGTTAGGCTCGGCGACCGACCGTTCGGCTTGGACGGGGATCAGGCGATCGACGCCCAGTTCGACTAGCTTTTCGATCAAAAACTTCTGCCGGTCTTTTTTGGGCAAGGCCACTGCCAACGTCAGTTCGGTGGACAATGCCCGATCGGTTGTGCTGCGCTGTTTGATCGTCAATTCAACTCGTTTTCTACTGATCGCGTTGATCTCGCAGGTTGCCTCGGTGCCTTGCCCGTCGAACAGGATGATCGAGTCCCCCACTTCGAATCTCATCACCTGAGCGGCATGGTGGGCTTGGTCGCCGTCGAGCGTTACGGTGTCGCGGTCGGGAAAGTCGGGAAGGAAGAATCGATGAGCCATGGTTTTGGAAATGAGTTGGTCTGGTAGAGAGTGGATGCAGGGGGTTAGAATAATGGTTTCCGGCCAAAAGTAGCTGGATTTGTTAACCTGCCAAGTGATTTTATCATGTCGGAAATAGTTTACCCGCAAGAACAAGGTGAACCAGTCGTCGTTAACCTAGGTAATCCTTATGTCGCTGCTGTTTTAGCGTGGCTGATACCGGGGGCGGGCCATTTTTACCAACTTCGCTTTGCCAAAGGGCTGCTGTTCATGCTGTGCGTGTTGGTGACCTATTTTGTTGGGCTGGGGTTGGGGCACGGCCGCGTGGTGTACGCGTCGAATCGGCCAAACGACTTTCGCTGGCAGTACCCGCTGTTTCAGATTCATTGCGGCGCGGTTGCGTTGCCGGCGCTCGTGCAGGCTTATAAAACCAAGGACGGCGACGATCCGTATTTTGTTTTGTGCGAGCGTTATCCGGCAAAATATAGTGAAGCGGATTTATCGCTTAAGCGAATCGAAGAAGACAACAAGCCAGCGGTGATGCCAAAGAATACGCTCAAGGATGGCTTCATGGCTCCGCCACCTGGCATTGCCGATCCGGCTCATCAAGATGTGCTGGCGAGATGGCATTTTGATTACAAGCACTTCTTTGAGATGGGGACCTTGTACACGATGATCGCTGGCGTTTTGAATCTGTTGGCGGTTTACGATGCGTTCTGTGGCCCTGCGATTTTGACGGCCGATCAACGTGAGCGTTTGGAATCTAAAAAGAAGGGGCAGGACCAGATATGATCGATTTATCGTTGCTATTTGCGTTGACGGGTTCGGTTCCCAACCTCTATTACGCTGCTCCGTTGGTGGTTGTGATTAGTTTGGTTTACGGGGCGACTCGGCACGAGCATCCCGCAGAAATCATCAAGCACTCGTTGCGTTCAATTATCTGGGTGGTTGGATTCATGGCCGTCATTATGGCGGTGATTTGGGTGGCCGGGGTGATGATCTAGGGCTGCTTCGGTGATTTTACTGGCTGAATTTAGCGTGGTCCCGGAAGGCGGAGGGCGTTTTACGGAGAGGCTGGTCCTCGTCTTGCTGTTGCAGTTGCTGCTGGTATCTGCTTTCGAGGGCGAATTGTGATTGATGATCTAGGAGGCACCCAGATCAGAGTCGCGTCATGCGGTATGGTGGCTTGAGTGTCCGGCGTAGGAGTTGTTCGGCACTGGAATGGGTTTTACGCTACAATCGATCACGCCAACACCTTAAAACAATGCGATGGACGCAGTATGTCAAATCCGTTTGAGTCACCTCGTGAGATCGCCGTCCCGCCCAGCGTTGCGAGTATCGGCGGCGGCAGTTTGGCTGCTGCACGGACGTTGGCCTTGAGGCAGTACACCGTGATTGTCTTAATTTTAGCGGTGCCTGCGGTCGTGAACTTGTTGTTGTTCAATTACTTCGTGACTGGCCAAGTCGATTCTCGGCGTCTGTTCGTTTTGCTGACGACGCTGAACGCACTGGGAGTCGCGTTGGTGATTGCCGGGTTGCTGTTTGGCGGTTTTTATTGCTTGGAATGGCTAACGCGAATTGCGAATCAATGGTTTGGGCGCGGGCAGCGTTTGAATGATTGGTATCAAGCGTTGTTTTCGGTTATACAGCAAGCGTTGGGGTTTGCAGGTCCGGCAGCGGCGTTGTGGGTGGTTTGGCTGGCGATGTTCTATGCAACCGATGTTGGGTTCTTGCTGTACTCGGTTCCGATCGCGATTGCTTCTCATTTGATGGGGGGGACGCTGTACTGTGGGCTGTTCTGGAAGTGGTACAAAATTCGAATGAGTTGAATTCGAATGAGTTGAATGCCGCTAATGAACAGAGCCGGGGATTGGCCCAAAAAGGTCCATCTGTGGTTATTGTGGCTGGGGCAGGTATTCGACGCGTTTTGTTAGTGTTGGGTGCCATGCTTCGCGGCTTTCAGGTCAATGGTGTCTCTTGAGTGTTGGCATGCATGTTAACGCGTCGGATGTGGTCTTGGAGAAATCTCGTGAGCCTATTTTTCAAAGGGGCTTTCTCGAATTAGTTCTTTTCTGGTCGCGTAAGCATGGCACCCTGATTCGGTAAAGTTATATGGGAACCAATTGTCTGCTTATTAAGTCACCCACAATAAACCCAAGTGGGCACAAAAAAAGCTGGAGCTTTTGAAGCTCCAGCTTGATTAGTTTTATATCGTGTGAGCGACGGTAGGACACCGTTCGCAAAATTGCCAGGCAGCGCTTGGCCTGGTGGTGCGAGCTAGTCTTCTAGGACTTCGGCTTCGCGAGTTTTTGCGATTTCGACGACGCTGGCTTCGTACTTCTTCAGCAGTTCTTGGATTTGATCCTTGACGTCGTCACGTTGATCTTCGGATACCAATTTGTCCTTTTCGGCTTGGTCGGCGGCTTTGTTGCCGTCTCGGCGGACGTTGCGAATCGAGATCTTGGCGTCTTCGGATAGATCCTTAATACGCGAGACCATCTTCTTACGAACGTCGGTCGATAGGGCTGGGATGTTGATCCGTACCACGCGACCGTCACTCTGCGGATTGAAGCCGAGATCGCTTGCTACGATCGCTTTTTCAATCTCTTTGATAATGCCTGCGTCGTAGGGGCGGATCACAATCTGAGTTGGCTCAGGGGCGCCTACTTGGGCGACCTGCTTGATCGGCGTGGGGCTGCCGTAGACGTCCACGCGAAGTGAATCCACCAACCCAGGGTTGGCTCGTCCGGTGCGGATGCCGCTTAAGTTCTTTTTAAGGACCTCGATTGCTTTATCCATTCGCATTTCGGAGTCTTCGAGAATTTCTTTGGTTTCCATAATAGACCTCACTGGGCATGGTGTTGGGTTGATAAGAATTAGTGTATCAGATTTCGGTCGCCGGCGGGAAGCGGGATCATGTCGTTGCATGGCAGGCTGTAAGTGCTACCGCCACGGGTCCTTGCTACCGCCACAGGTCCTTGCTTACGGGCCAGTTGACTTAGTCATGTTTTGGCGAAGCCCAAAAAATGTGGAGATGGGCTTCCAGCCTGTCTTACGCGCTGCCCCCATGCAAATGACAGGCTGGAAGCCCATCACCACATTTCCTCGCTCACGCGTCGGGCTTCGATTGGTAAAAACAGATTCACCCTGACCGCGTTGCGGGGGGCCCGGTAACCGAGCCCGTCAAAGCGGATCGTGGACCTAGCTGGTTTGGTTGGTGACCAGGGTGCCGACTTGGGTTCCGGTGACCGCTTTGACGATGTTGCCGTCTTTGCGGAAGTTGAAAACCATCAACGGCATACTGTGTTCCATGCAGTGTGAGATGGCGGTCGAGTCCATCACGCGGAGTCGTTTTTCGACGACGGTTTGGAAGTCCAAGTCCGAGTACAAAACTGCGTGCGGGTTCTTTTCAGGATCTTCGCTGTAGACGCCATCAACGCGGGTGGCTTTCATTAAGATATCGCAACCGAGTTCCATTGATCGCAACGCGGCTGCGGTGTCGGTGGTGACAAACGGGCCGCCGGTGCCTGCACCTAGGATGACGATGCGTCCTTTTTCGAGATGGCGATCAGCCCGGCGGCGAATGTACGGTTCGCAAACGCCGTCCATCTTGATCGCACTCATCAATCGAGTCTTGCAGCCAACGCTTTCTAGTGCGTCTTGCAGGGCCAAGCCATTGATGATCGTGGCCATCATGCCCATGTAGTGAGCGGTGGCTTCTTCAACGACGTCGTTGGTGGCTTTGAACTGGCTGCCGCGAAGAATGTTTCCGCCGCCGATGACGACTGCAATTTCGCAGCCGAGTTGTTGGGCTTCATGAATCTGCTTGGAGATGTGAACGACTTCCTCCATGCTGATTCCGCGTTCGCCAGATGGGCTGAAGCTTTCGCCGGATAGTTTCAGGAGGATGCGTTTGTATTTTGCAGAAGACATTCGTAGACCTGGGTTGAGTTTAAAAAGTGGTGAGGCAGTGCAAAGCGGCTGTTGGCTTCGACGCCAGCAATCCAGTTAGGACTGCGGCGAGGTAAGTGTTCTTTCACGTAGCGTATTAACGCTGAGCGTATTAACGCTGAGCGTTGAAGCGCTCCGGGTTAAAACGGCCATCGGTTTTGCGACCATCGTTTCAACGATCCGTGAAAGGCGACATTCGAAGTGTAGCTTAGCTTTGTCGTAGAAGAGTAAAAAAAAAGCCCTGCAGAGATGCAGGGCTTGGTTGACTTTTTATCTGGCGTTTTAGCCAACAGCGACGCGTTTGAATTCTACTAATTCAACGCCTTCGCCCATTGCTTCAACGGCTTCGGCGACTGTTTTTGAGTCATCCAAAGCATAAACTTGGCTGAGCAAGCAGTAAGTTTGATCCAACTGGGAATTGTCGCTGATGTAGCGATCTAGTTTACCGGGGACGATCTTGTCCCAGATCTTTTCTGGTTTGCCTTCGGCGGCCAATTCTTCTTTGATCTTGGCTTCGGCTGCGGCGATGACTTCTGGGGTCATCTGCAAGCGGCTACCGAATTCTGGGATCATTTTGATTGGCTTGCCAAGGTTTTCAGATTCGTTCAATTCGTTTTCGGCTTGGATTTGAGCCTGCAACGCTTCGGTTTCTTTTTTGACGAAATCAAGGTCCAAACCTTTTGGGCACATGATGGTTGGTGCCATCGCTGCGATGTGCATGGCGACGCTACGGAAGAAGCCAGAAGCTTCACCGTTGCCACCGGCTTTGTAGTTTACCAAAACGCCGATCTTGCTGCCTGCGTGGATGTAAGAAGCGATGTTTTCGCCAGTCACCTTGTGGTAACCAGAGATCTCTAGCTTCTCGCCGATCGTGCCGGTCTTTTCGATCAACTTCTCAGCGACGGTACCGCCTTCGAACTCAAGAGCGAGATACTCTTCTTTGGTTTCTGGAAGCTTGTCCATTGCCAATTGGGCGAGGCTGTCAGCGAATTCGATGAAGCCATCGTTCTTGGCGACGAAGTCAGTTTCGCAGCTAACGGCCATTACGATGCCGGTGGTTCCAGCGTCGTCTGTTTTGGCCATCACGATGCCTTCATTGGCGTCGCGGTCGGCTCGTTTGGCAGCCACTTTCTGGCCTTTTTTGCGTAGCCAGTCCAATGCGCCATCAATGTCGCCGCCGGATTCTTTAAGGGCTTCTTTACAATCCATCATTCCAGCGCCGGTGGACTTGCGTAGTTCGCTAACTGCTTTTGCGGAAATCGACATGTTTTTTCCTTATCAACTTTGGTTGCTTTGATTCGTTTTAGAGACCGCTCGAGAAAGCTAAGGTTCAAGCGGTTTGGGGATTTTCAAAAATAGCCCGGCGAACAGAATCGCCAGGCTTTGGTTTGCGAGCCGCAAAAGAGCGGCCGTTGGTTCTTTCGAACGCTTGAGCAAAAAGTGTGCTCTAGCTGGCTGGCGGAGTCGCTGGCTTTTCTGCTGGTGCAGCAGGAGCTTTTTCAGCGGCTGGTGTAGCAGGGGCAGCGGCAGGAGCAGGAGCTGCTTTTGGTTTACCAGCTGGCTTGCCATCGGCACCTTCGTTTTTGGCAACCACGTTTTTGCGGCCGGCCAAAACTGCGTCGGCCATGTGGCTAACGATCAACTCGATGCTGCGGATACCGTCATCGTTGCCTGGGATCGGCAAGTCAACCATGTCCGGGTTACAGTTGGTATCGATCAAGGAAACGGTCGTGATGCCAAGGTTCTTGGCTTCTAGGATCGCGTTCTTTTCTTTGTTTGGATCGACAATGATCAAGCATTCAGGCAAGCGGTTCATTGAACGCATGCCGTTTAGGTTGCGGTAGATCTTGCGGTATTCGCGGTTCAATGAAGACTGAGCTTTCTTTGAGTAGCCGTCGATTTTTTCGCTGCCACGAATCGCTTCGAGTTCTTCCAAGCGAGTCATTCGGCTTCGAATGGTGCGGAAGTTCGTGAGGGCTCCACCCAGCCAGCGTTCACTGACGTAAGGCATGCCGCAGCGATCGGCTTCGCGTTGAACAGCGGCTGAAGCTTGACGCTTGGTGCCGACGAACAAAATCAAGCTGCCGCCACTGGCGACGTTGGACACGAACTTTTTGGCTCGTAGCAATCCGCGAACGGTTTCGCGAATGTCCATGATGTGAATTTGATTTTTGCGACCGTAGATGTAAGGAGCCATCTTAGGGTTCCAGCGGCTTGCGCGGTGACCAAAGTGAACTCCAGCGTCGATCAAGTCTTGAACGAGTTTATTTGCCATTAAATCCTCCCATTAGCTTGCAGATCACTTCCGATCACATGGCGTGTGTTCGGGCCGTCCTTAAAGCAGGAGCGGTTTCGCAAGCGGGTATATAAAACAAATTGACCGGAATTTCACCAGTCAAACGAAGTCGAAAGTTTATCGGCAAGCTTTCCGAACGACAATTGCCAATTCAACCGTTTTTCAAGGTTTTCGCGGTTTTTGGAGGAGGAGCGAGTGCGTGCGGGTTTTGGTGGTGAATGAGCCTGATTTCTGGGGTATTTGGGAGGCTGGTTTGCGTTGTTGGGGCAGGATTCCCTGATCGCCGATGGCTTCTGATGGGTCGTTGAACTGCTGGATCGTTGTCTGCGCGTGGGCGGCGGTGGAGGCTTGCGTGGACTGGGGGCTTTGGCCTGCGGGGTGCTGTGGGTGTTCTTTTCAGGCTGTGGGGGAACGGGGCTGTCTGAGGTTGCGGGAGTCGGATTGCGTGAGTTGTCTCTCCGGGACTTGCCTCGTTTCAATTTGAGCGAGGCTTAGGCAAATGGTGCTTCCGGTGTTTTAGTGGCTGGCCCAGTTGTGTTGGGTGCTTTGTTGGGGGAGCGGGTGCCATGCTTCACGGCTTTGAACGTAAGAGTGGCCACTGAGTAGGAGCATGCTCGCGCGTGCGATGTGGTTCTGGGAAAGTCCCGTGAGCATTTTTTTTGCGGGGCTTTCTAAAGTGGTGCCATTTTTAACCGCGTAAGCATGGCACCCGCGCTGGGCAGGAATCGACTTGCCGAGATTGCCTAACCGGATCGATTTCGCTGACCGATCGGGAGTCGCCAACGTGCAGTCTCTTGCCATTTTACCTGGTCGCTAACAACCGAACAACCGAAATCGACTTTCCCTCAATACGGGTGTAACCCCAGTATTGGTTTTAATTGGGGCAACCCGAACAACGATAACCACCTTACCTCTCCTTTGCTTCGACTAGGGTAATTCTAAACATGGCCAGCTCCAAAAAAATCGATCGACGTCAAGCGATCAAGCTCACCGCAGCTGCGGCGTCGGTTGCTGCTACGTCGCTTCCTGGCAGTTCGGCCAAAGCAGACAAGCCAGAAAAACGAAATCTGGTTCAGATTGGTCACCGTACCAAAACCAATTTCACTCCGCTCAAGCAACGCGCGGCCGCGGACTACCGCAATAGCTTGAAAGCCTATGGCGGGCAGCTATCCAATCCGATTCGCGATCTGTTTACGACCGCGAAAAAAGAAGACAAGATGCATTTTAGCGTCGTGGTGGTTGGATCGGGTTACGGTGCGTCGATCACGGCGGCCAAGCTTTCGCAAAAACTGAAACCCAATCAACGCATCTGCATGCTTGAGCGAGGCAAGGAATGGATCCCGGGCACGTTTCCAGATACCTTCGGTAATGTTTCCGGTGATGCTCGGGCAAACCTAACCGGTCCCACCAAAGGGCAAGTCACGAAACCGCTGGGGTTGTTCAATTTAATGATGAACGACGAGGTTAATGTTTTGTCCGGCAATGGTCTTGGCGGCGGTTCGCTGATCAACGCCAGTATCGCGCTTCGTCCGCATGCAGAGGTTTTTCAACAACAGCGTTGGCCAGAGGCATTACGAAATGTTGATGTGCTCAGCCCGTATTACGACGCCATGGCTCGATCGATGTCGCTCAGCCGAACCCCGTTTGATCAAACCCCCAAAGTGCGTTCACGACGGTTGGCGGCCGAGCGTTTTAATCAGGGGCCGGGGTTCTTTGATCGTTCGAATCTTTCGGTGATGTACGACCATCGCTACCTTGATCAAAGCATGCGAAACCCGCAGGGAATGATCCAACGAGCTTGTACTTTGTGCGGCGATTGCATCAACGGTTGTAACATCGGAGCCAAGAATAGCCTGCAGTACAACTACTTGCCGGTGGCCAAGCACAACGGCACCGAGATGTATACGCAAGTCGAAGTCACATCGATCGAAAAGATGGACGGCTACTATCGTGTGAACATGGTTTACATCGACGATCAGTACGAAAAAATTACTCGACATCCCGTCAGCATCAATACAAAGATGGTGGTGCTTGGGGCGGGTAGTCCGGCCAGTGCAGGGATTTTGTTGGACTCGCAAAACGATCAGTTTCAGTTCTCGGGTGCCTTGGGGACGGGCTGGTCAGGCAACGGTGACGCGATTGGTTTTGTCACGGGCCTACCGCGGGGAACTAACATTGGCGGTTTCGGGGCTTACGATAACAAGGGCCGTCCAGGCGTTGGGCCGACGGTTCAGAC
>JALZWN010000108.1 GCA_023300235.1 Mariniblastus sp.
AGATTAGGATCGAAACATGTAGCCGGACTCGCCAGAGTTCGGTTTCCTCTGAATCAAACTGAATTCTGGCGAATCCAGCTACCCTAAAGTTCAACATTGGCTGACCAATAGCTCGTCTAGACATCCAGCTCGCTGATATCCAACGCGTACTTCTCGATGAACTCGCGGCGAGGTTCGACTTTGTCGCCCATCAGGATTCGGAACATGTTGTCCGCTTCGGCCGCGTTGTCCATTTTGACTTGGATTAGCGTTCGGTTTTCTGGGTCGAGCGTTGTTTCGCGGAGTTCTTCCGCGTTCATCTCGCCCAGCCCCTTAAAGCGAGTCACATGCATGCCTTTTTCACCAGCTGCTCTGACTGCTCCGACCAAACCTCGCAAGTCTTCGACTCCCGTTTCGGTTTCACCGCGTCGCAAGATGTAGCGAGCTTCTTCCATTCCGGTTCGTTCGATCGGTAGCATGGCTTCGATGTCCAAACCGAACTCGCCTAATTCCGCCAATCCCGAGTTGATTGTTCTGACTTCGTAGAACTCGGTTACTCGCATTTTGCTTTGATCATCTTCTGAATCCGAGGCGCTCTCATCGGTAACCGTGACGGCTTCACCGCTTTCTTGTTCTAACTGTTTGATGAATTCGTTTTTGTCTTTTTGATTCACGAACCATTCTTGGCGATTGCCGATTACGACTTGGAAGACTGGCAACTTGCCTTCGGGTGTCATACGATTTGAATGAGCTCGCAAGTTAACACCGCGTCGCTCCAATGACAAAATCGCGTCTTCCATGCTGGCCAAAGTCAAACACAATCGACGCATGTTATCGCCAGTGACGACGACGCCATCGTTGTTATCAAACGAGGTGTCTTCCAACCCGCGATCGAGCAACTGCCGACGCATTTCTTCTTCGGTCTGGACGTAGTAAGTTTTTCGTTTGGCTTTTACGCGGAACAGGGGAGGGCAAGCGACGTAAACGTGACCTTGTTCGATCAAGTGATACATCTGGCGATAGAAGAAGCACAACAACAACGTTCGAATATGGGAACCGTCGACGTCCGCGTCGGTCATGATGATGACTTTGTCGTAGCGTCGTTTTGACAAATCTTGATCATCGCCGATGCCAACTCGCAACGCGCTGATCATTGATTGGACTTCTTCGTTAGCCAAAACTTTGTCTTCGCGAGCTTTGTAAGCGTTGATGATCTTACCTCGCAGCGGCAGGATCGCTTGAAACTCTTTCAGCCGGCCACCTTCGGCAGATCCACCCGCCGAGTCACCTTCGACCAGGTAGATTTCACATTTTTCGACGTCTTTGGAAAGGCAATCGCGAAGCTTTCCTGGCAGGCTAGTACCACCCAAAACGGATTTTCGTCGGACCTTGTCTCGAGCCGCTTTGGCCGCTTCTCGGGCTTCGGCTGCTTGAACGCCCTTTTTGACGATGATCTTGCCTTCTTTGGGATTCTCTTCCAAATAGACTTTGAAAAACTCACCAAAAGCCGATGTGATGATGCCTTCGACTTCGTTGTTACCGAGCTTGGTTTTGGTTTGCCCTTCAAACTGCGGTTCGGGAACTTTCAACGAGATCACCGCTGTAATTCCCTCGCGAAAGTCTTCGCCAGTGACGCTAATGTTTTTGGGGAACAGGTTATTCTTTTTTGCGTAGGAGTTCAGCGTTCGCGTCAAAGCGGATCGGAAACCCGATACGTGAGTACCGCCCTCGTGAGTGTTAATGTTGTTAACGTACGAGAACACGGTATCTGAGATCTCGGTGGTGTATTGCAAAGCGATCTCAAACGCCACGTCGTCCATTTCACCTTTGATATAAATCGGTTCACTGTGAATCGCATCGCTGGTGCGGTTGATGTGTTCTACATACTCGATGATTCCTCGTTCGTAACAGAATTCATCGCCTTCGCCGGTGCGAGCGTCTTTAAAAATGATCCGCACGCCGCTGTTAAGAAACGCCAATTCTTGCAAGCGTTTATTGAGCACGTTGTATTCAAACTTGGTCGTTTGAAAGATCTGTGCGTCTGGTTTGAAAGTAGTCTTCGTACCGACTTTGTCTGTTTTTCCGGCCTTGGTTACCGGCCCGGTTGGGACGCCGCGTTGGTATTCTTGTTGGTAGATTTCACCTTCACGATGAACTTCGACTTCTGCCCACTCGGACAAAAAGTTAACCACGGTCACACCGACGCCGTGCAAACCACCGGAAGTCTGGTAAGCACCTTTTTCGAATTTACCGCCGAACTTCAAGAAGGTCATTACACCCTCAAGCGTCGTGATTTCACGGCCTTCTTGTTCGGTTAGCTGTTGGTGAACGTCCGTTGGGATACCGCGACCATCATCCAATACGGTTACCGAACCGTCGGTGTTGATCGTGACATTGATCTTGGAAGCGTAGCCAGCCATCGCCTCGTCGATCGAGTTGTCGGAGACTTCGTAGACTAGGTGATGCAAACCGCGAGCGGTCGTATCGCCGATGTACATACTCGGCCGTTCGCGAACGTGTTCAAGATCGGAGAGTCGCTGAAGGTCTTCGCCTTCGTATGTTTTTTTGACTTCTTTTGCCATGAGGGTATCTTTAGCGGAACGAACCGATTTTAAATCTAATGTCTTTGATATTTTCTTTGGGCAACTGCTTTTGCAATTGCTTAACCAGCTGAGCCTTTTTGAAGGTCAGCTGCTGATTGACTGCCGAACTGCTGACGTAAACTTCCAGCACATTTCGTTTGAGCAGTCCAACTCTGGTTTTTTGGTTTAACGATTCGCCGACCAGAGTGTTCCATACTTCTGACAAATCGTTTTTGGATTCTTGTTGAGCGAAACCTTTTCGAGCCATCAATTGTCCTAACAAATCAGCCGGTCGCTTCGGACGTCGGAAGTACCGTCGACGCTTAGCTACCAATTCAGAAGCGTTAGAAAAATCTTGCTCGTCGTAAGATTCGTTGTCGGTCAACGGTTACCGCCTGTCTTTCGAAAGCGGCATGATCACGTAACCGTACTTGTCCGCGGTTTCGCAATAAGCCGCAGCCTCGCCGCTCTCCAAATCCAGCGTGAACGATTTATCGGGTCCTAAGACCTTCAAAAAGTCACCCACGAAGCGGTGATCCAACGTGATCATCAGTTCGTCGCCATCGTAAGGCACTGGCATTTCGATCCGCGTTTGGCCGACTTCAGCGGTGCTACTGGACAATACCAGCGAGCCGTCTTTGAACAAAAAGTCAATTCCGCGGCTCTCATCGCTGGCCACAATCGCCGCTTGGCGAATCGCCGAATGCAACGGACCGACCGGGATATCGATACGATTCGTTTGCTCTCGCTTGGGAATAACTTCTTGCCATGGCGGAAAACGCCCTTCGACCAATCGGGTGTAAAACACTCCGCCTGGTTCTTCCAAAGTCAAATCGTTTGCTTCGGCAGCGATTTTGATTTTCGTATCGTCATCTGGCAGCATGCGGTCGATCAACTGCATCGCTCGGGAAGGCACGATGGTTTGGCCACCGGTGTTCGGTTTGCCAACGATCGTCATCGCACCTTCCATTTTCGCCAAGCGACGACCATCGGTACCGACTGCGACGATTGTTTCGCCTTCCATCTCCAGCAGTACTCCGCCAAGTGCGTAGCGACTGCTTTCGTTGTCGGTAGCGTACAAGGTTCGGCGGATCAAATCCTTCAACACCTTCGCGTCGACTTCGAAGAAATCCTTTTGGTCGAACTGATTGACGTCGGGGAACTCGTCAGGGTTTTGAGCTTGGAGTTCGAATCGACTGCTAACTCCGGTTACTAGAATTTTGTTTTCATCGACTTCCATGTTGAGCGTCTCATCGCTCGACTCCCGCAAGATCAGGTTCAACCGCGAGATTGGCAACACGGCTTTGCCGGCGGCCTCTACGACGACGTTAGGCACCGACAAACGGACGCCTACTTCCGTGTCGGTTGCCGTTAGGAAGCTACCTGATTTGGAGACTTCCAGTTTGATGTTTTGAAGAATCTCTTTGGGGCTTCGGGACGGAGCCACAGCCGCTGCGAGCTGGAAGACTTTGAGAAAGCTTTCTCTATCTAGCTTGATTTTCACTTGGCTTATTTCTATTTAAAGTTCTTTTTAAAGTATTAATATTTAACTGGCCGCTTTTTTGTAGATAAGTAGCAGCTTGACGAACGCAAGTCACTGGTTATCAGACACTAACGAGTTTTTTATGTTGGTGGAAAACAGGTGTTAAACAAGTTGCAAAAGCGTTGTTAGTTGGTCGTTAAAAATGTTGGTAACTCGATTTTTGGCAACCGGTGTAGATAGCTACAAAGTTGTTTACGATTGTTGAACGATCTTTGAACAGGTTATCAAAGGTCATTAAAGGCTTTTTCAGGTCGTTAAATGGATGGCTTGTTGGGGCAAGAATTGGTCGAACAGGAAAGTTAAAACAAGTTTGATTGGCTGGCCAATTGATCCGTCAGCAACAGTCTGAGCTTTTGCACCGTCGTTTTAACGGAGCTGTCAGTGCGGTCGCTGGACGCATCACAAGCGGTGACAATCTTTTGGTAAGAATGCAGCACCGTCGAATGATCTCGATTTCCGCAATAGCGACCGATCTTTTTGAAACTGCAGCCAATCAGCTCGCGAATCAAAAAGATGCTAACGTTCCGAGCCAGCACCGTGGATTGTTTGCGAGAGTTACTCTTGATATCCGAAAGCTTGACGTGATACTCGCGAGCGACTTTTTTGAGAATCGTCGACGCCATTAGGTCAACGTCCGCGGCGTCTTTTCCAAACAATTGGTTTAGCAAAGCGACGTCAATCGGCTGGCCGAAGCTAAATTGTTCCAACGAATCCAAACCATTAGCAATCTGGCTAAATAGATGTTCGATCTTGGGAACCGTCACGTCGAACTTCGACACGATCATTTCAAAAGCATCGTCGGTCAAATTCAAACGATAATTTGACGCCAATTCTCGAACGATCAATTGTCGAGCAGCCGGGCCAGGAGGTTGAACGGGCAAACAAAGACCAGCTGACAAACGCGAAGTCAAATGAGGACTCAACTTGCCAGCATCAAATGGAGACGAATCCATCGTAAAAATGAACGGCAGGCCGGTCGACCGATTCAACTCCAACAACGCAATGAGTTCTCTTTGTACGGCGATTTTCCCAGCGAGTTGATGCAGGTTATCAATCGCCAAACCAGCCGATTGGCTAATCCGAGTTCGGAAGTCTTCCAACGAAGCGGTTTCTAAAGCCTGTCGATAACGACGATCAAAATCTTGAGCAGAAAGAATGATCGGCGCCGCCGAGGGATTGTTTTTGTTTTGCAGCGACCCAGCGGCATTGGAAAACGAAATCGTCGACGGATTCGATTCTGCAGAACTCCGGTTTGACTGCTGCGAAAGAATTGCCATGGCCAAGGCAGTTTTACCGGTGCCTGTCGGGCCAAACAAAACCAATGGCCAAGGACAAGCTTTGTCGGTTTGGAGGTCAGCAACTTCGGAGTTCGATTCTTCGCCGGCAAAAAACCGCAATAAGAAGTTCGATCGGTCACCAACAAATCGATTCAATCCACTGGCAGCACCCAACGATGGCGTTAAATCGCCAGCGAAATCTGTGCTGTACAGATGCTGATAAGGGACTGAAAAAACTCGATCGAGCACCGCGGAATTCATGCGGGGATTTAACCTAAATTTTGATTCGAAACGGACGACCAAACTGGGCCCGGATTCTAATGTTTTCCCGAAGAATATACGAGTTCTGTTTGGTCTTTTTGAGGTTTTTAAAGCGGTTTAAATATCCCTGTTTTTCTCGCCAAAAAGAGCTGAATTTTCCGCCATTGGCCTATGTGAAAGCCTGCCGATTTAAGCGATTGCCCGGTGTGTTCAAAACGTGTTCAAAACTTGTCGACAGACTGTTCAAAGCGTGTCGTAAATTTGTCACTTGTGCGTTCACAAATTGTCTGTAACTCAGAAACCCTGTCGAAAGATTGTTACTTCGCTGTCAACAAACTGTTACAAGACTGTCAATACTTTGTCACTTAGCTGTCAATAAACTGTCAGTTACCTGTCAGCAAACTGTCACTAAGCCGTTAATACTTTGTCAATCGATTGTTGATAGTTCAGCAGATGGAACTCGTGGTTCGAATATTGCCGCCTAAAGAGCGCCTAAATCAGGCGTTTCGAGATATTTAGAGAGGGTGATTAAAGCAACTGACAGCCTTTGGCTGTCGGATCGCAAGGGCTCACCGATGTAGAGGCACCGAGCGGGAGGCCATTTTTACGAGGTTAAAAATGGATTCATCCTAGAAGGTCTCGCCAAAAAACAGGCTAACGGGCCTTCGGCAGCACCACTTCAGCAGGATTACTTCAGCAAAACCACTTCGCACGCGTAATCATGCTAGCACTTGGCAGCCTCTCCTAACCCGCAAAACCGTAAAGAATGACGGTCAGGGGTGATCAGTTTTTGAATCCGGGTGATCAGGTAACCCGCCGCGTTCGGGCCTGTTGGCTTAAGATGCACAGGCGAAGCCTTAAAAATGTGGAGATGGGCTTCCCAGCCTGTCTGCGCGCATGACAGGCTGGAAGCCCATCACCACATTTCCTCGCTCACGCGTCGGGCTACCATTCGCGTCGGTTTACCGTTCATAGGGGTTCCTATTTCGTAAAACGGATTCGCCCAGGCATGGTACCCCACTCGAGCTTGAAGACCGGACATTGTCAGAAGGCCATCGAGCCAAACGATTTATAAGATCACCGATTGATCACTTATTGCGCAAGACGATTTTTTCGATGATCGCGGCGGCTTGATCGATGTCTTCCCTGGTCGTCGAATATCCCAAGCTTATTCGCACCGAGCTATCAACAACTTCCGGCGGTAAACCCATCGCGATCAAGACGGGGGAAGGATCGCTAGAACCGCTGGCGCAGGCGGATCCCGTAGAAATGGCCAACCCAGCAAGGTCGGCCGACATTAAAAATGACTGCCGATTGATGCCAACA
>JALZWN010000109.1 GCA_023300235.1 Mariniblastus sp.
AGCCAACCGAGTGCGCGGGATGAACTAGGTCTTGAGGAATGGAAGAGCTTTGCTCGTTGGGCAGACCAACACCGCCGGAAAGAACGACTCTAAGAAATATAGTTTGTTTTGAATCGCGGTTAAAACATCTTTGCTTTGCACACAGGAGCTGGCCGACCCCGAAAGTTCGACATGAAAACAACCGAACTCACGTAACGCTAACGGCTTACAACCACTGATGCGACTAAAACATCATGCCATCCACGGTCATTTTAATAAGCATCTGCGAAATCGAACCGCATGAATTGCTGCCTACGCTTGCTGAACCTGAGCAACGTGCATCACCGGCATCTGAATTGACTGTTGCTCGGCCTCAATTCGCGCCAACTTGCTAACGCTGAATTTACTCGCCTCTACCCGTTCAACACCCTCGGCCGTAATCGACATGCCTCCGTCTTCTTCGCGTCGAATCCAACCCTTCTCGCGGAAAAACCACAAGTGAAAACTAAGCATCTCTTCCGGTAGATCCATCTCTTTTTCGATGGACATCGCCCCAATCCCAGGGCTACCAACTGATTGACGGCGGCGAGCATAAAATAGATGCAACAACTGCTTCCGCACCTCGACATCCGGGCCGGCCTGACGAGCATGCTCGACCAAGCCTTCTCTTTCTTGTTTTTCTTTTTGCAACTGCGCGTCGTAGGCGTCACGAGAAACTGGTTCGCGAAGTACCTCAAAAGCCTTTACAAGGTTACTGAACTTCTCTTTGTCTCCGCCTCGATCTGGATGATGCTTCGTCGACAAGTAGCGAAACATTCGCTCGACAGTGTCGGCATTAGCACTGGCACTTAATTCAAGAAGTTCGTAGTGGCTCTTGGCAGTTCTAGACATTGTCAAAATCTCTTGCAAAATGGTAAGGCGAGTTTTCTGAAACCAACGAATGCAAAGCCGATACCAAACGCGAAAACATCAAAAAACAACCGAGAAACCCCAGTTATAACCAGCCAATGTTGATTTTCATCAACAGGCAAGGTTGCGAAATTGAATCATTGATTCGCGTCGGAAACATCAACTGATTGATCACGACCTCGATTAGCAATCGCCCGGCAAACATCACCACGACGGAACGACGTTCGCTTTTGGCTATCAATGGTAGCCCGACGGGTAAGCGAGGAATCTGTGGTGATGGGCTTCCAGCCTGTCATGCGCGCAGACAGACTGGAAGCCCATCTCCACATTTTCCCAGCTTCGCAGAAGCATCTTAAATCAACAAACCCGTTAGCGAGAAACCCATCAAAATCCTCGCTAACGGGCCAGTCGATTTAGTCATGCGCAGATAGTCGCCTTTCACTCCGTGAAAGAAGCGTTTGCATGGACGAACAACCAGGTCCGCGTTTATACAAACCTAAAGTGCACTGGCCAAATCTCTGCTCCAGTCACTCCTCTACAGTTCTTTGGATAAACACCGGCTTAAGATAAACACCGGCTTAAGATAAACGCCGGCTTAAGACAAACACCGGCCTAAAAATCGCCGGCTTACTCAGAGCCAACCGTTTTGTGAAAGTCCACCGAAGATATCGCTACTTTCACGTAGGCAAAGTCGACAATGCGTTCCTCGCTCACGCGTCGGGCTACCAGCGCACCAACCGGCACTAAGCGTCGGAACCTTTTTCCGACACCTGATCGAGAATCTCCAGCAAAATCTGATCGGAGGTAATTCCCTCTGCCTGAGCTTCAAAGTTCGGGACGACGCGATGACGCATCGCAGGCAAGTACACACGCCGCACGTCTTCAAAGCTAACGTTAAATCGCCCTTCCAACAACGCTCGAACCTTCGCCGCCAACACCACCGTCTGGGCACCACGCGGGCTCGCCCCCCAACGCAAATACTGATTCGTCACCGCCGTCGCGTACTCGCCGTCGGGATGCGTTGCCAAATTCAATCGAACGATGTAGTCAGAAATGTGATCCGCGACGATGACTTGTCGAACGACCTGTTGCCATTCGAGAATTTCTTTTCCGTCCATCACCACATCGGTTTGAATCTTCACGCCCCTGGTCGTACGGTCCAAAATCGTTGCCAGCTGTTCCTTATTCGAATAACCAACGATCAACTTGAACAAGAATCGGTCCAATTGTGCTTCCGGTAGCGGATAAGTTCCCTCTTGCTCGATCGGGTTTTGCGTCGCCAGCACAAAGAACGGCTTGTCCAGCACATAACGATTTCCTGCCACCGTCACAGTACCCTCCTGCATCGTCTCAAGCATCGCCGATTGAGTTTTCGGAGTCGCTCGGTTGATTTCGTCGGCCAGACAAATCTGCGTGAAGATCGGTCCCTTTTGGAACTGAAACTCTCGTCCACCCGTTTCGGTTTCTACCACCATATTGGTGCCCAAAATATCCGCGGGCATCAAGTCAGGCGTAAACTGAATTCGGTTCGACTGCAAGTTCAACGCCTTCGACAGCGTGTTCACCAGCAACGTCTTGCCCAACCCCGGAGCACCTTCAAGCAAACAGTGTCCGCCGATCATCATGCAAGTCAGCACGCCATGGACAATATCGTCGTGGCCAACAATCACTTTGCCGATTTCAGATTTAACCGTTTCGTAACGCTCGCGGAATTTCTCGGCCTGCTTCGTAAAGTCTTGCTCGTTTGTCATGAATATTTATTTAGGTTGATGAATACTTGTTGTTGTATTTTAAGCCAGCCGCACGCGACCAGCTGGTTCAATTCGTCTGCTTCAAGCCGACGTCGATCGATCAGTCGTCTTGGTTTCGTTCTCGCTTCTTTTTTAATTTACGCTTGGCGTCCAGCAAACGCGATGTATACGATTCGCCGTCGGCCGGTTCGTCTCGGCTAATTTTTTTCGGCAACGCAGGAGTTTTCTCGATTTCGTTGCCAATCACCTGCTCCAGCTTTTTCGAACCGCTTATCTTCTTGCCCGAATCGTCGGTCGGTTCAAACTTCGTCGCGGCGCGGCGAGTTTCAATGTCCTTTTCGATTTCGGCTTTACGACTCTGCAACCTCGCCATACTCGCGGGCTCTGCCTGCCCATCGTCTCGCGAGAACCAGCCTTGAACTCGTTTAAGCGTTTGCTCAAAGCCTTCGGTAGAAAACAAAAACGCCAAAAACAGACTCGCGAACACGCCGAACAACGTCGCCACGAACAGCGGCACCGACATCTCGTTTTGCCAAAGCGACACTTCCGGCCCAAAGCTATTCCGAGCCGCCCAACATTTACTTCCAAAGTACAGCGTCCAAGCAACTGGCAGCGTCAGCACCAACGCCATCAAAAACGCCCACCAATGCACCGCCACTCGACGCACAAACACATCCGAGAAAAAGATCGCCGAACCCAGCATCAACAAAAATGGCCAGATGTCCTGAATCGAAATCGAATTCGTCAGCGTGGGACGGAACGAATTCTGTTCCACCAAACTCGGCACCGATTCGGCGGTTAATGAATCGCTGGCAAGCAAACCCACGGTTCCCCCGCGAGGCTCCAACCCCGCCAAATCATTCAACAAAGCCATGTTTGATTCGCGGTCCGAATACTCACTCGAGTACGGCACGTTCAAACCAAACGTCAACTTTTCGTAGCCTTCACCAGGAAACACCGAATACAGCAGATTCCCTTTACCGGTGACGTCATGCTGAGCAACATACCGCCCGGGTCGCATTTGTTCGAATTGCAACCCAACCGGTTTGGCCGTCGGATCGCCACTATAGATTCCAGTGCCTGACATCTGTAGAAAGTCCAGCAAGTTTTCGTCTTCGTCCATCGCCGAAACAACCACCCGCGCGACTCCGTCTTTAAGCTCCGTCGAAACCGTGAAGTCGCCAGCTTCAGTGATCGGCCGCATCGCGTAGCGGACCATCTGCACGAACAGTTTGTCGTACTGAGCATCATTGAACCAGCGACTGGTCCATTTGTTGCCCGCATCCGATGTAAACGCAATCGTGCGGCCGTTGCCATATCGCCATGATGCCAACAACGTAGAATTCTCGCCGTTATCGTCAGGGTCACTCGCGATCGCCAACTGTTCCACCAAACCGCTGTTTTTGATGGTCGTCATCACGTAGCCGTTAAACAAAGGCAATGAACCGACATCCACACCAGTAACGATTTCATGCGAACCGGTCGCGGAAACCGGAATCGCCTTCATCCCGAATTCGGATTCTTTGATGACTGGTCGAGCGACCCGTCGAGCTTCACGTTGGTAAATTTTTGGCAACGCTTTGGGATTCGTCACGTGCCAATACTTCCCGCCAGTAGCATCAGCGATCGCTTGAAGTTCTTTTCGCATGGCCGGTCCATGAGTTCCCACACCGACGGTCGAGATTTTGATATTGTTATCTTTGTACTGTTTCAACAACGACGCCGTCGGCGGGCTTGGATCACCATCGCTAATCAAAATCGCGTGCCGCATCGAGGCTTTGGTTTTCATCAACCCATTAAACATTAATCGCATCGCCGGTTGAAAGTCCGGCATGTCGCCTGGCTGCATTCTACGGATCAGCTGCAGCATCCGTTTCTTATTACCAAAGACTCGGTCGACGCCCGAAGGCATGTTCCAAATCCAGCGCACACCTGCTGCGTTGCCAGCCATCGGATTCCAATCGACCACGCCGCAATAATCCATCGGCCCCAGCGTTTCCAAAGCCGCCTCACCGATCTTCACCTGCCAAAAGTTACCACGTGGCATTTCCGAAGCGTGCATCACCATCGCCAACGCACCGACGGCGGAAACTTTTTTATTGCGGATCTGAAAGTCAACCGGCATCGCTTTTTCAAGCAGAGTATTAGACCAACCGCCGGCCCCGAACGACCGATCACCGCCGAGCATCAGGATGCCGCAACCCATTTGTTCGCAGTTGTCGACCAGCATTTTAATTTGAGCATCACTGAAACCTGAAATCGCGCTGTCAGCATTCTCATCGCCCGAAGCTCGCGGCAAATTACCCAAAATCACCGCGTCGTATTCCAGCAACTGCGCCGCGTTGGTATACAAGTTGTCGCTTTTCATCACATCCACTTCGATCGCATTGACCGCTAACCGTTCAACCAGATGATTGAACTCGCTCGCTTCATAAGCATCCTCGATCAACAGAACCTTGCCTTTACCGCGGACGCGAGTGAACGTTGATGCAACGTTATTCTGATCGACCAAGTCAGCACTGGCCTCGTCCGGGACAAACTCGGCCTTGGTCGTGAACACACCCGATCGATCCAGCTTCGATGTGAACCCGATGATGTTTTTGCCAGGCTTAAGTTCAACGCCTTCTTGCTCGGAGATCAGCGTTTCGGATTTCCCGTTGCCTCGCGTGATTCGCAACGTACCTTTGACGTTCTTTGCCTCGCCATCGGCCGCAGCTTGATTGGACAAAATCACCGTCGTGTTGAATTCTTGGTCCTTGCGGATATCGCTGGGCATGGAAACTTTGTCCACCGCGATTTCGGCTTGAGCCACCAGCTCGATCGGCACTACATCGATTCCGATGCCGTCTTCTGCCATGGATTTTGCAATGACACGAGCGTCACCCATATTCTCATTACCGTCGGAAACGATCACCACTCGACGAGCACAATCCTCGGGGAAAGATGCCTTCGCCAGTTTAAGCGCCGACTCAAGACTGGTGGAACTCGTGTCAACATACGCCGCCGTGTCAAAGCGATCGGCAATCGGCAACTGCCCGTCATACGGCGCGGATTCGACTCGCGCGTCGCCGCCGAAAACGATCAGCCCCGCGCGGTCACTTTTTTCCTGTCGCCGATTTTGGTCGACATCTTTTTTGACATAGTCCACCATCGCTGCGCGGATGTTGGCGGGGATGCTTTCGCTTTGGTCCAAAACGTAGATGACGGTTAAGCGATCGGTTTTGTACTGCCACTTGGCTTCCGCCAAAGCAAAAACCAGCGTGATCACCAACAAGCTGCGAAAAATCAACGCCGCGGATCGACGCGCCCGCCCAAGACCTGCCAGCGAGTTAAAGCTCAACCACCAGAGCAGTGGCAGCAGTAACAGCAGCAACAGAAACCATGGTCGGTCGAAAGCAAATTGAAACAGCAAGTCTGGCATGTCGTTCTATATGTCTACGATTCGCTGCGATGAAAAAAAACGCATGGGTCGCATGGGTAAACGCGATCAACTTGCTCTCAATATAGCAGGTCGTGAACCGGAAAACAGCAACCGTAAAAATTTACACCTCTGGCCGCAAAACTTGCTCGTTTGGCTGATCCCAATCCCCATCTAACTCCGCTTGAACCTGCAAATCCGCTTCTGTTTGCGTAAGCTGCCGCAAACGGTCACGCACACGTTGCTCGATTTCTGGGGCGATGCCATCGAGACCCTTTAAGTGCTGCCGCAACGCCCAGATCGCCGCCCCGCGAATCAAAGGCTCTTCATCGTTCGTCCCCAGCAACAACGCATCGATATTTTCTTCGGCGGGTTGATTCCCCATCGCAATCGCGGCGTTACGCAAAATCCCCCGACGCTTGGGTCGCCATAACGGAGTTTTACGAAAACGCTGACGAAACTGATCGTCGTCCAGTTCGAACAACCCTCGCAACTCCAACGGATGGCTGGCGTCGATCGGCACAAACTCCGCATGCGGCGACTCGGGCGTCCGCTGGTTCCACGGGCAAACGTCTTGGCAAACATCGCAACCCAAAATCCAATCTTGCATTTGCGAGCGAAGTTCAACCGGGATCGGCGATCGATGTTCGATGGTCAGATAGCTGATGCATTTACTGCCATCCAAAACATTCGGGCCAACAAAAGCGTTGGTCGGGCAAGCGTCCAAACACGCGGTACAAGTCCCGCAGTGACTGGCTTCGAACGGCTGATCGTATTCGAGTTCAACATCCAACAATAACGCAGCCAACAAATAGAAACTGCCGTCGGGCTTGTTAATCAGCAACGTGTTTTTTGCTCGCCACCCCAACCCAGCCAGCTGAGCAAACTCGCGTTCAAGAAGCGGAGCGGTATCGACGACGCCACGCACGTTCACGTCGGGCAACAACTCCGCGGCGTAGCGTTTCATTTGTTTGAGACGCTTGTGGATCAAATCATGATAGTCCGCTTCGCCCCATGCATAACGAGCCACCCGTCCGTAGCCCGGTTGACTGGCGCAATGATCAGCCGTGCGGTAACTCATGCCAAGCATCAGCAAACTCTTGACGCCCGGCATCACTCCATCCGGGTGTTCGTACGCGGAATGACGCTCCTGCAAATATTGCATCTCACCCGCGTAGCCAGCTTCCAACCATTTTAAAAAATCCGAATAACCGGTCGGAGTTACGGCAGGACAAGCCCCCATTAACTGGAACCCAATTCGCTTGGCTTCTTGTTTTAACGATTGTGTCAGTTCTGCGGGCTTCATGGGTTAGGTAAATCGTTAAATTTTGAGCAAGCCGTTTGACTTTGCGACTTGTGGATTTTGAAGCTCAGTTTAGCGTGGAGGTTTGGCAACATGTGTTGCTAAAACGCATCAAAGGCCAAGTCTTTGATTTGCGTTTGAGATGGGCAACAACTCGCCGCCCATCATAAGCGTTTTTTTGAACGCGGCTTAATCAAAACTTGATTCAGCAATTGATTTTCAGATCCAGAAAGGTTCGATTATGAAACGTTTTATCGCCATTGCGGCAGCCCTTGCTGCGATCGTAATTTGCTCCGAAGGCAACGCACAAGCACAAAACCGACTCAACGCAGGAGGTTTTCCTTATCCTGGCAGCACTTGCCAGCAAGGATTTGGTGGTGGATTCGGTTTGGATGGTTTCCGATTACGACGCGAGCAACCACCTTACTTCGCAAAATTCCCACCCGTGTACTACAGCCACGCCGTGAAGCGCCCTTACGGCATCAGCCCTTACGCCGCACCTGCCGGCGTAACACCAGTGGAAATGATCTACGCCCAGCCGAAGGCAAAGCCAATGGTCATCAACAACCCGTACTTCAACAACGACAACCACTCAGCTGTTGACGGCGAATTGAAAACGGAGACCAAGGTCAAAACCAAAGCCAGGCCAAAGAAAGCTAAAGTCGCTGGCTGGCAGACCAATCCTTACCTTGCCAATCAATTGGCAGTGAACTAACCGTTTGCGATTTGCAAACGAAATCGTCGTTTGCACAGACGTAACAAAAATTAAGACCGTCGGTTTTTGCCGACGGTCTTTTTTTGGGTCCATCCGGATTCATTATGGGTCGTTTTAATAAGCTGCCAATTGATTCCCTTGTAACTTTAACGAACGAGGGTGCCATGTTTACGCGATTAAAGTTGGCCTCATTCAAGCAGGCCTCGCAAGAAACATGCTCACGGGACTTCTCCAAAACCACATCGCACACGCAAGCATGCCGGCACTCAGCAGACGCCCTTCCCTGCAAAGCCGCGAAGCATGGCACCCGTGCCACTGACAAATCAGGTTTACAACCACGGATCCCGAAAGCTATCCCACGGCGATCTGCCAGCAAACCACTCCCCGCACCTACCGACTTTCGCTACCGCTGGCCGACTGGCCAGATGATCCACTTCCCGCACCAGACGCCTGAGCCGCCAAGTCGACCGCGACGATTTCTTTGTCATTACGAACGAAAGCTGTTCGTTCCGCATACGCCGGATGCGACCAAACCACCGACCGACCAAACGCTTCACCGGTCGGTTCAAGCACATGAAACCGCCCCATCGACGTGTACTTTTCCGGAGTCAACTCGACCACCAACAAATCTCCGACCTCGCTAAACGCGAAATACCGATTGCTCGATCCAATACGAGTTAAAAAAGAAGTACCGTGACTCAACCGCCGTTTTTGTTTCGAATCGGTCGCATCAAAAGTCTTCCACAAACGCTCTCCCGTTTTCGCATCCGCCGCCATCAAGCTACCCGCCTGGCAATCCGAACCATAAATCGTACCGTCGACAAACAGAGCCGTCGCGTTGGCGCTAAAAATACTCGTCCTAGGATTACCTCGCCACATCTCGGTCGCCGCAGGCTCGCTATCATCCAACTCAAGCATCACCGACGCCCCACCAATCCCACTTGCATACAGCATGTTGCCCGAGAGCATCGGTCGGCAGATTGACATCTCGTACTTGGGCTCAAGCGGAGCGTTCCAGTATTGGCTTCCATCTGCCGGGTTAAGCGACGTGACGCCTTTGGGCTGAAAGATGATCAACTGACGGACGCCGCCTTTTTCAATGATCGTCGGAGGGCAATAGCCGGCATTACAGTCCAACGATTTCCATTGTACGTCACCCGTTAACTTATTGAATGCGACCACGCCCTGGCCTTTACCTCCGACCATCGTGTAGACCAAATCACCATCGACCAAAGGATGCGAAGAAAACCCCCAAAGCGGTGCTTCCGTTCCGAAGTCGGTTTTTAAATTCTTCTTCCAAACGAGTTCACCGTCTTTGGTCTTTAGACAGCGAAAATCTCCTTCGCTGCCAAGAATATAAACGTGCTCGCCATCAACCGTCGGTGTGCATCGGGGGCCGGCAGGATAAGAAATGTTGTAGTCGCAATCGTACTTGTGAACCCACTTTTCATCGCCCGTTTTCGAATCAAGCACCACCAATCGCTCCTGCCCCTTCACTTCGGCTCGCTTCAACGGATCGTTAACCGCTTTGCCACCGGCACGTCTAAAATCAAAGACGTAAACTTTGCCATCGGCCACGGCCGGGCCAGCATAGCCTCCGTTGATCGGCGTACGCCATTTCACTTTCAAACCCGATTCCGGAATCGAATCGATCACCCCAGCCTCGTTGTAGACGCCGTCTCGATTAGGCCCCATCCACTGCCCCCAGTCTTGGGCAACCGCTGTCGCGCCCATCAGGACGCACAACAAAACGCCAAACGAAAACTTCAAGAGCAACGCTCGAGTGAATTTTGGAAATAAAAACATGGTTCGGTCCCTCTGCGACTTAACTGATTCTCTGCCTGACAAGGCCGCATTGTAGAGTTTCAAAGGTAAAGGGACAAACGCCCAAACCAACTACTTCACTACTTCATTACCGATCCCGGAATCTTCTTCCCGTTGGTATCGAGAATCTGAAAGTGATGCACGCCAACTTTTTGGCCGTCGCTGTATTTCCAAACCACCTTCTTTTCTCGATTCACCTCGAACAACTTCGGCGCCTTCGGATCGGATCGCCCTGCTGCATACGGCGCGATGACCACGTTACCATTAGGCAAAACCTGAGCACCACACGGATCCTTCAGCCATTGCCCGGGAAGATCTTCGTTGTAGAGCGTCCAGACAACCTTGCCATCAGCGTCGAAGTCCATCACGCGGTTGCCATTGGTGCACGTGACCAGCGTTTGCCCCTTGCCGTGTCGAATCGCGGTAAACGGCCAAGTGTGAATTTTGTGTTCGGTATCACCAGGCACCGTCGTGTCAAACTTATTAATCACCTTTCCCGTTTGGTCGTAATTAAAAACAGCAAAGTCCAACAGGTGCGGCACAAGGTAAGTCCCATCGTCCAGCTTACGAGCCATCCGCGTTTGCAAATGGACATTCGCCGTTTGGCAGGCCAACGGAAACTCAACTCTGACTTCGCCCCCGTCAGTAATCTCCAACAACCGCGGCTTCGCTCCCGCTTCAGTGATCACGAAAGTTCCCTCCTTGGTCGGATGAGCACTATTGACCTCCATTTGCGTGCCTTCAAAAATCAGCTTCTCTTTTCCGTCGGCAGAGATCTTGACGACCGCGCCGCCATTGTGCTTTTTTGATTTGCTGAGCGTCAGGATCATTGATCCGTCATTGAGCACATAACCGTCGCGAGTTTCCCCCGGATAAGTCCAAGTCGCTTTCCCATCGGCGCCCATGATATAGGTTTTTTGCCCGCAGACTAAAAAGCGATGACAACGCGCTGGTTTATCTAGCGCCGGTGTTTGCATGCGAGCTTTCGGAATTGCACCGGCCTCGCTTATATCGATCAGAACCGAAACTTTTTTGCTGATCAAATCACCGTCAGTCGTTATCCACTCAAAATTAATGTCGTAGGTGTCCGTCGGAAAAACAAAATCATTCGTAAGCCGAATCGAACCAAATGACCGCGGCGACAAGGGTTTCATATGAATCGTAAATCTTCGGCCGTTGAACTCTTGATAGTCCAACAAATTCGTACCGATGGGCACAACTTTACCTTTGAACTTTATTGGCTTGTCGACGGTCATTTTCATGGTCTCCGTCGGATTCAAAATCTTAAAACGCTCCTGCTCCGTGCCAACAACTTTCTCAGCAATCGTTTTCACATCAAAGCGCAGCGAGTGAGTCAACGTATCGGATTTTCCGTGATTGATTTTCCCGTCAGCCCTCCTAGTTTTGTTGATCGGATACACGTCGACGTCCATCAACCGATAATGCCCTTTCGGAAACGGATCGTCCGCCATCGCCGTTTGGCTGGACAACACGAGGGCAAACATCAAATGCAAAACAGATTTGATCGTTGACATAAAACTTCTCTTAAAAACTCGGTTGGAAAACGCGGATCACCTTCGTCGATGTGAATCGATGCGAAGCGCTGTGAATCGATGTGAAGCGAATCGAGGCGAAATCTTCGATATCGCGATCTTACCAGAAATCGATCCTTGAGGCCGTGCCGACACAACAAATCTGCCCTAATGCGATACGTCTAGCTTCTCGCTAAACCTCTGACTCATGCCAACGGCATGGTTGATTTAATACGCTTTGGCGATCGCCAACAAAGGGGGCGATGGTGCTTCCAGCCTGTTATGTGCATCAACAGAACGTCAGCAATCCAACGTTAATCCAGCAAGTCACCAACACTCATCAAACCCGCTAACCAATCACGTCGTGCACGACATCGCCTTTGACATCCGTCAAACGCATATCACGCCCGCCGAACCGAAACGTGGATCGAGTACGATCCACGCCCAGCAGATGCAAAATCGCGGCCTGGAAGTCATGCACTTCAAGCCGGTTCTCGATCGCCTTCCCCCCCCACTCGTCCTTCCCGCCGCAATTACTTCCGGAAAACTTCCGGAAAACCATTTGCAAACGTGTGCTCGGGAGACTCCGAAGTCATCAAGCGATTAGTCGCTGCACCGATTAATCGGCTCGAACAACGTATCGAGACTCTAACCATTTAGTCACACGTGTCAGCGAGTCAACCAAGTGGGCGCGAGTGTAAGCATCATACTGTTCATTCTTTGATGCCGTTTCAAGCTGTACCTTGATCTCACCTAGCTTCATGGCGGCCAAGTTAGAGATTGGCTTCATGGCGGCTGTGCCGTAACGAGCTGAACCGAGATCGAACAAGCGTTGCAGGTGCTCCGATTGCAAGTTGCGACGCAACGAAGAAATCGCAGGCTCACGCACAGTGAATTTACCCTTCGGCTCCTTGCTGATCTCTTCCCAAACCGCATCCGTCACCGTGTCCAGCATTTCCTTCAGCGTCAACGCATCCTCATCAGCTGCAAGTCGTAACTCGTTGTCATAGATCCGGCGAAGCGTCGTTGGACCCAACAATTGTGACAAACTAGTCGCCTGAATGCCCATAATACGATCGTGGATTGGCCACGCTGATTCCTCAAAGAAAGACCGACTCATGTGGTCAACGCTCAAGTGATTCACCAACTCTGGCGTCAAACCGAACGCTTCGTCTTTGAACGAGTTATCCATCACGAAACGAATCGCAGCTCGCTGGCGATCAGTTTCAACGACTTCAACGGGCGGACGACCATTGGGGTCGCCTTTACGATCACGGTTGATGTAGCTGCCGCCCACCCAATTCGACATCATCGATGTCGATCGGGTCTGCAGGCCAAGCGTCATCAAATAACCCTTGCGAGCTTCTTTCCACGACTCGCCCTTTTTGACAATCTTGTCCAACAAAAGCTTACGATGCTTTGCCGCGAACGCGATCTGATCTTTGGCAAAGTCGAGCGGCTCCTTGCCAAAATCGTAGCGTCGAGCCAACGGATCCGGTCCGAAAGTATCTTCATCCGTACCAAACACCAACGCTGGTTCAGCAACTCGAGCAAGAATCTTTGGCAGCTTCTTTTCATTGAGTGTGTAACCGTATTCGATCGCCCACAAATCGTAAGGACCGACACCGATCATCGCATAGTCACCTTGGACTTCACCGTGTTCAACTTTGAAGTTGGTCGGGATGTAATCCATCACGCTACCGGCAAGCGTTTTTTCGCCTTTGAAATCTTCTGAGTTCATTTCAGAGATATCGTAGACAGAACTCGCCTTGAAGTTGTGACGCAGGCCAAGCGTGTGGCCGACTTCGTGCGCGACAAGGTCTGCCAACAGTGGGCCAATGAATGACTCCGGCATGCCGTCAAGCATTTGCTCTTTGTCTTCGTCTTCGTCTTCGTCTTCCTCGTCGTCTTCCTCGTCGTCTTCGTCTTTATCTTCCTCGTCGTCTTCCTTGGACTTTTCCTCATCCAAGCAAGCCAACATCGCCATTCGCATTAGCGAAACGTCAAACCGTCTGCCATCAGCAGCCATGCAAGTCGTACTCGCCGAACTCACGCGAGCAGAAATTCCGTCAAGCGGATTACTAGACGTGCCGTTTGGCTGCGTTGAAAGCTCAGCTTCTTTCGAGGCTTGCTCGTATTGATACGCCAGTTGCTGGCGAACAAAATCTCGAGACGAAGGGCTTGCCAACCGAACACGTGGATCCCAGCTAGGGTTCTTGGCATACCAAGCCAACGTTTCGGGCGTCGCACCGTCCATCGCGATATCAGGAAGCATTTTCGAGAATTGACCTTCGAAGGTACGAATCCAACCGTCGGTCAACACGATGTCAGCATCCAGGATCTCTCCCGTCAGTGGGTTGACGCGACTTGGCCCGATCGCCGTGCTCACGTTATTGTTTAACCAACGGACAAAGTTGTACCGCACGTCCTCAGGATCTTTGTCCATGTGTCCGTCGTCGGCTTCACTGTCTTGCTGCACGACCTCGATCGCATTTTCAATGCCGATGTTCTCGAACGCTTTGTTCCAAGCCATAATTCCTTTGCGAACCCAACGACGGTAGCGAACCGGTGTCGTGTGTTCGATATAAAAACGAATCTTTTTCTTCGGCGGGCTCAGACGCAAATCCTTGTCGCGTTTTTGAATGTTCCAACGGTTGATGTAACGAACGTTAATTTCATCGTCTTTGTACTTTCCGTAGTCACTGTAAGACGTCTGAAAGTAACCAATTCGCTCGTCGGCCTTGCGTGGCTTGTAGCCCGGCGATCCCTTAATCGGGCTGATCGAGTAATGTAATGTTTTCAGTGTCCCACCAGAGGTTGGGACTTCGAAGGCGACTTCGACGTTTGACTCAAACGCTTTGGCTTTTTTGATCGTTATCAAAGAGCTATTTGGACGAACGTCCAAGAAAGTTGACGCATTGCCAACGAGCAAATTATCAAGATCGATCACCGGGCCAGATTTGCCCTTGGCCAAAATCGGCAGGCTCAACAAAACCTTATCCGTAAACAAACGCTTCACCGACGACTTTGATTCTTCAGTCGAACCTTTAACCGACAAGTTTTCCTTGACCAACGCAACTCGCTTCCCGTAGCGTTTCCAATAGACATAGAGTGCATCCGACTGGAGCCCAGCAAACTCTTCGCCACTAGCGATCGTGGGAGCAATAAACTGTCGGGACTTTTCGTAGTCCTTCGGAAGTTCGGCCAACATCTGACCAGTCTTCGCGTTCTTCCAAAGCCGCATGTAAGCCTTGCCGCCGTCTTTCGGTTTGACTTCAGTAAAGTCTTTCGTCACCTTCTCAAGCGAAGGAAACTCTGGCTTTGGTTTTTCAGTCTTTTCTTTTTCTTTGTCATCCGCCTGTGCAAATGCACCAGTCGTAAAAATCAAAGAAAGACAGATGCTCGCTAAAGCGAAACGGCTTCGGAACTGCATTACAAAACTCCTAGAATCGATTGGCTGCATGGGCTGTTCAGACCATACAAAAACACCGGTGTGCCGAAAGAATGACACCTAATAAGATGCCTCATACTAGCCCAAACCGCGTGGTTGCTAATCAAGTACAACGGTAAAACTTTGCCAATGATTCGGATTGTTTCGTTTTTTTTAATTCTCCGCCGCAGTCATTTAGCCAACCAACGTGAGAAACCCTCGCTTTTCCGAATTTTCGCCGCACGATTAACCAAAAGACGTCAACGCCCGTGAAAACACCATTGTTCCCAAAAACTCACCAACTCACCAACTGAACGTTCCACGGATAGACGTCCCCAGGCCAAGGGCCTGATTGAATTAGCTGGGATCAGAAAATCGTTAAATCGTTGCTAGCCGCCAGCGTTCAAACGCCCCGCCAGCTCTGCCAGCACCTAATCGATCGAGAAATAATCCGCCGACTGGTAGCTACCCGTCTCTTGCTTGACGATCTGCATCAGCACATCGTTGGCAAGCGAGCTTGCCCCAAACCGAAACCACTCGTTCGTCAGCCAAGCATCGCCAAGCGTCTCCTTGACCATGATCAAATAGTGCAGCGCCAGCTTCGCCTTTGAAATCCCACCAGCAGGCTTCATACCGACCATCTTGCCAGTTTTAAAATAGTGATCGCGAATCGCCTCAAGCATCACCAACGTCACCGGCATCGTCGCGGCCGGTTTAATCTTTCCCGTCGACGTCTTAATGAAATCCGCGCCGGCTTGGATGGCAATGTCACTGGCCAAACGCACATTGTCCAACGTGCCAAGCTCTCCCGTTTCCAAGATCACCTTCAAACGAGCGGCACCGCAAGCTTCCTTAACCGCCGCAATTTCATCGAACACATATCGATGATCGCCAGCGTGAAAACGCCCGCGGCTGATCACCATGTCAATTTCATCCGCGCCGGCTTCGACCGCCAACGCCACATCCTCTAACTTGATCGGCAGCGAACTGTTACCACTAGGAAATGCCGTCGCAACCGAAGCGATCTTGATCTTCGAATCCCCAAGTTCCTCTTTGGCCACGCCGACAAAGTTCGGGTAAACACAAACCGCCGCCACGTTTGGCAATCCGGGAACCGCGTCGTGTAAATGCCGAGCCTTATAACACAACTGTTTGACCTTGCCCGGCGTGTCCATGCCTTCAAGCGTCGTCAAGTCGATCATATTCAAGACCATCTTCAGGCCCTGCATTTTGGCTTCTTTTTTAATGCTGCGTTTCGTAAAACGAGCGGCTCGTTCGACAACGCCCACTTGATCGATCGTGGGTGAACTCGCGCGGAATTGATCTGAAGTGGATTGCATGAGTTCGGCGTGTCAAGGTTGTGTTAATTTCAGTCGCAGCAGTCAGACGATGTCATTCCATCCGTTCGCCACAGTGTTTGCAGAAAATCGCATCCGTATCGTGGCCTTCGCTAATGCAAGACGGACAGGAACGCGTCGAGGTTTTGGTTGTACTTTTTTGTCCGAGGATTTCGGCAGACACAAACCCCGTTGGAACGATAATCAAACTATAACCAATCAAGATCAATATCGCCGACAGAATTTTCCCCGGGGCAGAAGTTGGCACAATGTCACCGTAGCCAACGGTTGTCATTGTGACGATTGCCCAATAAATGCCGTCGGGAATCGATTCAAACTGAGATGTGTCTGCCGCCTGCCACGTTTCGATCTCGTACATCAACGTGCCCGCAACCGTCACCAAAATCAAAACCACCGTAATAAAGACCGTGATCTTCGCTCGCGACCGCCAAACGGCATCGCCAAGTTCTTCAGCTTCGTGCTGGAACCAACCTAGCTTGAAAATCCGAAACACTCGCAGCAAACGCAAAGAACGAATTACAGTAAATGATCCGCGTGTGAAAATGCCACCAAAGCCAAGCAAGTAATCCGGCAGGAAACTCATCAAATCGATGATCCCCCAAAAACTAAACGCATACTTCAGCGGACGGCGAACGCAATACATCCGCAGTAAATACTCCAGCGTAAAGAAAATCGTGAAACCCCAGCTGAGCACCGACAGCAAGCCATGGTAAGGCCCGTCGACTTTTGGATCCGCTGTCCTACCGACATTAGGGACCGTGTCCAAACAAACCACGACAATACTCGCAACGATCGCCACCAATAGCAACACGTCGAACAACGCACCCGCAAAATCATCCGCCTCGAAGATAATCTCGTGCAACCGCTGCCGAAACCGACTGCCCCTCGGATGATCAGAGCCACTACCCGTCAAAACGGGAGGCTTCTTTGGGTCCGGACTGTTATTTTCTGAAGACGCCATCTGTTTTCTTTGTACGAGCAGGCCAAGGTTGCGAGTTCAACCGGCTAAGTCATTCTGATGGAACCAGCCATCTCGTTCAAGCGTGGCTTGCCGAAAGATTTTCCCAAGCATCAATCAATAATCCAGCCACGCGATCGACTTCATCCTGCGACGTATACCAACCGCAACTAAGCCGAACCGTACCAGCGATATGATCAATCCCTTTACCCATCGCCGCTAACGTCGCCGATTCCACCTGCCCCGTGCTATGGCAAGCCGCACCCGTCGACGCACATAGCTCCGGCAATCGCGCCAAAACCTCGCCGCCGGCAACCATCGGAAACGAGATACTTAGCGTGTTTGGCAACCGATCGACATTGCCACCGTTAATCTTTAAACCGGGAATCGATTCACAGAGCTCTTTTTCCAAACGATCGCGAAGCCGAGCCATCCCGACGGAGCTTTCGTCCAAACCATTGGCCGCCAAATGAGCCGCTTGCCCAAGCCCGACAATGTACGGAGTGTTTTCCGTCCCGGCGCGGATTCCGTTTTCATGCCCCGCACCGTGAATCAACGATTCCAAACTCAATCCGCGACGAACATAAAGTGCGCCAACACCCTTGGGACCATAAAATTTATGACCGGCGATCGTCAACAAATCAACATCGAGATCCTGAATGAACGTTGGAATCTTACCAACCGATTGGCTCGCGTCAGTATGCATCAAAACATCATGCCGATGGCAAACCTTTGAAATCTCACCAATCGGCTGAACCACGCCCGTTTCATTATTAGCATGCATCACGCTTACCAATCGAGTATTACCTTTGATCAGATCCGCAATCGTCGAAGCCTGCACAATTCCGTTTTCATCGCAAGGCGCAACGCTCACCTCGTAGCCCAACCGCTGCAAAAATCTCGCAGGCTCGATGACCGCCGGATGTTCAATCGCCGAAATAATCAGATGAGCATCCTCAGGCGCGTAGCCGAACATCACGCCCTTGATCGCCAAGTTATTACTCTCGCTGCCACCGCTCGTAAACACAATTTCGCCGGAATCACAGCCGATCATGTTTCCGATCTTCGAACGCGAATCCTCGATCGCTTCCTTCGCCCCGCGGCCCAACGCGTGCGAACTAGATGGGTTGCCGTAATGGCCCGTCAAAAACGGCTGCATCGCTTCGAGGACACTCGGCGCAATCGGCGTGGTGGCGTTGTAGTCCAGATAAATTTGACGCACGAGACATCCTGATGAAAGGCAGTTTTTCTAAGTTTTATTCCGGCCAGAAGTATAATTGATGCCGTGCTTTTCGCGATGGCCACCCATGAAAATGAGACCGTCTAATGCCGTGAACCCAGAACGAATTCCGATTGTACGCCTTACACTGAATGTGGCATCGGCCAGCCAAGGGTGCCCGATTTAAGCGACCAAAAGTAGACCCATTCTAAAATGCCCTTTTAAAAAGGTGCTTCCCGGGTTTTAGTGGCAGGTCCAATTGTTTCGGGTGCTTTATTAAACAAGTGGGTGCCATGCTTCACGGCTTGGAAGGGAAGACGACCTACTAAGTGCCAGCATGCTTACGCGAGCGATGTGGTTTTGGAGAAGTCCCGTGAGCATGCTTTTTTACGGGGCCTTGTAGAATCAGGGCATTTTCAACCGCGTAAGCATGGCACCCTCGCTAGCATTGACGCAGGCTATCTAAATGCTGCCAGTTCATACCCGCCACAAAATTACCGCAAGAAGAACCTCCCCAAAAAGCACCCACCAGCATCACAGCAACGATTCTATCTCAGCCGTTTTATCAACGACCCTCGCCCCCGACGACATTTGGTAAATCTCATACTTACCGTCTGCGAAAACAGATGGCAGATCGAGCACCACAAAGTTTTGGATTCGCTTCCTTGCCCCGAACTTGCCCATCGCAGGAATATTCCTTGGCACCACCAGCCACCCCGCCCCACCATCGCGCAGCAGCGATTGCATCGTCCTCAACACGGCCGCTCGACTATCACGAGTCAGCATATTCAACACGTGGTTGCATACGATCGTATCGTACTCCCCATCCAGCACTTCCTGCCGGTAGTACGGGTCGTGTCCAGTCCAGCCAAAATGGTCCGCATCAAAACCGTGTCCACAACCATAGTCCAGCACGCGCCCAGAAACTCGCCCGCTGTTCACCAACCAAATCGCAGCGTCGCTCGGCTGCGCATGCCGAATTGCTCCGCCGAGTTCTTTAACGAACCGGTACCCTCGCGTTGTTTTTATCTTGGCCATACAAGCCGAAGATGTAAAAAGACAAACTAGGTTCGCACGACATGCCCGAGATACTGAAGCCGCAATACGGCGTTAAGTTTTCGTATACAAAACCGCGCCGCAGCCCGGGCAGTAGACCAGCTTCTTCAACATCAAATTACTGATCGTTTGCGTCGTCAACCGCTGGTTACAGTTGTCGCAGTTATCGATCATGAAAACCGCAAACGAGTTCTCGCCTTTAAGACGAACAAGACGACGATAGTTATCCATCATCGTGCCCGGTAAATCCTTCTCACTCTCAGCAAGCTCACCCGAGACGCGTTCCTTTTCAGCAGTCAATTCGATCAACTCGAGCTTCACCTTGTCACGCATCACAGCAGTTTCATCTTTGGACTTTTGATGATTCGCTTTGGCGTCGACCACTTCCGCGTTCACGACATCCAACCGCTCCAACATCTCCAAAATTTCGTCTTGCAAAACACTATTGGCTTGCAAGTCAGCCGCGATACGATCTTTGAGCAATTGGAACTCTTTATTCGACTCACACGCGTTCAGCTTCGCCTTCATGTCCTCGATTTTTGCTTCGCGTTCATTCAGCTGCATCGTCTTTTCATTCGACGACCGGCGCAGCTCATCCTGACGCGACAAACACTCGGCTTCATCAGTTGCAAAGGACGTCTCGTTGGTCTCCACAATCTTGACCTTCATCGGTCCCCGACGCATCCGATCCTCGATGTCCGTTAGTTGTCGAAGCATACGGTGGAGCGTTTGCAGCAGTCCAAAATCAAGACTCATCGATGTATATTCCAAAAAGAGGAGAACCAATTGAAGGCACCCGAGAGAACCGTTTTTTTGCCAACCGGTCAGTTCGTCAAAATGCTTGCCTTAGTTGTAGCGTTTTCCGTCTGGCTTGGCTATTTCCCCACCCAGAAAATTATTCAACGTTCGGCCAACTCGGGGCT
>JALZWN010000110.1 GCA_023300235.1 Mariniblastus sp.
TTGTTCTTAATGGCGACGCTGGTGTGGGGCGTGATTGCGACGCTGGTTGGAGTAGCCGCCGCTGCGCTGTTGCTGATGCCGGAGTTAACGTTCTCTAGTTTCGTTTCGTTCGGCAGGCTGCGACCGCTGCTGACCAACTTGGCGATCTTTGGCTTCGCCGGAAACGCGATCTTCGCCGGTGTTTATTACTCGACACAACGACTTTGCAAAACACGTTTGGCCAGTGACTTGCTTAGCAAATTCCACTTCTGGGGCTGGCAGCTAGTCAATACCGCAGCTTTGATGACGCTGCCGTTAGGGATCACGCAGAGCAAAACCTACGCGGAACTCGAATGGCCGATCGATCTATTGATTGCGGTCGTTTGGATCGTCTTCTTCGGCGTCAACTTTTTCATGACACTCAAACAGCGCCGTGAACGGTATCTATATGTGTCGCTATGGTTTTACATCGCCGCGATCGTAGGCTTTGCGATTTTGCATGTGGTGGGCAATCTAGCGATGCCGTTAGGTCCGTTCAAAAGCGTGCCAGTCTACGCCGGTGTTCAAGACGCGTTGGTGCAAGCGTGGTACAGCCACGGGGTGATTTCGTTTTTCTTGACGATGCCTTTGATGGGCCTGATGTATTACTTTTTGCCCAAAGCCGCCGACCGACCGGTGTTTTCGTATCGGCTGTGCATTGTTCACTTTTGGTCGTTTGTGTTTATTAGTATTTGGGCCGGACCGCATCAATTGAACTACACGTCCATTGCAAGCTGGATGTCGTCGTTGGGGTTGGTGTTTTCGTTAATGCTGCTGATGCCAAGTTGGGCCGGTGCGATCAACGGGCTGTCGACGCTGCGAGGTGCGTGGAGCAAAGTAAGCTCGGAACCAACGATTAAGTTTTTCGCTGCCGGGCTGGTGTTCTTCGGAATCGCCGCTTTTGAACGATCGTTGCTATCCACAAAAACGCTCAGCGCCGTCACGCAGTACACCGACTGGTCCGATGCAAGCCTCCAGTTGGGCGCACTCGGCTGGGTTGGGTTCATGGCGTTCGGAATGTTGTATTGGTTGACACCGAAAGTTTTCCAAACCAAGCTCTGGAACCCCAATCTCGCGTCGCTTCACTTTTTGGTGGCCACGACTGGAGTCGTGCTGTACGTCGTCATTGCTCATGTCGCTGGTTTCACACAAAGCCAGATGTGGCATCAGTTCAACGCAGATGGCTATCTCGCTCACGTTGAATTTATTGAAACAGTCACGGCTGTCCATTCAATGCGTTGGCTGTGTTTTGTTAGCGGTTTGCTTTACGCGTTCGGCGTTGCATTGCTGGCGGTAAACCTACTCAAAACTTGGCAAAGCCGTCCGAGCCAATTCGAAGCCCCAATTGTCGAAGCGGCACCGCTCGCGAAGGACTTTACTGAAGAACCAGTGACAGCGGAATCTAGCATCGCCGGGGTTTTGAATATCGGCCACAAACTTGACGTCTGGCAACAAGCAACTTGGCATCGGTCATTCGAACGGCGTCCGATGCGGTTGGTTGTTTGGACGACAATCGCGATTGCAGTTGGTTCGGCGGCCACGTTGTTACCGAATTTTTTAATGCCTGGAAACTCGCCAACGATCGAGACCGTAAAAGCTTATTCGCCGCTGGAGTTGGCCGGTCGGGATATCTATATCGCAGAAGGATGCATCAATTGCCACTCGCAGCAGATTCGTCCGTTGTTAGCAGACACCGAACGCTACGGTGGTTACTCGCAAGGCGGCGAGTTCGCGTTTGACCGGCCGAGCCTCTGGGGCGATCGCCGTATCGGGCCGGACTTGTCTCGCGAAGGTGGTAAGCGAACTGGTTTGTGGCATTTTCAGCACTTCAATGATCCTCGTGAAAAAACTGCGGATAGTGTGATGCCTTCGTTTGCACATCTGATTGCAACGAAACTAGATTTCGCCTCCGTAATCGAACGCTTCAACGCCGACGCAAAGTTCAACCAAGCTAACGAACAAGAATCCGAACAAACCGCAGACGCAGCCAAAGCCGCAGCGAATAGTACGACCAAAACAGCTACCCGATCGCAGGCTCGCCGTATCGCTTGGGAACTTGCTCAGATCGGCGGACCGATAACGGTTGAAGCAACCGACGGGGAAATGATCGGCGTGGACGAGACTCAAGTGGTTGCTTTGATCGCTTATCTTCAACGACTGGGAACCGATATACTGGCGACCGAAGAAGCGTTGCCTGAACGAGCGCCCTACACGCCTGAACAACAACAGGTGTGGGACAAGTACAGCCAAATGCTGACTTACGATTCGATCATGGCTGCCGACGTGATTGACGGCAAACGAGTCTACGCCGACACTTGCGGGAAGTGCCACCAGTTGTTCGATGCCGGCGGGCAAATTGGTCCCTCGTTAACCGGAACCAACCGCTGGAATCGCGATTACTTGCTCGATAACATCGTCGCTCCAAGTCGAGAGATTATCGAGGCCTATCGGACTGAAGTCGTTTTGACGATTGACGAGATCGTGGTGACGGGTGTGATTGAATCCGAAGACGACGAGATTTTGGTTTTGTTGACGCCGGATCAAAAGCGGGTTGAAATCTATCAGGATGATATCGAAGAACGAAAAACATCAAAGCTGTCGCTGATGCCAGCAGGGCAACTCGATACGCTGAAGCCAGACGAGGTGCGGAGTTTGTTTAAGTATCTTCAGTTGCCCCAACCACTCGAAGCAAGCGACACCGATCAGGCCGTAGAGAAAAACGCTCAAGGTAATGTCGATCAGGAGGCATCCAAATGAACAAGAATTCAAACGCTACCATGACCGGTTCCTCAGATTTATCCAGCGACCAAAACGCCAACATCCTTGACCATGCCCCTGACGGGATTCGCACGAACGACAATCGGGTGCCGACGTGGTGGAAAATTTTGTTTGTCGCCTCGGTCTTGTTTGCTCCGGTTTACATGCTGTTTTTTCATGGCGGAATGCCTGGCAGATCGGTTCACGACCAATATAGCAGTCATCTAGGCGAAATGATGGAGGTTCGTTTTAAAGAGATTGGCGTCCTTACTGCGGACCGACAAACGATTCTTGAATACTTAAACGAAAAACCGGAATGGCTCGCCGTCGGCAAAGCGACTTACCAAGCCAACTGCGCGACTTGCCACAGCGCTGACGGTGGTGGTTTGGTCGGACCGAACCTGACCGACGATCATTGGAAACACGTCCGCTCGGTCGAAGGCATTGCCAACGTTCTCAATAATGGCGCGGGCAACGGAACCATGCCGGCTTGGAAAAACCGTCTCCATCGCAATCAGATCGTGCTGACCGCCGCTTATGTGGCGTCGCTGAGGAACAATCCAGTCGCGGGCAAGGGGCCCGAAGGCGTTGAAATCGCTGATTGGAACGAGTAGTACGCTCGGAGATTTTTCATAAGCGACAGCATTGCGGTCAAACATTGCACATCGAATCGGTCACTCGAATCGAATGCCGGAGACCGTTCAAAATTTCAAGCCCCAACTTGTCCTGTTAAGAGAATCTAAACGATGATCCAAAAGATATTCTTCCTGGCTGTCTTCTTCCCAATCCTATTCAATATGAACACCAACGCAGATGACGACAAATACCTGAAAGCATTTCCAGCCGCGAAGGATGGAATGGTACGTTATGTAATCAAGCTGCCGAATAAAGAGCGAGGTGTGGACAATGATTTCAAAGTCGAACTCTTTGTCGGGAAAAAGATGATTACCGACGGTGTCAATCAAACTTTTGTTGGCGGAAAAGTCGAGGCCAAGCCGTTGAAGGGCTGGGGATTTACATTTTATCAGTTGGACAAGTTCGGCCAATCTGGATCAACCAGAATGGGCGTGCCACCGGGCACGCCCAAAGTCGAGAAGTTCGTCGCCGCCCCATCGATGATGATCCCGTATAACAGTCGCGTACCGATCGTGGTTTATGTTCCCAAAGATGGCGAAGTCCGTTACCGCATCTGGAAAGCCGGCAAAACAGAAACGGCGAACAAAGAGTAGCAATGGATTTGGCCAGGCTTTCGAATCGGCTCTTAGGGAGATTTTGGCCAATTACATCGTATTCCTATTCGGCTTTTCGCCACGCCTTAGCTTCTTGCATGGGATTCGTTCACGTTAGTGAGCAGTTTT
>JALZWN010000111.1 GCA_023300235.1 Mariniblastus sp.
GCCAGGCCAATCTGCTTCAGATGGTTGGCACACTGCGTCCGCCGCGCCGCCTCGCGGACCACTTGCACCGCTGGCAATAACATCCCGATCAAAATGCCGATGATTGCGATCACGACCAGCAGCTCTACCAACGTAAAACCGGGATGCCTCGCAAGCTTCCGACGACAAGCGCAACGGGGGCGCAAAACCAAAAATTGGGAAATATTCATTTCGCTCTCAGGTCTTGGGTTCGTCCCTCGCAGAACCGGCAGACAGGCGTTATTGGCAGGTATTCTGACTCCCGACAAGACCCAATCAAAACTGATGATGGGTCACTCGTTTCGCCTTCTCACCACTGGATCGAGCATTCGCTTTTTCGAGCAAACACTGGTTTCAAAAGCACCCGCCTTTGAGGCAGTTTCCTTTGAATTCAGATTCAGCAGCAATGGCTAAAGAATGAAACGAGAAAAATCGGTTACAGCGGCGGGGCCGTTCCAGGTTCTCACTGGATTCCCTTTAACCCACCGCCGAATTGCGACAGGTCACCAACACGCGAGCGTCAGTATACCGGTCGGCCTAGTGCTGACAAGCACCGAAACGTCCAACTCATCACGGTATGGAGGATTATTTGGCTTGCAACCATTCCAGCTTGGTGATCGAACTGTAACGGCCACCCCGCCTCCAAATACTACTGGGAATTACCAACTTTTCTTTTGCATTCTCGTCTAGGCGAATTAGCAATACCGTTATTTAACAAATACTGATTGAACAGTTTTATCACTTCGAAAATCACAACTTAGAGTCAACCGAATTGGGAAAAAATGCCAAGCCACACTCGTCAACGCCGCGGGGCAGTGATCCCGTTATTCGCCATACTTTTTCCGGTGCTGTTGATCCTCTGCTCGATGGCAATCAATCTATCTTATCTCCAGTTGGCCAATACCAAACTACAACACAACGTTTTGGGAAATCTCGTTGGACGTTGCTGACAACTACGCACCCAAACGTATTTTCTCTGAGACACAAATTCCAGTCGCGACTCGCAACAAAATTTCGCTGACGGAACTTAACGATGCTCTAGGTCACTACGCACCGTCACCGTCGCCCAACAGCACATTGCCAACGCAGATGTACTTGTCCACACCATCACCTTCACACCAGCTGTAACCTCTAGCGGACGAGCGGCCATGCAGGCTGTTGCTGAACATGGTAAAGGCAATCACTACCACACCGACATTCCAAGTGAGTTGCCAGCCATTTTTGCAGAAATCGCTAACAACTTGCCTACGATTGTGACTGAGTAATTCCTCAAACTCATCAGGCGAAGAAACCTGCACTAGCCACGATTACCATACAGTAATCGTGGCTATTTTTATAATGCTCCAATTACAACAAAACAAAACAGGGCTTATCCGTACGACGTAAAACTCATTTGATATAATCCGCTCACTAAAATCACGCTTTGGAGCCACGAATGAACCTACGCCATCTATGCCTAACAACATCTATCGTTCTATGCCTCGGGCTTGCATCCGCCCACGCCCAGCAGTGGAACAGCTACCGCGGGCCAAATCGAGACGGCACAGTCACCGGTGATCTGGCTTTGACAGGCAAACTGAAAGTCCACTGGAAAGTCCCCGCCGGCTCAGGGTTCAGTTCGTTTTCGCTCGCCCAAAACAAAGCACTCACGCTCGTATCTGAAAACGAACAAGAAGTCTGCATCGCCCTCGACAGCACAAACGGCCAAGAACTCTGGCGAACTAAACTCGGCTCCAACAAATACGACGGCGGTGGCGCAGCGGGAGCACGAGGCAACAAAGGCGGTGATGGCCCGCGATCGACTCCCACCATTAACGATGGGATGGTTTACGTCTACGACGCCCACATGAATCTTGTTTGCCTGAAACTCGACACCGGAAACGAAGTTTGGCGTCACAACATCAAAACGGACTTTGACGGAAAAAACATCAAATGGCAAAACGCGATCAGCCCCGTCGTCGACGACAACCGTGTTTACGTCTGTGGCGGTGGAGCGGATCAAGCGATGCTGGCCTTCAACAAAAAGTCCGGAGAAATCATCTGGAAAACCGGCAGCGAAAAAATGACCCATGCGATGCCAACCTTAACTTCGATCGATGGCCAACCACAGATCATTTTCTTCATGCAGTCGGGCATGATTGCCTTGAACCCGGAAGACGGCACCGAACTGTGGCGAAACAAGTTTGACTATCGGACTTCAACCGCCGCCTCGCCGGTTGTATTTGGCAACCACGTTTATGGATCCGCGGGCTACGGCGTCGGCGCAAAGTTATTCAAAGTCAAAGACAACCAAGCCGAACTTCTCTGGAAAAAACCCAACCGCTTAATGAACCACTGGAGCACTCCGGTTTATTACGAAGGTCACCTGTACGGGATGTTCAGCTTCAAAAAATACGGGCGAGGACCAATCCAGTGTGTTGATCCGTTATCGGGCGAAATCAAATGGTCGCAAAACGACTACGGCCCCGGCAACTGCACGCTGGTCAACGATAAACTTGTCGCCCTCACCGACACCGGCGACCTAGTCATCGTGCAGGCTTCCCCTGACAAGTACACCGAACTTTCGCGCAACAAAGTCCTCCAAGGAAAAGCCTGGTCAACGCCTTCAATCCACGAGGGAAAGATCTACCTGCGAAGCACCACCGAAGCCGCCTGCGTGAGCTTTGAGTAGCCCGGCAAGCATTGCGAACGCAGGCACATTGCTTCTTTGCTTGACCTGCTTCGCCTACGTGATTAAAGCCATCCCCCTAAGCAACGATCATCGCCCGGGCTTCTTCATTGCCTACAACGAAGTAGCCGAGTAGCAATGCAACAACTTCCCCGAGCCTGCCGACCAGTATTCGTTTCGTGAAAAGTACTTCGGCATGATCTTGGCATCGGGTAGTTTGTTCCGTATCCGCTGCCGGTTGTCGTAGAGCCCGGTTTTGTAGCAAGGCATGCCGGTCATGATCGCCGTCCGCGATGGATTGCAAGACGCAGCAGGGCAGTGAGCGTTGCTAATCAGTACGCCACTGGCAGCCAAGCGATCGAACAAGCAGTGCTAAGTTTAACGACGAACCGGCAGTGGCGCGACAACCTCGACTTGATCAACGCCCAGGCGAATCAGTTTTACAAACTAGCAAGACCATTACCAATGGTAGCCCGACGCGTTAGGGTCTGTTGATTTAGTCATGCGCAGATAGTCGCCTTTCACTCCGTGAAAGAAGCGTTTGCATGGAAGAACAATCAGGATCGCATTTCTACCAAGCTAGGGTGCACTCGACAAATCTCTCTGGCAGTCATTCCTGTGCTGCTCTTTGCATAAACGCCAGCCTAAACAACGACTGTTTATTCAGAGCCAACCGCTTTGCGAGCGTCCACCGAAGGTAACGCTACTTTCACGGAGTGAAGGGCGACTATGCATTTCTGATCGACTCGGCATATTGCCTTACATGGCATACGGTATTCTACCTGCTCACTTTAGGCAAACCAAAGCGATACGCCTTGCCGCGACGCTTGACTGGCTTCAAATCCAGTTCTGGCTTCGCTGAACCTTTCGGCCAAAACAACACCGAATCACCCGGCTTGGTTTTGATTTGATAAACGCCAGATTCCAACTTCTCAACCGTCGCCTGCCCCGAGGCGGCCCAGGCTGCGTTTTCCATCTGCGGATCGACTTCGATCTGCCCCGAGCGTTCGGCTTGCACCAAAACCCACTTCGCTTCGCCTTCCGCGTAATCGCCGCTGACCAAAAACGCACCCACGCCGCGAAGCTGAGCGAACTGCACGTGCGGCCATTGGGGGGGCACCGCCGGAAACACTCGCAACCGACCACCCCAGCTCTGCAACATCATTTCTTGCATCGCAGTAGCGCCATGCAACGGAGTCTCCATCACCGGCAAACCGATCTCCGAATAAAACGTGTTCGGCTTCAAATACGACTTCAACTGTTCCAAATAAACCAACGCTTGCTCGCCATCGCCCAACATCGACTCCATGCATGAAGCCGCCGTAAACGCGTACCCCGCAACCCCACGACCAAAACTATGCCAATGATCGACGCTCTGCTGAATCAGCTTACGATCAGCATCCGCCTCCGGCGTCAACGTTCGCAGCGGGTAAACCGCCATCAAGTGCGACCAGTGCCGATGCCCGCCCGAGAGCGGAACATCTTTGCCAATCATCCGCCCCTTGGGACCGACATGTGCGGCGACCAAGTTCTTTTCTAAATCTTTCCAAACCTTCAACAGCGGTTCATCTCGGTTGCTGAGCTTCTTTTCTTCAGCCAGTTCGATCAACCGGCTTACCCCCCACCGCAAAAAATCGATATCGTAAGCACAGTCTTTCGCCTTTCGATATTCAGGACTGTAAGTCTGCGGCAGATGATAGCGACCATCTTTTTCCTTTACCAAAAAATGCCGATAGTAGTTCACCGCTCGCACCAACAACGGATACAACACATCGTCGCGAAGTTGCTCGTCCACCCAATATCGATACTCGACATCCACGTTGTGCATCGCCCACAACAAGTTCGCCATTTCTCGACTGATGTTGCCGTCCATCGGCTCCCGACCACCGGGCTGCCCTGCATACCCGCGGAAATCCCAACCCGATGCTGTCCGGCCCATCCCATACGAATCCGATCGATATGGCTCGGCCACGTTCAACGCCAAACTCTCACGATTGATATCCAATCGATGGCTCAACGCCGACCCCATGCCTCGGCGGTTAGCCTGATAGACTCCCGTGTGAGAAAGCTGCACGTTCAAATTCCACCAACCAGCGTTCCAAGCGGTCGGTTGCAACCATGGTCCTTGATTGTCGATCACCCAACCTTTTTCACGCGTCGCACAAGCCAGCTTGTACTGCTGAATCCAATAAAACGAATCCCAATACGGATCGCCCGTCGAAATGTAACTGGCCGGGTAATACTCGTGCCACCAATCGCGGTGTTGCTGAACCCAGTTCTTTTGATTGGCACTGGACGCTTTCTCAACCGCCGCCACGGCTAACTTAACCGCATCGGCACCCGGGTAGCTATGCTGCACGCTCAGCCAAAGTTGAGTCGTTTTGCCGGAGCGTTTCTTGTGCCAAGCGACAGCCGTTTGCCCGCCGGCAACCAAGTTGTGCACCGCGGTCTGCACCTCACCGACCGATCCCACTTTGGCTGCCGGGTGCGCGGGTTTGCGAGGCGTCTTCGCGCGGACTGCTCGGGGACTTTGGGCCGCTTCAGGTACGTAAACAAAATCTGCCCCAGCCAAATCTCCTTCGGCGGTGAACTCAAAATACATCACCGGTTCAGTGGCATGGACAATCGTTTTCCAAGTTAGCTTGCCACCGCGACTGGCTGAAGCAAACGTGCCAGTGCCCTCGGCGTCCCAGAGTGAAACCCGAGCATCACAGGACGACAGGTCCACGGGAGTGGTTAACTTCAAATAGCCAATCGTGTGCCGACCGCGATTGAGCACGACAACATTCTTTTCCGTCAGATCGTCTTGCTCGGGCGGGCGATGGTCATGTGCTGCCGAACAGCCAACGTCCCAACGCAGCGTTTTTTTGTTTAGTTGCCGCAGCAAGGTCCCCTGTTCGCCGTTACCAAAAAACGGAGCTTCGAACCAAGCTTTCGGAAATCGTTGCCAAACTAAATCGTGTTCGGCAAGTATTTTTTGCCAATCGATTTGCTCGGTCAAAGACTTTGAACTCTGAGCCGCCAGATCGCCGCCAACGACCCACCCACCAACAACGACAACGCAAAACGCCAACAAACACTTGAACTTGTGCAAAACAATCGACCGCCGCATCTGTTCGGCTTGTTCAGATTTGGAACTCATAGGTCTCTGTCGATTCATCATAACGATTTTGAATATTGCTAAACAATGTTAAAACGGTTTGCGAACTTTTGTGAAAATGGGGCATCGGCCAAAATCAATGTAGGCTGGAGGCTCTGGTAACCCAACGCGTTCGCGAGGAACTTGTGGTGATGGGCTTCCAGCCTGTCATTTGCATGGGGGCAGCCAGTAAGACAGGCTGGAAGCCCTCCTCCGCATTTTTTGCTGCGCCAAAACATGCTAGATCAACCAGCCCGTTTGCGAGGAACCGCTAAAATTCCTCGCTAACGCGTCGGCCTACCATTTATAGCGCCTGCCTAATATTTGACTGCCTCGCCGCGGTCAAGCTACCCCCAGACACCGGACAGTCTCAACAACTCCCAGGCTTGAAAGCCTGCCACCGCTTACCGACCGACCTACTTGGCCGGCATCGCTGTAGACGCAGGCCTGAACTTAACTTTGCGATCATTCGGAACTGGATTACCAGGCGTGCAACGACCATCTTTCACTTGCTCGCCCAACAGCCCCAGCAAAGCCTCAACCCTCTCCGGATACTCGGCCACTAAATTGCTTTCCTCTTGGCGATCCGCCTTCAAGTTAAACAACTGCATCCTAGGCAAGCCTTGCTTCTTCGCTTCATTCTCATTGGGGCTGCTCCAACCACCGCTGCCGGCACAGACACATAACTTCCAATCGCCTTCGCGAATCGAAAACTGACCGCCGATCGAGTGGCTAACGAGCGACTTCCGTTCCGATTCAGCCGCTCCCTTGAAGACGCTCATCAAGCTAAACGAGTCTTCACCGCCATCGTCTTCTTTGGGCTGACCGGTCAACTCACGCAACGTCGAATAGACATCCGTCAAACACGTCAGCGCATTTGTTTTTTGGCCGCCCTTGATCTTACTTGGCCAGCGAACCATGAACGGCACACGGTGACCACCTTCGAAGATATCCGCTTTATGCCCGCGGAAACCACCGCTTGGGTCGTGGCCAAACTTTTCAAGCACCTCAAAGTTAGCTTGAGGAGAACAACCATTGTCGCTCGTAAAGATCACGATCGTGTTGTCGTCGATCCCAGCTTCTTTTAACGAAGCGAATAATTCGCCCATGTGGTGATCGACTTGCATCACAAAATCAGCATACGGATTCATGCCACTAGCATCTTTAAAAGGAGCCACTGGAACGATCGGCGTGTGCGGTGCTGGCAACGGCAAGTACAAAAAAAACGGCTTGCCTTGCTTGGCCAACGGAGCCCGATCCTTGATGTGCGAGATGCTCTTTTGAAACAGATGAGGCAGCACTTCGTCAATCACAAAATCGGCGCCCACAGGTCCTTTACGATACCAACCGTACGGATCCTCCGCGTTGGTTACCTCTTCGGTGCGATTTGGCTGAGCCGTAACCTCACCGGTATCGACCCACACGTAAGGAGCCATATCCAAAGACCCACAGTGACCGTAGTAGCCATCGAAGCCATTAATATCCGGGCCGTTCAAAACTGGCTTAGTGAAATCAACGTTTGCATTTCGTTTCTGTTTCGGATTCGGATTGGCCTCCTGAGCCTGGCCATCGGCAGAATCCTCGGGCAGCATCGCCCAGTCCCAACCGAGATGCCACTTGCCGATCATCTGCGTGTTGTAACCAGCCTTGCGCATCAAGTGTCCGACTGTCGCACGTTCGGCGGGGATTAAGTGCTTGCTGTAACCCCGCAGCACGCCTCGAGCCAACCGTGAGCGCCAATTGTAACGACCGGTTAACAAACCGTATCGCGTCGGCGTACAAACCGCGCTGGGCGTATGCGCGTCCGTGAAAGTCAAACCTTCACCGGCCATCGTCATCAAGTTAGGCGTTTTGATTTTACAGTTAACACCCGTCGGCTGCACATCGCCGTACCCCAAGTCATCCGCCAGCACAACGATCACATTGGGCAGCGATTCTGTTTGAGCCTGCAACAAAGTTGCTGACAAAAAAAACGTGGCCAGCAAACAAAACACCAAACCTGTTGATTGTGTTTTCATGATTTTCAAATCGTTAAAAGAAGGAATGGCGGGAGTCATGGAAGGGCAACGTGAACATTTCTGGCAGGCAGACTAACCTGCTGGGACCAGTTTCTGAATCTCCGGGGCATCGTAAACCTTACGAAGCCGATCGTATTCGTCTCTTAGTTCGTTGCTCACATCTGAGTAATTGGGCTGATTGTAAACATTCGTCATTTCGTTTGGATCGTTCACCAAATCAAACATCTGCCACTCGTCGGTTGCTGGCAAATAAAACAGTTTGTGCGTTTTAGTTCGCACCCCAAAATGCTGCGGTACGGCGTGCTCACCAACCTCGTAATAGGCGTAGTACAACGAATCGCGAACCTTCTTCGAACTATCCAACAGCACCGGCAACAATGATTCGCCCTGGACCTCCTCCGGCGCTTTCAAACCCGCGACATCCAAAAACGTCGGCGCGTAATCGATATTCTGGATCAACGCTTCCGGTCGCCCTCCCGGCTGGATCTTACCCGGCCAGCGGATCACAAACGGCATCTTGAAAGACTCCTCAAACATCCAACGCTTGTCAAACCAACCGTGCTCGCCCAAATAAAAACCTTGATCCGACGAGTAAATCACGATCGTGTTTTCAGCCAAGCCATTGTCATCCAGGTACTTTAGCAAACGACCGACGCTGTCATCGACGGATTTGACAGTCTCAAGATAATTTTGGATATAGCGTTGGTACTTCCACTGAACCAATTTCACATCGTCGATTTCCCCAGCTTTGTAATCAGCGATGAACTGTTTGTTCTTAGGACCGAAGTAAGCATCCCAAGCCATTTTCTGTTTGTCCGTCATCCGCCTGTACTCTGGCGTTCCATAATTGCGGAATGAAGGCAACTCCACCCCGTCGAGTTCATCGTCGCGAAGCTTCAAATCGTAAGCCCATGTCAAATGTCGATCGACTTCCATTTCATTGGTTGCCAACGTCCTCGATCGATTCTGGTAGTTATCGAAAAGCGTTTCCGGCTCGGGAATATCCACGCCATCCAACGCTCCCAAATGCCGCAGCGCCGGGGCGAAGGTGCGATGCGGCGCTTTGTGTTGGCACATCAAAAAGAACGGCCTGTCCTTATCACGTTGTTCCAACCAAGCGACAGATTTTTCAGTCGTCAAATCAGTCGCGTAGCCCTCAAACTTCTTGGTCGTTCCATCCATCTGCTTAAAGACGGGGTTGTAGTAGGTACCTTGCCCGGGCAAAACCTCCCAGTGATCAAAGGCAACCGGATCGGACTTCAAATGCCACTTGCCGATCACTGCCGATTGATAGTTAACCTTCTTCAGCTCCTTTACGAAGGTCCATTGGTTTTGATTGAAACCATTGCGATCGTTTCGCATGTAGCCGTTTTTGTGGCTATGCTTACCGGTCAAAATACAAGCCCGCGACGGACCGCAAATCGAATTGGCGCAGAACGAGTTTTGAAACAAAGCACCTTCTTTGGCCAGCCGATCAATATTGGGCGTGGGAGCGGCTTTGGCCAACGGGCCGCCGTAAGACGAGATCGCGTTGACCGCATGATCGTCAGAAAAAATAAACAACACGTTCGGCCGATCGACTGGTTCGGCCCCATCGTCGGCAACAACTGAATTTGCAGCAGTGCCCAAAAAGCTGAACGCGATGCCCAGCAACGCGACGCGGAAGTTGTTTTTCCTAGAGCTCATGATCTGGCCTTAAACATTTTAAAAATCTGAATCGAAGCGATGTCCGCTTCCAAGCCGCGACGTTTTAGAACGCTCGCCGAAGCACGATGCCACCGAACGTTTCATTGTAGCGAATCGCGGTCGTGTATTCAGCCAGCTTAAGAAGGCTCGATGCAACCGTTTTCCAGCAACCAAAGCCTGCGTGTGCGCGATGCCATTCAGATGCGATAATTAACCGCCAACGACCTATAACGAGTGTACGACCAACAGCAATCTAACGTTGGGATTTCGGCTGCCACCCACACTTTTACAATCTTGCGACCGGTCCGGCGAATCAATATCGATCAACCAACCCACCCCAGAAAGCTGATCTTCCGCGCCGTGGGGGCACCGATCGATTGGCATGCCACGACAATCGTCCCAACGGGGCTGTGTTCGGATTGCAGTTCGGCATCTGCCACCTAACCTACTGCCCCCTGGTGCCTCAGTAAGCTTTCAAACCGCAACTGCACCCTGAAACTACCCTGGCGAGCTCAAACCTGGACCGCCGTCGGCCGCTTCAGCATCCGCTGGCGGTGTTTCCACGTCTGGCGTTTGTTCGTCCGCTGAAGCTTCGTCTTCCTTCACGCGAGCGGGCTTGTACTTATGCCCCCGCTTGCGAATCACTTTAGCGCTCAAAATCTTGTCTTTCAAAACCCCTTCGATCTCTTCCTCTCGACCGTACTGATCGTTCAAATGCGTCCGCTCAAGATTCTCGAACAACTCATAACCCGATAGCACTCGGCCAAAGACAGTGTGTTCGCCATCCAAGAAATCGGTTCGCTCGAGCGTCACAAAAAACTCACTGCCACCCGAATCGCGTTCACCAGGTTTCTTAGCCATGCTCAACGCCCCGGTGAAGTGCTTTCGAGCATTCGGCTCGTAGCACTCACACTTGATTTCGTACCCCGGCCCTTCGCCACCGCGCTGTTCACCATCGGTATCAAGTTTGAAACCGCCGGACTGAGCCATGAAGCCTTCGATCACGCGATGAAACAACATGTCATTGAAATATCCATTTTCGACCAAGAACACGAAGTTCCCAACCGTCCCCGGTGCTTCATTTTCAAACAGCTCCACCACTAAAGTGCCTTTGGTGGTCTTCAATTCAACTCGCGGCAAATCGTTCTTGAGCGCCTCAGCTTGTCGAATCAACAACTCATCGAACACTTGTTTCTGCTTAATCGTCAGCGACTCAGTTTTAGCCGCGACTTCGAAGTACTTGGGGCTAATGCCTTTTTGGATCAAATAATCGCCCAGCTTCAGCGTCTTCCAGTCCTCGTCTTTGCCCGCCGCTTGCAACGCCCGGCCCATTAACGCTCGCAACGCAGCCGACGACGATCGGTCTTTTTCTAATTCTGCTTTGGCAGCAACTTCCAATTCTTTAACAAGCGCTTTAGCCTTGCTCGCCAACTGCGTGAACTCTCGACGAGCCGCAGCTGCGTCGTCACCCCCGGCACCAATTCGCTCTTCGACCTTTTTGAAATCGGCAGACAACTCCGTCCACGCCTGCTGGCACTGTTCGAGTGTTCGCTGGCCTGCTCCCTTGTTTTCTTGTGCTTGAACCGAAAACACAAAGGCCAGTGTTAGAGCTAAAATCGCCGTTACGAGCGAACCATTTTTTCGAGCGTTCATACCAAAATCCACAGCGTTAAATCCTCTACGTTTATCGGACCGAAATTCGATCCCTTCAATTTCAAAAACAGCTTTGATCGTATCGGCAAGCGACCGGGAAGGGAAGAAGGCAAAGAAAGTACAGAAGGCAAAGAAAGTAAAGACAGTAAAGACAGCAAAGAGAGTGAAGAGAAAGCAACTCGTGCCACCGAGACTCCCCCTGTGGTCTGCGGCGTGACTCCGCTCCTGCCAATCAGAACAGAACTCAAGCTTTCGCCAACCGGCAAATTCTTCGCGATCGCCACTAAGCCAGATGGTAGTCACATGCCGGACAATGCAGCCCAGCCGCAAATCCGAAATGACAGTTGGGGCTGCGCCAAGCCGACCGGCTCTATGAACTTTCGTCCCGTAAACCCAAATCCGAGTCGCATCAGGTGGCAGTTATTCCGATTGCATGAGTGAACGGATGTCGAACCAGCATCCGAACTTTTCCACGTCGTCAAACCCAGATCAGCTGTTATGAACATCCGAGACATCTACCCAATTCTTGTTGCTGGTGCGGCCTCTCTTGGGATGGCTGCTACAGCTGGTGCGGCGGCGCTGCAACAAGACCTTACGATTCCACTTCGCCCGCGACCTACGCCGGACGATTCGCCTGAGCAACCCGAAGATTCTGATGACGTCCCACTTATTCGCCCGGGCTCACGAGGACGGTTGCCGCTCAAGCCGTTCAATCCGCCAAAGGACCTCGCGCCCCAAAGCGATCAACGCATCTCCGTCAATTCGCAGTTCGCAGGTTGGGAATCAGCTTCAACCGATTCAACTGGCGATCGAGTTGAAAACTCATTGCGCGGCAACTGGGTCATGGTGGACGCCAACGGTCGTTTCGAAGGGCAAGTCGTTGCAACCGGCAATGCGAGTTCGGACAACATGAACGTTTTCTTAATGCACATGGGACGGCTTGTTAAACAAACCACGGTCAACGAAGAAGGCCGATTTGTATTCAACAACGTTCGCCAAGGCGCCTACGCTTTGACGGGTTGGGGCGAGCAAGGACTGTTTACATTTGGATTGCACGTCCTCGCAAACAACGAACGAGCAACCGACAACATCCCGCCCAACAGCATTCGGGTTACGGCTTTTCAAAACCAAACAACCATCAACACCGATTGGATTCGCCACTACTCTCCACAAGTTGGGTTCCGCGTGTTCGGAAAATACTCCGAAGGCGAAGGGGCAAAGAATGCCCCAGCACTTTACGGTTCTCTGGGACTCTTCAACAACCCGCCCGAAAACACTCCCGCGACTTCGATTTCGAGCCACACCGTAACTCGAACCGATGACGATCGCATCGTCGGTCGCGTCCACCAACTCAATTCGATCAGTGGTCGTCCCGTAGATCTCCGTTCAACCAAAGTCTTGCTGCTAGAAAACAATAGCGTGGTCGCAGCAACCGCCGCTGACAGCTACGGCGTATTCGAATTCGAACAAGTCCCTAACGGCACCTACGGTGTGCTGGCCGCTGGAGTTGATGGAGTTGGCTTGATCGGAATCACCGTCGGCGACGAAGCTGCCGATTCAGACACGATCGACTTTACTTTGATTCCATCCGAAACGGTTGGCTGGTTGAATGACTACGCAACCGAAGTGGCTTATCGCCGCAACATCGCTGCACCACGTCGACCCGCAGCACCCACCAAGCAGTACAACGGTACGGGGTGCCAAAATTGCAACAACCAAGCCGGCGGTTGCAATGAGTGCCGAAAAAAATACCTCGAGTCTGCTTGCCGAACCAAAGGAATTACGTTCGAGCAATGGCAAACGATGGGTTGCCAAGCCTATCCTGGCGGCTTTGGCCAAGGACGTTTCGTACGTGAAATGGGCAAAACGCTTCGCGACAGCATCGACCGTTTGGACTCGTTCTCCGAGAACACGTTCTACCCGAACGAATCCGTCAACAGTACTCTGCAAGGCCTAGGTCAAGCGGCCGTGGGTAACACCCAAGGCCAGCTCCAACAGTCGTTGGGCCCAGCGACTGGTCAGTTGCAAGGAAACGGATTTTCACCGGCACCAGTCATCCCCGGCAGCAATTTCGGCGGCGGCTCAGGCACTCGGTAAAAAATAAGCCGCCGGCATTCAATAAAGCCAGCGGCATTTGATAAGCCAGCGATCCATCCCAAGGTCGCTGGCTTTTTTTATGGCAGTTCGCTTGTGAATTCATCCAGCGCATTCGAATATTGAATTGAACCGTTTTGGGCGATCGCCGGTTTTCGCAAGCGGCGACGCAACGCAAATTCAGAAACCGTCTCACAACACCCGCGCCAACGCGTCCTCAAACCCCGCCAACCCTGCCGTAAACTCAACCTCAATCAAAGCCGCGTACACTGGCAAGCCAGCAACTCGATCCACGCCAACCTTTACCAAGTCCTTGTGAGTACAAACGATCTGCTTCGCCCCCGCTTGCACGGCCAGTTCACCAATGCGTTCAAAATCTTGTCGATCAAAACGGTGGTGATCGGCAAACACCTCATGACCAACCAAGTTCGCCGATTGCTTCAACAACGTTTGTTCAAAACCAGCCGGATTTCCAATCGCCGAAAACAAAAACGTCGGCTGACCCAACAACGCCTCCAGTGGTTTCACATCCCCCGAAGCGCTAATCGCCTCCACCAGCTTCATCTCGGTGACCACGACTTTCCCAGCATCCACCCATCGCTCAAGCTTCCGCAGCAAACCATCCAGCGTCGCAGCTTCGACCAAGTTCGAACGCGTCACCACCACGCAATCCGCTCGTCGCAAACTCTCAACCGGCTCGCGCAACAACCCTCGCGGCAACAACCGACCGTAACCAAACGGATTCGTCGCGTCGATCGTGACGATGTCTAAATCGCGATGCAACCGCCGATGTTGAAATCCGTCGTCCAACAACAACACCTCCGACTCAAGCTCTTCGACAGCAATCGCTGACATCGCCACCCGATCGGGATCCTGTAAGTGCGGCACATCCGGCAAACGATGCTCCAACTCCATCGCTTCATCGTTGCGACCAGGCTGGTCCGGATCCGAACCGTACCCTCGGCTGATCAACGCCACGCGTTTGGATTGGTTTCGCAACAACTTTGCCACCGCAACCACCAACGGAGTCTTACCGGTCCCGCCGGTAGTTAAATTGCCCACAGAAATCACCGGCACATCGGCTCGCTTCACCACGCTCTGGTCATCGACGGCAATCGCTCGATCGAACGCTCGATTTCGCCACCAGACCGCCACCCGATACATCGGCGTCAAACAACCTAAGCACGCTCGCATCACGCCCGCCAGGACGCTACGTTTCTTTCCCGATACGATCGCCAACAAATCTGTTTTTGAGACTACCGATTTAATGACGGGCCTGCCTTTGACGGGGCGTGCTTTTGCTTTGCATCCTTGGTTTTGTCTACCGTAGCTTCGGCAACATTTGCCGCAGCATCCGCACTTGGCTTGAACATCGGTACGGGTTGCTGAGCATTCTTAACAACCGGAGTGAGCGAAAAATGATCATCCAAAAACACCGCCCAGTGCTCTTCCAACAATCGACGACAACGATCGAACTGAGCTGGTTGCCGCAGCATCGCATCGGCGCTTGCCAACAACTGCGTGACCGCCTTAGCTTCACCATTGTCAAACCAACGATCAAACAATTCAACTGGACCAATATCAACCACGCCCTCGCCGACCACATCAAAACCGATCCTTAAATCAGTCAAGCTATCCGGCAGGTCCTCGAAGTGCACCGCGAACTGCTTCCACTGGCCCGCCAGCGAAACCGATGATTCAGCCGACTCTCGCCCGACCGCACCAAACCGATAATACTCCTGCGTCGGCGTTCGGCCATCGATTGCCATGCGAATTTCCGGCACGTCGGTTCCGTCCCCATCAGGGATTCGCAGCCAAACAGAAATCGACAGCCGGCCAGTTTCGGTCGGCTTGATCGGCTGACTACGAACCCAAGTCGTTTCTTCAGCAACACTACGTACTTGCAAATACGACTGAACCTGATTCAAGTCAGAGCTAACCGTTGGATCGTTTTTTTGGATTGCCGGCGACGTTTGTTTTTTCAGATCGTTAAGCAATTTGAATCGCGAGGTCGGCTGTTGGCCGATTTCCCATCCATCTATCGGACCGTTGACCGAATCGCTGGCAACGAATTCTGGATTGGACAACATCGGCAGCGACTTGGCTTGCTGCGCCTGTTGCAATTTGACTTGCAATGCAAACACTCGTTTACGCAAATCTGAGGCCACGTCGTCCAAGTATTCAAAGGTGTACGACTCGATCGGCCCAAACGCCGCGGCCGTACCGCCGACCAGATCATACGCCGCCAACTCAACGATCAACCCTTTGTGGTTATCTGGACTGCTGGTAAATTTTGATTTCGACTGCAACAACGACTCAATTTCTTTTACCGTTTCCTTCGATACGCTCTGGTCCAGTTGCAAATGAACTCGCAACCGCCACGGCGACGCATTGGCCAGATAAAAGAACAACTGTTGATCGGCTTGGCTTTGTCGCACCGCCACCGGTAACGAATCAACGTTTCCAAACGTCGCATGCGGCACGTCACGGAATTGGCGATCGGGCAGTTGCTCGTAAACCTGAAACAAAGCCGCCGTATCTTGCTCGACCGACATCGACTGCCATTCGGATTCCAGCGAAGGAAATTCGCGCGACTTGATCACTTCGGCCAGTCGCGGACGACTGACAATCCGTCGTTGCTCTTCGCGTTGCGACGGCCCCCAAGTTCGACGCGCCAACGGCGAACGCGATAGATATTCTTTCCTCAACACCGACGGCCAACGCGACTTGAGCATGGGGTCGGATCGGTTAGAGACTTCAACCAGCGCCGAATCGTCTTGGATTGTTTTTCTTCGAAGCTGTATTCGCTGCCCGTAGCCTGTCGGAATTGCCACCAACAAACTAAACAACACCATCACGCAAACCGCGCAGCGAACCCGGCTTCCAGACCACGAGGCAGGAAGGAAAGAAGTTCGAGGCGGGCAACAAAGCCCACGCGGACGAAAATGTCCGAGCATGGCGGCGTAAAATTGCTAAGAGGGCGAACAATGAAGTCGCGAACTGTATCAAAAGACCCGCGACCGCTTCTAGGCCGAATGAAACTGAATTGCAGCCACGAATTGGCTCAAAATCGCGTCAGAGGAACACTTGCCGCCAAATGATGCTAGCGTTTTCGCCAGAAGCCACGCCAACAAACGCCACCGCATTGATCTTGAACCTCCTATATTCAACCCAACGCCCCATCAGTAACATCGTGCCCATGAAGTACATTTCAGCGTTGACCTTACTGATCATGATTGCCTTTGCTGGAAACAGCATTCTTGTTCGCCTGGCTTTGTCGACCGACAGCATCGGTTCTTTGTCGTTTAGCATCATTCGACTGTTGGCCGGTGCGTTGGTGCTGGGGCTAATCGCCAAACCAAAACGCGCCCTTACATCAGGCAGTTGGACGTCGGCAATTTACTTGTTGGCCTACGTGTTCTTTTTCTCGTACGCCTATCTGTCATTGGACGCCGGCACCGGGGCTTTGATTTTATTTGCGACGGTACAGATCGTGATGATCGGATCGGGCCTGCGCAGCGGCGAACGCTTGTCATCATTGCAATGGGCAGGAATGACCATAGCATGTTTAGGACTGTTCTTTTTACTACGTCCAGGCGCAGCGGCATCACCGAACTTGATCGGCGTTGTGTTAATGGTGCTCTCTGGCATCGGCTGGGCACTCTATTCACTGGCAGGCCGGCAAACCGAATCGCCCGCACTGGCAACCGCCGGCAACTTTGCCAAAGCTTCCATGTACATTGTCGCGATCAGCATCCCACTGTTTTTCTTTTTGCCCGAAGACCCACCATCTACCAAGGGGATTTTATTGGCGATCATTTCCGGCGCGATCACATCAGGACTGGGTTACACGCTGTGGTACAAAGTCTTGCCGCACCTTCCCGCAACTCGAGCCAGCATCGCTCAGCTATCTGTCCCCGCCATCGCCGCGATCGGCGGAATGACTTTCTTAAACGAAACCGTATCCACTCGACTGCTAATCACCACCGCACTCGTACTCGGCGGCGTCGCCATGGCAACGTTATGGCCAACTAAAAATGGTAGCCCGACGCGTTAGTAAGGAACCGAATGTCGCCTTTTACTCCGTAAAAGAGCGTTACCTTCAGAGCGTTACCTTCGGTGGACGTTCACAAAGCGGCTGGCTCTGAACAAACAGGCGTCTTTTTTTGCCCGGCGTTCATCCAAAGAACTACACAGAAGTGACAGGATGAGAGATCCGTCGAGTGCACCTTAGCTTTGTAGCAATGCAACCCTGCTTGTCCGTCCATGCAAACGCTACTTTCACAGAGTGAAAGGCGACTACCTGCGCATGCTAAATCAACAGCCCCATTAGCAAACACCCCGTCGCAACAGCCAACTAACCCAAACGCCCGTGCGTCATCTGGATCGCGCGCAACAACCCCTTGGCTTTGTTCAGCGTTTCCTCATACTCGCTGGTTGGATTTGAATCGGCGACGATTCCGGCACCGGCTTGAACGTAAGCCCGATTGCCTTTGATCACCATCGTCCGCAACGCGATACAAGTATCCATGTTGTCGGAGTAATCAATATACCCAACCGCTCCCGCGTACGGCCCGCGGCGATGCGGTTCAAACTGGTCGATAATCTCCATCGCCCGAACCTTCGGTGCTCCCGAAACCGTGCCCGCAGGCAAACTGGCCATCAACGCGTCAAACGCATCGGCGCCGGATTGCAACTGGCCCGTCACCGTCGACGAAATGTGCATCACATGACTGTAACGCTCCACCACCATCATGTCCGGAATCTCGATCGACCCGTACTCGGCTACTCGGCCGACATCGTTGCGGCCAAGGTCCACCAGCATCACGTGCTCGGCGCGTTCCTTTTCGTCCGCCAGTAATTCCTTTTCTAACCGCAAGTCTTCCGCTGGCGTATCGCCCCGTGGACGAGTCCCCGCAAGCGGCCGAACGGTCATCTCGTTGTCCACCACGCGACACATAATCTCCGGCGAACTCCCCACCAACGTCGTCTCGCCCGTTCGCAAGAAGAACATAAACGGGCTGGGGTTCATCACCCGCAAGCTACGATAAATCTCAAACGGATCGCAACTGATCTCCAGCTCCAACCGTTGGCTTAACACGACCTGGAAAATATCGCCTGCCTTGATGTACTCGATGCAATCCCGACACGCTTGCTCGAACTCATCCTGACTAAAATTCGACTTGAAGTCCGGCAGCTCACCTTCGGGCGTGATCGCATCGACGCACTTCAAACCTTCTTCTGGTTTGTTCAATAACTCGATCATCGAGTCAATTCGCGAACAAGCGTCTTCAAAGGCGGCTTCAGCTGTATCAAAGTTCTTCGGCCAAGCGAGTGCAATGATGGTGATCGTTTTGGTAATGTGATCGAACACCAGCATTCGGTCGTAAAACGCGAACGACATGTCCGCCAAACCACGATCGTCCTCAGGAGCATTGGGCAGGTTTTCAACGTATCGCACGGCATCGTAGCCGGCGTACCCAACCGCGCCACCGGTGAACGGCGGCATGCCTTCCAGCGAAGCGACTTTGACTTTCGCCGTCCGCTTGCGAATTTCATCTAGCGGATTTTCGCTTTGAAAACTTCGGCTCTGTCCGTTTTCAGTTTCGGTCACGGTATTGGCAAACGACGCTAGCTCCAGCTGCGGCTCAACCGCCAAAAAGCTAAACCGACCGACGTTTTCGCCACCGACAACCGACTCGAACAAACAAGCCGTACCGCCGTCATCGATTCGCTTGAACGCCGACACGGGCGTCAACGAATCAGAAAGCAAACGACGACTCACGGGCACCGCATCGTGGTCCGCTGCGAGTGATAGAAACTGTTTAAGATCAGGCGAAAACATACGTTACAAACCAAGCCGTTGTTTGATGACTTCTTTTACTTTGGCTGCACTGGCATCCAAATATACTGGCGGATTGGCGTGCTCAGATTCAACGCCGTCCAACTTCGATTCATGGTAGCCGACTTTGAAGTCAGTAAATTTCAAACCATGAGCCGTACTGATCACGACCGTGCGATCGTCTGGTTTGATCACGCCACGCTTGACCAGTTTTTCCAACACAGCCAACGCAACGCCGGTATGAGGACAACAGAACATGCCAGTCAAATCCGCTTTCGCTGCCGCGGCAGCCAATTCGTTTTCGGTGGCTCGCTCGACGATGCCGTTGGTATCTTGCACGGCTTTGACCGCTTTTTCGTAACTGACCGGATCGCCAATTCGAATCGCGTTAGCCAATGTCTCGCCGGCGGTGACCGAAGTTTTGCCTGAAAAATCATTGCTATAAGACTGATAGAACGGATCCGCTTGGGCCGCTTGAGCCGCAACCAATCGCGGCATCTTGTTGATCACGCCCAAATCCATCATCAACTGGAACCCCTTATGCAACGCACTGATGTTGCCAAGATTGCCGACCGGGATGACGATCCAGTCCGGAGCTTCCCAATCGAACTGTCGCACGATTTCGATGCCAACGGTCTTCTGGCCTTCGATCCGCAAACTGTTCATCGAGTTGGCAAGGTAAATGCTGCTGTCTTCGGTGACCTCTTGAACGATCTTCATGCAACCGTCGAAGTCGGTATCCAACGCCAACACATGAGCCCCATTGGAAACCGGTTGAATCAGCTGAGCGGTGCTAACCTTACCGGCCGGTAAGAAAATGATCGCCGGAATCCCTGCGTACGCCGCATAGGCAGCCAGTGCCGCCGAAGTATCTCCGGTGCTCGCACAAGCAACCGCTTTGACCGGATTATTGGGCATGCCCATCATCTGCTTGACAACGCTAACCAACACGGTCATGCCAAGATCTTTGAAACTGCCGGTGTGGCTGTTGCCGCAAAGCTTGATCCACAGATCGTTCAGGCCCAGTTGTTTGCCCAAGCGATTCGCCCAGAACAAGTTCGTGTTACCTTCGCACATGCTGACGACGTTTTCGTCTCGCAAGCTTGGGATCACCCACTCGCGTTGCCCCCACACGCCGCTACCGTAAGGCCAGTTGGTCGTGCTGGACCGCGAATCGAAAAGCTGTTGCCACTTGTAGGCGTTCCGCTTTTTAAGTGGCTCGCGTTCGTGATGGACTTCCAACAGCGAGTTACATTTTGGGCAGCGGTAAATGACTTCGTAGATCGAGTGCTTTCCTTCACAGCCGGCGAAGCAGCGAAAGTAGACGTTCGAATCGTCAGTTGAATTAGCTTGGGCAGGCGAAACGTCATTGGACATTTGGAAAGGGCCTTTTTCGAGTGGTTCTAGGGAATTGCGGTTCTAGCAAACCCTCGGTCAGTTCGGCATGCAACGGATTTGGCCGCGAAAACCTGATTTTGAAAAACCAAGTCGAGTTTCCAAAAAACCCGTTCGCTGGATTTCCCGTTACAAGTTGACAGAGGATACCCCAAATCGTCGTCAAGTTTGAGGGGCTGATCGTCGCCTATTTATCAATGAGCGTAAAATTCGGTTCGATTTCAGCCAAAAAAGCCGCTTCGCCAAGACTGACAACGCCCGCAGGAACCGCTATCATTAACGCACCGCCGATTTCGGCAGACAAATTTTACACAGGCATCCAAGGAAAAAACCGTGCTGGCTATCTATTCTGCTTTGAATTCGACCGCTCTTTTGGCTGATGCTTTTCAAGACCAAGTGATTGGGTGGGCCATCCTAGCCGTCGTCTTGGTGCTTGGCTTAATTGGCCTGGTGCTGATTTTCTTTTGTCTGTCCTACGGCAAACTCTGGTTTCAAGCGTTGATGTCCCAAGCCGACGTTAGCTTCCGCAGCTTGGTCGGGATGGGTTTTCGAAAAGTCCGCCCGGACGTGATCGTACGAGTCAAAGTCATGGCTCGCCAAGCCGGCTTAGACGTGAGCCGCAAAACAGGCATCACCACCGAACTACTCGAAGCCCACTACTTGGCCGGGGGCGACGTGATGCGAGTCATCAACTCAATCATCGCCGCTCAACGAGCCAACATCGATTTAGATTTCGACCGCGCTGCCGCCATTGACTTGGCTGGTCGCGACGTGATGGACGCCGTGCGAACTTCGGTTTACCCAAAAGTCATTGAATGCCCCGACCCTGAGCGAAGCGGTAAAAACTTTTTGAGCGCGATGTCCAAAGACGGCGTCGAACTAAAAATCCGTGCTCGTGTGACCGTCCGAACCAACCTCGAACAACTCATCGGCGGTGCCACCGAAGAAACCATCATCGCCCGCGTCGGCGAGTCGATCATTTCGTCGATCGGGTCATCGGAAAAGCACCAAGACGTTCTAGAAAACCCGGACCGTATTTCGCGAGCGGTTTTGGAGCGTGGACTGGATGCTCACACCGCGTTTGAAATCGTCTCAATCGACATCGCGGACATCGACGTCGGCGAAAACATCGGTGCGAGACTTCAAGCCGACCAAGCCGAAGCGGACACACGAGTGGCTCAAGCAGCCGCCGAAAAGCGTCGCGCCGATGCGATCGCCGAAGAACAAGAAATGAAAGCCGACGTCGCCAAGCAAAGAGCCCAATTGGTACTCGCCGAAGCCGAAGTTCCGCAAGCGATGGCAGAAGCGTTCCGCAAAGGTAACCTTCGAGCACAGTAATAGGATAGTCGCCCTTCACTCCGCGAAAGAGCACCAACAACTCTGGCTCCCCCTCTCTCAAAACAAGCAGCGTTTTCGCCCCCCAGCCCCCTCTCCCCAAAAATTCGGATTTAGTTTGGTTCAAGTAACAAGCTAAACCGTCCGAATTTCTGGGGAGAGCGGCGAGCCGCTTTGTCTCCTTTTCCAATCGCATCCCTCGCGTCTTGTCCGCATGGACCAACAATCGCTCTTCAACGTATCGCCGCCGCAGTGGCAACTGGACGACCAAGGCGATTGGCTAGCCGCCCGGATTGCATTCGCAACTGCCCCCTTCGGCCCCTACGACTATTCGATCCCCACGGAATTCGAGACGACACTCAAGCTCGGCGCCCGAGTCGGTGTCCCGCTGGGACGCGGCAACCGTAAGATGGCCGGTTACTGCATCGACATCATCGGCCCGCAGCATCCCGACGCTTCGACCGTCAACCCGGCCAAGCTCAAACCGATCGCCAACGTGATCGACGCCAAACCTTTGATCAACGCCTCGTTGCTCAAACTGGCCAAGTGGATCAGCCAATACTACCTGTGCCCGATCGGCCAAGTCATTGAAACGATCGTGCCCACCGGTGTCCGCAACCAATCCGGCACCCGCGAGATGCTTTTCTTAAGCCTCGCCGACGACGTGATCAAAAACATCGGCACGCTCAAACTTTCCGAGCTACAAAAATCGATCATCTACACGCTCCACGGAACCGTCCAAGACTGGACCGCTCGCGAGCTTGCCGAAACCGTGGGCTGCACCGTCGGCCCGATTTCGACGCTTCGCAAAAAAGGCATCATCATCGCCACCGCTCGGCGAGTGCAACAAAAAACGCACGAGATCCCCGCCGAAAAACGAATCGACAACCTCACGCTCAACGCCGAACAAGAACAATCCCTGTCCGCGATCGAACACCACATCGACGCCGACACGCACGAGACCTTTCTCCTGCACGGCGTCACCGGTAGCGGCAAAACCGAAGTCTACATCCGCGCGATTCAAAAAGTCGTGCAATACGGGCGACAAGCGATCGTGCTGGTCCCCGAAATCAGCCTTACCCCACAAACACGCCAACGCTTCCGCGCCCGGTTCGACCGCGTCGCGGTGTTGCACTCGCACCTGACCGCGGCTCAACGAGCTTGGCACTGGCAACAGATCGCCGCCGGCAACGTGCAAGTCATCATCGGTGCTCGCAGCGCCATCTTCGCCCCGGCGCCGAACCTGGGTTTGATCGTATTGGACGAAGAACACGACGGCTCCTTCAAACAAGACAAAGCCCCACGCTACCACGCTCGCGACGTCGCCGACTTTCGTGCTCGCCAACAAAAAATCCCCCTGGTGCTCGGCTCAGCCACTCCGTCGCTAGAAACTTGGCACCTCGCCCAACAAGGCACCTACCGAAGAATCGCACTTGAAAAACGAGTGCTCGACCTGCCACTACCCGACGTCGCCACGATCGATATGCGAGTCGACTTCGAAGGCCGGAAACGCTTCGGACCGATCAACCAAAAACTCAGACAAGAAATCACCAAAACGATCGCCGACGGCGGACAAGTCATTTTGTTGCTAAACCGTCGGGGTTTTTCTACGCGAATTCAATGCCCGGCCTGTGGCAACGTCGAATCCTGCCCCGACTGCTCGATCCCGCTCACGCACCACAACATCGGCAACAAAGCCGTCTGCCACTATTGCGACTACGGCATCCCGGCCCCGCAAAAATGTACCGAGTGCAACAACCCAGCGATTCGTTTCTCCGGACTGGGCACGCAAAAGCTGGAAGCCAACGTGACCGCGATGTTCCCCGACGTGCCGATCTTGCGGATGGACACCGACACGATGCGCAAACCCGGCAGTCACGAAAAAGCACTCGCTCGCTTTCGCAGTGGCGAGATCAAAATCTTGCTAGGCACGCAGATGATCGCCAAGGGTTTGGATTTCCCGAACGTGACGCTCGTCGGCGTCGTCAACGCGGACACCGCCTTGCACTTGCCCGACTTCCGCGCGGCCGAGCGGTCCTTTGGTTTGGTCACTCAAGTGGCCGGGCGAACGGGGCGAGGCGAAAAGGGCGGCCGAGTTTTGGTGCAGACCTTCGACCCCGAAAATCCCGCCATCGTCGCCGCAACCCGTCACGACTACATCGGCTTCACCGCTCAAGAAATGCCGCAACGCGAAGAGCTCGGCTATCCACCGTTCGGTCGTTTAGCTCGACTGGTGATCCGCGGAGAGATCGATTCGAAGGCCTTGCAAACGGCCGACAAACTGGCCGAAGAAATCACCAAAACCAACGAAGAATTCGGCTTGGACGTCCGCGTCCTTGGGCCGGCACCTGCGCCGGTGGAGAAGCTTCGCGGCAAATACCGCTTTCACATGCTAGTCTTTTCAAACCAGCCCAACGCCCTGCAAACGGTAATCGCCCGAGTCCAATCCAGCGTCAAACCGATCGACGGCATTCAATGGATCGTCGACATCGACCCGCAAGACATGCTGTAGTCGAAAAGCAGGCCGCGGCGTTACAGCCTGTTGCATCGAGCCCTTGGGCATCGGCAAGCACTTACTTTCTTGGTTCTTCGAGAAATTTAGCGGCAGAGTTTAACGACCAGCCGGAAGGCGGAGGCGGCAGCGCCAATCCAAACCACACCGTTCTCAAAAATTCGACCCCGCGACCGCCTTGCGACCTCACCCACCACGTTTCGCTTTCAACAAACGTCGACACCGAACCACGAAACCACGAAACCACAAAACGACGTTTCGCCTTCGCCTTCGCCGACCTACAATAGCCACTTAACATTTATCCTTTGGCGACCCCTTCATGTCCTATCGCGGCATCAAACGAATCCTTGGCGAATCGAGTCTGGAACGAAAAACCCAGATCTTGTTCGCTATTTGTTTGCTAGTGTTGATCACGGTCGCCTTTCTATGGGTCAGCCGAATTACCGAACAGCTAATCGACGACAACACTCGCGACCAAGCCAACTCGCTGAAATCAGACTTCGTGTTGCGGACGCATCTCGAAAACCTAGAATCGTTTTACACCGGCAGTGGAGACTCAGCCTCCGGCATCGATCCAAAACAAGACGCCACCGCGACCGTGTTTGCGTCGCTCGCCACCGTCTCGCCAACGGTGCCCTACCAAGCGACCGTCGTCAGCATGCCCAGCGAAAACGGTCGTTTTCAAATCACGCCCGACATCGCCAACGACCCGGCAGCAATCGAACGACTGCAAACGATTTGGCAAGCAGCGATTGAACTTCAAGAACAACAGAACGAAATCGAATCGCTCAAAGCTTTTTCACCAGAAGTGTTCGAAGCAAAAATTGCCGAACTACAAAAACAGCAAACCGAAAATCTGGCAGCAGCGACGACCAAGCCAAACCCCACCGACGTCGCCCTTTCGACTCGGCAAAAATACTATTACTACGCGCCGCTGGTTTTTAAATCCCAAGCCGCCTGTCAGTCTTGCCACCAACCCACATCCACCAACCCGGACACCAACCAACGCCTACTCGAAATCGGCACGCAACTGGCCAGTGCAGACACAACGCCCGAACAAACTCAAGTCTTGATCAAAGAAAAGTACTCGCTCGCCCCACCGATGTTCGTCCGCATCACACTCGACAACGCAATCGCCAAAGCAGCGGTGACCAAAAGCCGAGCGATCTTGATCTCGGTTGCCATCGCAACAGTCGCGTTAGCCGTCGCCGCCCTCTGGACGATCGTTCGCTACGTGATCGTGAAACCACTGGGGCACCTGCGAGACGTGACCGAAAAAGTTAGCCTCGGCGAAATGACCGTCCGAGCAGAAATCAATTCAGGCGACGACTTTGAAGAGCTCGCGAAATCCTTTAATCGGATGCTACGCTACGTTTTGGACACCCAGGTTGCGCTTCAAGACGTCAATACAGACCTCGACAAAAAAATTGACGAACAAGCTCAACTTGCGTTGGAACTGCACGAGATCAACCAAGTCAAAAGCGAGTTCCTGGCCAACATGAGTCACGAGCTCCGAACGCCGCTCAACAGCATCATCGGATTTTCAGAACTGCTAGAAAACGGCAAAGGGCTTGAGGACAAACAAATCCGATTCGCGACCAACATCCGCCGCTCGGGCAACGTGTTGCTGGAACTGATCAACGATATTTTGGACCTCGCGAAATTGGAAGCGGGCAAAATGGAAATCCGCCGCAGCGAGTTTTCGATCGTTCAAGTCGTCGACGAACTTTTCGAAATGGTTCGGCACCTAGCCGGCGCGAAGAACATTCAACTGACTCATACGATCCCTGCCGACTGGCCGCTAATTGCTCAAGACAAAGTCAAAGTCCGGCAGGTGCTGACGAACTTGCTTTCCAATGCGATCAAGTTTACTCCCGAAGGCGGCCGGATCGTGATTCGCGGTGCGAAGCTCGAAGCGGACGCCGTTTCGGATCAAGACGACGATGCCCGCTTGGACGAACTTGCGTCGGATTCTGGTTTCCTTTCTTCTCCGCCACCGATGTTGCAGATCGAAGTCGAAGACACCGGCGTTGGAATTGCCGCCAGCGATCAAGCGATCGTGTTTCAAAAATTCCGTCAAGGAGCATCAGCGCTGGGCAACGATTCGTTGACGCGTGAGGTGTCGGGGACGGGCTTGGGTTTGTCGATCGTGAAAGAACTTTGCGTGCTAATGGGCGGCTGGATCGAACTCAAATCCGAAGTCGGGCAGGGCAGTACGTTTACGGTTGTTTTGCCATGGGAGTACCAGCAAGTTACCCCCGCGACTTCGGCGATCAACGAGCAAGTCGACGAAGCCACCAAAAACCGCCGCATCGATTTAGGCCGAGCCAACCGTGCTCCGGTGCCGACGGTGGATGATCACGATTCAAACTGATTGAACGTTGCGACCGTGCTTTCCCCCTGTCTGTCGCGGTACACTCGCAATCGACGTAACTAAAACAAGCCCTTGCTGCCGTTGAAAAACACGAGACATTGCAATCCCCAACTTTGCTGCCTCTGGGCCAGACTGGCTAAAAGACCGTCGCCACATCGCCCAATCTTGACTAGACTCTCTACATGCCCCCTGCGATTGAACTTCTTGATGTCACCAAACGATACCGGTCTAAAACCGCCGTCGATCGTTTGAACTTATCCGTCGCAACCGGTTCCATCCACGGCTTCGTTGGCCCCAACGGTTCCGGCAAAACCACCACACTGCGAATGATCTTGCGCATCATTCAACCCGACTTCGGCACCGTCCGAGTCCTCGGCCAAGCCACTGGCAAAACCGCAGACGCCCGCCTAGGCTATCTCCCCGAAGAACGCGGCCTGTACAAACGCATGAAAGTCCGCGAAGTCCTTCGGTATTACGCTCGGCTTAAAGGCCACTACCACTGCGACCCCGACATCGACCAATGGCTCGATCGCATGGGCGCCAGCCAGTGGGCCAAACAAAAAGTCGAATCACTATCCAAAGGCATGGCCCAAAAAATACAGTTCATCTCCAGCGTCGTGGCTCGGCCCAAGCTTCTGATTTTAGACGAACCGTTCAGCGGCTTGGACCCGGTCAACCTAGACGTCATCAAAGACGCCGTTCTCGAACTCCGCCGGCAAGGCACCACGATCGTGTTTTCAACTCACGACATGGCGATGGCCGAGCGAATGTGCGATAGCGTGTTCATGATCTACCAAGGCCAAAAGGTGCTCGACGGAACGCTGGCCGAAATCAAATCCAGTTTCCCGTGCGACGAAATTCGTTGCCGGATCGAGCAGTTCCCGGTCGACGGGTCGGCGAATCAATTTGGCGAGACACCGATCCCGTCGCTGCCGTTTGTCACCGCCGTACGGTTTGACGGGCACTATCACTATTTGACCGTCGATCGCAACGCCAACATCCAAACCTTAATGCAGGCACTGTCGGCGCAGCGGCAAGTGTCGCACTTCGAGGTCGTCACGCCGACGCTGCACGACATTTTTGTCCGGATCGCCAATCCGGAAACGAATGATTAGCGTGCCCCATGTTCAGCCAAAGCAGTTTTGAGCCATCGATCAAAACGGACGCTGCACATCCAAAAACCCGTGTTTATCCGTGGCCATCCATGGTTAATTCCATCCACTCCTCGCTTGAAAAAACACTCTTTCACGGCGTGAAAGGCGGCATTGCATCCTCTGACCAAACCGCCGCCAATCCGCTAGAATAGCAGCACACCATCACCGCTCACACTCACTGACTCGCTTGGCCGAATCAACATGTCAGATACTTCACCATCCGCCGCCAACGAACGCCACCTAGTCGTCGCACTCAAGTACCGCCCTCAATCGTTTGAGTCGTTGGTCGGACAAGACCACATCGCGACCGCACTAGGCAACGCGATCCGCCAAAACCGCGTCGGTCACGCGTACTTGTTCACCGGTGCTCGTGGAGTCGGAAAAACATCATCCGCGCGGATTTTTGCCAAGTGCTTAAACTGCGAAACCGCGCCGACATCGCAACCTTGCGAAAAATGCGAAGCCTGCAAAGCGATCTCGCAAGGCGAAGACGTCGACGTGCTGGAAATCGACGGTGCCAGCAATCGCGGCATCGACGAAATCCGCCAACTCCGCGCCAACGCCGCCGTCCGGCCCAGTCGATCGCCGAACAAGATTTACATCATCGACGAAGTTCACATGCTGACCAAAGAAGCGTTCAACGCGTTGTTGAAAACTTTGGAAGAACCCCCGCTGCATGTGAAGTTTATCTTTTGCACAACCGACCCTGAAAAAATTCCGATCACGGTCCTCTCGCGTTGCCAACGGTTTGACTTCTCTCCCGTTCAAACGACCGAAATCGCCGAACGACTCAAATTGATCGCGACCAAAGAAGGCGTCGACATTGACGATCAAGCACTGGCCTTGCTGGCGCGACGCGCCAATGGTTCGATGCGAGACAGCCAATCGCTATTGGAGCAAATGCTCTCGTTCTGTGATTCACAGATCACCGTCGACGACGTGCACCTGCTTTTGGGCACCGCCGACATCAGCCGAATCTCTGAAGTCGCTCAATCGATGGCCGACCAAGACGCCGCAACGACGATGAACTTGATTCACAAAGGCAACTTCGCCGGCGTCGATGCGGGACAAATGGCAAACCAACTGCTCGGCTACTTCCGCGATATGATGGCCGTTCGCGTAGGCAGCAACGAGGAAACGTTGTTGAACTGCTCAACTCAAGACTTGCCCAAACTACAAACGCTCGCCGATCAATTTGGCTTGGAAACGATTCTGAATATCACCCAGATTCTGGACGCCACCGTCGTCAAAATGCAAAACAGCTTGCATGGCCGCACGTTACTAGAAGTCGCCGCGGTACGGATCTGCAACCTTGAGCATCTGGATTCGCTGGCGGATTTGGTGGCCAGCATCAGCAAGGGCGGGACTGCTCCGAAAACTCGACCACGGGTTCAGCCCAGCGGCAAAAAGATCGAAATGCAACA
>JALZWN010000112.1 GCA_023300235.1 Mariniblastus sp.
TCAGCCAGAACATCGAGTTCAAGCCGTTGGTCGGAAAGGCGAAGCCGAGAGGTTTAGCGGTTTCGGCCCGTTCCTTTTCCGCGCAGTCGATGGTTCAAGAGGAATTACAGAGTTTGATTGGCCGGCTTGATATCGTTGCGGCCAAATCTTTGGTGGAGTGAAAGGCGACACTGGCGTTCGCAATTCGAACGTGTAAGCGAGGGATCACTCTGCATCTCTAAATCCCTCGCTTACGCATTCGGGTTGTGATTCTGTTTCGTTAAACGAATCGCAGTCGGAGAAACAGCCGTTCAACGAATGGCAGCCAGAGCAATAACTGCCAGAGCGATAGCTATCGGCATCCGCGCAGATCACAGAAGGCGTTGCGAAGTCACTTGCAACTGAGTGGAAGGCGAAGTTGCGGTGGTGTTTCTAGCCACGGATCTTCAAGGGTGTCCTCGCAGTCGATGGCTGCTTTTGGGAGAAGGAGTCTTGTCAAAAAAAAATGGGCGGTCAACTAATGTTGACCGCCCACTCTTTGTTTTCATGATGCGACGCTTTTAAGCCGCCAACGTTTCAGCCTTAGCCAACTTGAACGTTCTCAGCACATGGGCCTTTTGGACCTTGTGCTTCATCAAAAGTAACGCTCTGACCTTCACGTAGATCGTCGAAGTTAGTTCCGACAACGTTTGAAGAGTGAAAGAACAAGTCCTTATCACGTCCAACGTCGATGAATCCGAAACCTTTGTCAGTAAGTCGCTTAATAGTACCTTCAGCCATCTTTATAAATCCTCTTGGGGTGTACAGCACATCAGTGCCAAATTAACTGGCACTTCTTCGTTCCGGGCTCACCACTTTGTGAACCTACTCAATGCCTGCACCTCCCAATATATGGGGAAAGCCGGCGTGATGTAGCGCCTTATGCGATCTTTTTTGAATATTTTTCGACAAAGTTCAGGGGATATGCCGCGATTTCAAAAATTCTTCGGGGTTGAGGCCGATTTTCAGGAAAACGTTTTGAGCAGTTTTCCCATGGTTTGAGGGGTTTTCGGGCTCGGGGAGGCTTTGTAACGTTGGATCTGCAAGCACAATGGCTGCTGGCGTAGTGCTGGCGTCTTTTCATGGTCGGTAATTCTGTGTTTCACCCAAATGGCGTTTCGAAATCAAAAACAAGTTCGATCCAGCCGTTCGATGTGTGGTCTTTCGCTCGGCTTAGGTGTTGCCCGCTGGTGACAAGTTTTATCGCGGGCATTAACATGACGGTCATGCAAGATGCATTGTCGCAAAACGCAGTGGCCGACCATTTGTTGGGGCTGCCCAAAGAGTTTTCTGAGCGACCAGAGTTTATCGAATGCGTGGCAGATCTTCGCAAAGGAAAGCCGGCGACGTTCGATTCAGTCTGGGGGTCGGCGTGCGCGCTCATCGCGGCGACGCTTGCGACGGCGGTTGATCAAATCGTGGTGGTCACGACCGACAGTCGAGCTCAAGATTTTTTGATCGATGACTTGTCGTCTTTCTTTGCTGGTCAAGCCGATCGGTTTCCGTCACACTTGCCCGGCGATGCCACGGCGACTGCGATTGATCCGGAATATGGCGAACGGCTGCGGTTACTTAAGGCGATCGGGAATCGCGAAGCCGGTTCGATCATCGTAGCGACGGTGCCGGCACTGTTGCAGCCGACGCCTTCGAAAGAATCCATCTTCGGGCATTCCAAAAAAATACGTGTCGGCGATCAGTTGGACGTGGAAGATTTTGTTGGGTGGTTGTTAGAGCACAAGTTCCATCGAACGACGGCGGTTGAGTTGCCAGGTGAGTTTTCGATGCGAGGTGGCATCATTGATGTGTTTGCCACCGATTGGGAAGCACCTGTGCGAATCGAACTGTTCGATGATGAAATCGAATCGTTGCGGCAGTTTGAGGCTTCGAGTCAGTTGAGTAACGCGAACTTGCAAGAGGTTGAGGTCGCGGTGGTGTCGCAGGACTCGGTTGCGGACAGCAGTTTGTTTGAGTTTCTACCTGAGGGAACGGTGGTGCTGTTGCACGAGCCGGAGAGTTTGCTGGAGCATTGCAATCGCTATCTGGAGCGGAGCCCCGAAGGCGAGCGACTGTATTCTTGGGGTAGTTTGAGTAAGCAATGGGCGGGTTTTGCGTTGGCCTCGGCCAGCCAAGTAACCTCGGGCTATGTCGGTGCTCGTTGGCAACTTCCAATTGACTCTGTCGAAAAGTTTAGCGGTGATATTGGTGATCTGAAGTTGCAAGTGGATCGTTTGTATCGCGACACTGGTGAAAAACAGCAACTGTACGTGTTGGCGAAAGTCGAAGGTGAGTTGCCGCGGGTGCGAGAGATTTTGTCTTCGACCGCGGCGGCGTCGCAAGGGCATTTGCACTTCGGTGTCGGCTGCGTGCATGCCGGGTTTCGGATTCGTGACCAGCAACAAGTGATCGTTGGCTGTGATCAAATGTTTCATCGAACGGAGCTCCGGCGGACGGGGACGAAACGGCTCAGCAAAGCGATTGATAGTTTTCTTGATTTGCGAGAAGGTGATCTGGTCGTTCATTTGGCTCATGGGATCGGTCGGTTCCGTGGTTTGGAGATGCTGGACAAAGACGGCCAGATGACCGAACACTTGGTGCTGGAGTTCTACGGCGGTACGAAGCTGTACGTGCCAGCGACCAAGATCGATCTGGTGCAAAAGTACATCGGCGGTAGCAAAACGCGTCCGGTGTTGGCCAAGATCGGCGGGAAGGCGTGGATCAAACAGAAGGCGAGCGTTGAATCGGCGATCGCGGATATGGCCGCGGAGATGATCGAGCTGCAGGCGCAGCGGAACGGGCAGGCGGGGATTGCGTTCGGGCCGGATACGGATTGGCAGCACGAGTTTGAACAGTCGTTCCCGTTTCGCGAGACGGCGGATCAGTTGACGGCGATCGAAGCGATTAAGCATGACATGCAAACGCCCGAGTCGATGGACCGGTTGTTGTGCGGCGATGTGGGGTTTGGAAAAACCGAAGTTGCGATGCGAGCGGCGTTCAAAGCGGTTGAGAATGGCTACCAGGTAGGGGTGTTGGTGCCGACGACGATTTTGGCGGAGCAGCACTACAAGAATTTTCGCGAGCGGATGGGCGGTTTTCCGATCCGGATTGGCAAGCTGTCTCGGTTCGCGACGACAAAGGAGATCAAAGAAACCAAAGCTGGGCTGGCTTCAGGGGCGGTTGATATCGCTATCGGGACGCATCGTTTGGTTTCCAAAGACATCAAGTTTTGTAACTTGGGGTTGGTCGTAATCGATGAGGAACAACGTTTCGGTGTCGAGCACAAGGAGCGTTTGAAAACGTTGCGTAGTGCGGTGGATGTGCTGACGATGTCCGCCACGCCGATTCCGCGGACGTTGCACATGTCGTTGGTGGGCGTCCGTGATATCTCGAATCTGGAAACCGCTCCTGCTGAACGTTCGGGCGTGCAGACAAAAGTACTGCGTTATAACAACGAAGTCATCCGAGACGGGATTTTGCGCGAGGTGGGCCGCGGCGGGCAAGTGTTTTTCGTGCACAATCGGGTCAAGGATATTCACTTGGTCAAGCAGCGGCTGGAATCGTTGATCCCGGAGGTGAGTTTTCGGTTTGGTCATGGCCAGATGAACGAGCGCGATCTGGAAAACGTGATGGGCGATTTTATCGCGGGTAAGTTCGATTGTTTGATCGCGACGACGATTGTGGAAAGCGGTTTGGACATTCCCAACGCAAACACGATTTTCATTAACGACGCCGATCGATATGGGCTATCGGATTTGCACCAGCTTCGTGGGCGGGTCGGGCGAGACAAACGTCGGGCTTACTGTTATTTGTTGATCGCGCCGCAAAAGCATTTGAACCCCACGGCTGCCAAACGTTTGCAAGCGATCGAAACGTTTAGCGAGATGGGGGCTGGATTTCAGATTTCGATGCGAGATTTGGAAATTCGCGGAGCCGGGAACTTGTTGGGCTCGCAGCAGTCGGGCCACATCGCGACGATTGGATACGAGTTGTACTGTCAGTTGCTGGAGACGGCGGTGCGGCGGTTGAAGCACATGCCGGCCAAGATGCAGGTGCATGTAGAAGTCGATTTGCCGGTGGCGGCGTATTTGCCGGATGAATATGTGACTGATCGGCGACAAAAAATTGATTTGTATCGGCGGCTGACTCGGATGGAGCGATTTGATCAAGTCGACGAGATCGCGGCGGAGCTTCGAGACCGCTTTGGAAAACTTCCGCCAGCAGCAAAGCGGCTCGTTAAGGTGGCGAATCTTCGGTTGGAAGCCGCTTTGTGGCAGATCCATTTGATTACAATGCAAGGAAAGTACCTGACTTTCAAATTTAGCGATCGAAAACGGATTGCCCAGCTTTCCAAGGTTCGCCCGATTATCCGTATTGTCGACGACGAAACCGCGATGGTGACGCTTAAAGAGACCGTGATTAAGCCCGCAAAACTACTGGTGTTAGTCAAATCTCTCTTGCAGCCACCCAGCTAAATTTTCTATGGTTGGGGTATTAGTTTTTGGTTGGCCCAAACGCTTGGGTTGCAGCTTATTAAGCACTCGACGATAAAAATGAACATGCATCGTTTCTCAAAGATTTTTAACCGACCCATTTCGCATCGTGCTGTCGGTACTCTGTTCTTTGTTGCCGCGGCGACGTTTGCCGGATCCACCGCGTGGGCTCAGTCGCAGACCAAGAGCATCACACCGGATCCGTATTATCCCGCAGGCTCCAGCAGTGCATGGAAGGCACCTGTGAACCTTCGGATCGGTTCAGGTTCGGGCAGTCGATCAACGTTGCAGGCTCCTTCGAAGCTTTCGGGTTTTGGGTTGAGTCCCGTCGATCAAACGGCTGGTTCGGCGATTGACAAGCCAGTTGCAAAATCGGCGAGTGCGATTGGAACACAAGTCGGATCCGTCGGATCGACTACACGGCCGCGATCGTTGATCGTTCAAGCGAATGAAACGCCAGCCGCCGGTGCCAGCCAAGGGGCCGCGGTCCAACGGGTTGATCATCAAGAAGCTCCTGTAACGAAGTCGTTTCAGCCGGGGAAAGTGTTGGCGTTGGTTGGCGGTGAGCCGATTTTTGTGGGTGATTTGATGTTCCAGATCAACCAGATCATCGAAGAAAAAATGGCCGGTGCGCCGGAGAAGATCAAAGAGCAGCAACGGCAGATGGCGATTCCTCAGTTGCTGCCGCAGTTTGTAGAATCCAAGTTGTTGTACCAAGGGGCGGTTCGCGGGTTGCCGGACGAGGTTGATTTGGACGGCATTTTTGAGCAGGTGGAAAAGCAGTTTGAAAAGGCAGCGTTGCCGAGCATGATGGAGGGGGCCGGCGTGAAAACAATCGTCGAATTTGATGCACGACTTCGTGGACAAGATTATTCCCTAAGGCAGCTAAAGCGAAACTGGGCGATCCAACAGTTTACTCGGCATTCCATCGGCCAAGCGATTGGCAACGTTCCTGAAACGACTCATCAGGAGATGCTCGATCGGTATCAGGAAAAACTAGCCAGCTATGAAAAGCCAGCTCGGGCTAAGTGGGAGCAGATTTTGGTGCGGTTTGATCGCACGGGTTCTCATGCCGAAGCGAAACGGATGATCGTTGAGATCGGTAATCAGATTGTTCACGGTGCAAATTTCGCCGCGACGGCGAAAAAGCGGTCTCATGGATTCAACGCGGCCAGCGGTGGGGTGCGTGATTGGACGACGCAAGGTGCGTTGGCGTTGGAGGAGATTGACAAGGCACTCTTTTCGCTACCAGTGGGTGAGCTTTCGGATTTGATTCAAACCGAGCGTGGTTTTCATATTGTCCGCGTGACCAAACGCGACGAGGCGAGTCGGACGTCGTTCTTGGATGCTCAGGGCGATATCAAAAAACAAATCGAAGGTGAGAAGCGTAAGGCGGCGTTTGGTAAGTACGTTAAAAAATTACGTGAAGAGATCCCGGTCGAGTATTTGACCAACGAGTAGGATTTGGTGTGCGATGTTTATTTTCGTTGGCTGAACTTGAGAGCAAGCAGCAACAGGTTGGGGG
>JALZWN010000113.1 GCA_023300235.1 Mariniblastus sp.
GTTGGCGAGGAGCCCGTTGAAATCCTCGCTCACACGTCGGGCTACCATTTGTACGGACTTCCTGTTTTGCAAAACGCATTCGCCTGGCGAGCATCCTGGCGAGGGTGGTGGTTTGCTGGTAATGCCTAGCTGCTCAAGTCCGGGAACTCAGTCACTCGATCATTTCTAGGTCGAGCAGTTTTTCGAGTTCTTGGTCTTCGAAAATGTCGGTGTTGACTTCTAGCTTGTTATCCAGATCGAGAATGATCTCTTCCAGTTCGATGGCCTGATTTTCGGTCAACGCCGCGGTCTCGCTGACTCGTTCGCGTTCGAATTTGGCGAGCATCGATCGGATGTTATCGATCGCAGTGTCGTAAGTTGCGATCGTGGTTACGCCCTTCTGGATGTCTTGGATGGTTTTCTGTAGTTCCAATACCTTTAGCTTGACGGCCTTGTCGGTGGTTTTGGAATAGTCGCCCCCCGAGGTGATCCCTTTGGCTCGTAGGTCGGTTACAACTTCTTTTTTGATTGCGTTGAGCCGTTTTACAGAACTAATGACTTTGTTTTTGTCGATGTTCAACTCCGTTAATTTATCACGGAATTGAGCTTCGGTGCGCATGAACGAACCTGGGTTGTCAGAGTTCGGATCTTCCGTCGGCAGCATGCCGTTCGAGTAGATGTAGTAACCGAGAAAGCATGCAACGCCTGCGAACAACAGGATCAGTATGTTTTGAAGTGTATTGTTTATCATGTTAACCGTTTGAATTTGGTTACTTCGGATAGTTTAGCGGTAGCTCGCTGGATGTCGCTAACGGACTCGATCGTGTGAGGATCGTCTGGCGAGTTGCCCGACGGTGACCGTATGTTTTCAACGTAATGCAAACCGCCGACGTCTGCCGGACATTCGTTAAATGATTTTACTCGTGTTCGGTGGTCGCAGTCAGGGTGGACGCACTTGAAGTGGTCGCACAAAGTCCCGAGGAATCAAAAAACAAGGGACGGCCGGAACAACCCGGCCGTCCCTGTTGTAATTAGCTCGCACGCGGTTCGACAAGTCAATTGAATCGAACCGCTGCTGGTCGTATCGTTTCGAAAAACGACTATTCGCCCATCAACGCTTTGTCGATGTCTGAAAGTGTTTTTGAAACTTCGTCTTTGTCTTCAAAAATGCTCTCGATGTCTGCTGGTCCATCAAGTGAGTTCTCGAGTTCCATCAGGCGTTGCTCAAGTTTTTCGTCGGTGACAGCAATTTGTACTTCTAAGTCTTCGCTTAGCTTGTCAACGCTGGCTTGAAGTTCATCAAACCCTGAGTTGATGTCCTTGCTCGGTGAAACAATCGACTCAGCAACTCGTTGAGCCTTTAGGATTTCAATCTGGCCGTCAATTTTTTCGATCAGCCCGTTCAGCTTCGCGATTTGCCCTCGAGAAACTTCTTTTTGCTTTGCAAGCGAGTCGACGTTTTTCTGAAGCAAAGCAACCGTTGTTTCGCCTTGCTTGGTCTGCGCGTCGATGTTTTTAAGTTTCTGAAGTTGCTCGGTTGCCATCGTGTTAAGTTCGGCCTTGGTGATCTCGCGACCGTTGCGAGTCACGGCGCCAGATTCTTCTGCTTCGCCGAGCAGCTGCTTCAATGTCTTCAAGTTTTTCACGACACTAGTTTTGTCGCTGGTCAACTTTTCTTGGTTTGCCAAAGCACGCTTGTACTTGACTTCGAAACGAACGTGTTCTTCGCCGACCTTTCGAGTCGCTTGTTCGACTGATTTATACTGACGTTCGACTTTTTTTCGCTGAACGTCCAAATTGCCAATCAGCTTGTCGATTTCTTTTAGTGCCTTGTCAGCCACAACACCAACGCGGTCTTGAACTCCGCCGCAGCCATTATTTGAAATCAAAATCGCAGCGCCCAAAACAATCGCGCCGATGAATGCATACTTTGCCATCTTATCACCTCAGTAGTTTACGAATCGGCTACCAATCTTAACGCAGCCAATGATGACCGCCGGTCGGCAGTCGCAGTGAAAATTAGAACGTTCGCGAAGGTGAATTTCAAACGCTAACGCACAAAATGACAGAATTTCACGGTGAAATCTGAAGTAACGGCTTGCTGGACAGTTGTGGGTGACGCGGATTAGCGAGGTTGCGGAGTCTTTGGTGGGTGGTGCGCGGTTGCGGAAAGATGGTTGGTTGGCGAGGCCTTGTGGGATGTGACGTTGGTGTCTGTCGGTAGAGGCTTTGCAGCGACGGCTGAACGCGGATGGGGGCAGGCGGCGGATGTTTGTCGTTTGGGATGGCGTGGTGCCGTGCCTTGTTTCCCACGCGAGGCTGAGCCTCGTGAGCAGAGGGGGGACATGGCGTGGGTTACAAGGCAGCACCGAGTGGCCAGTTGTTGGCTGGGCAGGTTACCTTTGAGCGTTCAAGTTCCAGTCGTACGAAAGGTAGTCCACTCGGTATCCACCCGCGGCGACGGCTTGGGTTGCTGCTTCAGGCCAGTACCTTTGGTACGCGACCAATTGCGTGTTGATGTCGGCTCCGAAGTCGCTACCGTACCAATTGAGAAGTTTGCTGAGCTTGACGGTTCTTGAGTTCGTGTCGATCTGCAAGTTTTGGCTACGAGAGAAAAAATCTTTCGTGTTTATCGTCAACTGTTGTTCCATCTTTTGGGGCATGTAAGCTTCGTTCAAAAGTCTTGGGCAGCCGATCGATGCACATACAATCGCAAAGTGAATTCGTGGCTCGTTCATCTTTCGCAAAACCTTGTGCTCGATTTCTTCGAGGCCGGCTTTGCTGTCGCCAACGTGAAGCTTCAAGTCTTTCCAGATGTTGTAGCCGGCTATTTTCGCGGTGTGATTGCGAATGCTGGTCGTCGGGTACACTCGCAAAATCCCTTCGATGGTGACCGCATTGTAGGCGTTGATCCAGTAAGCCAGTTGAGCGTTTCGCTGAGCGGGCGTGTTCAAGTTGGCTTGGCTTAGGTGATTCAAGTAGGCCGTGAGTGTTTGTCGATCGGTCGGATTGGCATGCCAGGCTTTGTAGTTCACCATGCCGTTTTTATCGACGTGTTTTTTTAGTAGCTGGTCAAACGACTGATGGTTGATCACGTCCATCGAAACCTGTTGGGAGGCAGGCCATTGTTTGCCGGCGGTTTCTTCGGCTTGCAGTGAGGGGGTGGGGAGGAAACAGCCAATCGCCACGCATCCCAAGAACAAGGCGATGGAAGTTGCTTGCTTCCAGGTTGAAGCGGTTGTTGTCGGTAACGTTTTAAATGGGGTATTCAACATGGTTCTTTTTTTGGATTGGTGGCAAGGAAACAAAGGGTTGCTTATTCGACGTGATTAGAGTTACTTACTTACGCCATTTCTAGTTGATCGTTCAAAGTTTACCCGCGAGCTAGAGTTCGTAGTACCTCTTGCTATCGTGTTTCCTGCTGGAACTGCGGAGGATGTTTTTTGGGATGTTCGGGTGGCGGTGTTGGGGGAATACGTTTTGTAAATCAGGAAGGAATGGGATCCCGACGCGTGAGCGAGGATTTTGCATTGATGCTTGTAAGTCATTGCTATTGATGGGTTTAGTCAAACCAATAGGGTTGGGGAAATGCCGGGCTGAAAGACGACTGTTTGTTTTGAGTCAACTGCTTTGTGAATGTCCACCGAGGGGAGCGATTGTCTCACGGAGTGAAAGGCGACGATGGGCTCCTTGCTGACGGGACTGTTGATTTAGTCAACGTATCCGTCTACTAGAGTGAATCCCAGACTGCCTGCGCGCATGACAGGCTGGAAGCCCATCACCACATTGTTTAGGCTTCGCCAAAAACTATTAAATCAACAAGCCCTCACGCGGCGGGCTACCAGAGCACCCGGATTCACCTGAGGCTGCTTTGGGCAACAAAAGGCACTTCTGAAAAGGATTCAAGCGAAGC
>JALZWN010000114.1 GCA_023300235.1 Mariniblastus sp.
CCGTTGCTTGTAAAGTGTTTTGGCTTCTTCGGTTTTCATTCGTTGACGGAACTGAACCATCTCCGGACTGTCCCCCTTTTGCTTTGCGAAAGGATCCTTACTAACGCCGCGGTTTGCCATTAAATCAACAGCCCGTATCGCGGCGGGTTACCAGAACACCCAGTTTCAAAAACTGATTCACCCAGCGATTGGATTGACGGTTCGTTCACTGTTAGGGATTACCGGTTACAATAAGAGCATGAACCGACTGCTATACCCATTCACAATTTTTATACTAGCGACCATTTTTAATGGAAACGTAAGTTCGGCAGATAGCCCGCTGCCAACTTCGCAATTAGAAAAGCAGTCGCTAACTCAATTGGAACAGCGGCTTGCCCAGATCGATAGTCGATTGAGCTCGCTATCAACGTTCAGTCTACGAAGTGGGATCGGAGTCATTGGGTATCGCTCTGACTGGCGAGGATCGCCCGAGAGAACGGAATGGGTCGAGATCAAGCTCGACTGCGAGTATGCGATCGATGAGATCGTGCTGATGCCGACTCTTTCGCGTGGGCCACTCAAAGAGTTTCGGTCCAACGCATTCCCCAATGCAATACGAGTTCTTGCGGGGACGGACGACGACCGCAGCGGAACTGTGGTTGCTGAGTACGGCCCGAACGATAACATCCAACCCCGTAATGGACCACTGAAAATATCGACACAGGTGACCGCGTCATGGGTCCGTATCGAAGCATCTCGCTTGTCGACCAGAGCGTTCGACGGCAAACACGTTCTTCAGTTGTCAGAGGTTTTCCTGTTCAGTGGTTCCGAAAACGTTGCGCTGCGACAGGCAGTCACCGCGTCATCCAACTCCAGAGACCATGCCAACGCCTGGGATATGCGTTTTTTGGTTGATGGCCACACACCGTATTTGATGGCCAATTCAAATTCAGATCCGAGCCGCGCCTACGTCAGTCGTTTTGGTGAGCAGCCTATTCTGTATCTTGATCTGGGCTCCTCACTCCCGATCTCTCAGATCCACCTGCACGCAGTCGATCAAACGGACACGGTTCCGCAAGCTTATGCGGGAGACCTTGGTTTTCCGAATCGGCTTAAGATTGAAGGGGCCGCTACGGAGGACTTTTCGAACGTTCAGACATTATTGGATTATGAACGAAAGAGCATCAATGATCTCGGGCCTATCATGATGTGGCGTATCCCTGAAACCACCTGTCGATTCGTTCGAATAACCGCTGCGGAACCTAATCTTGCACAACCGGACTTACCCTTCAAGCAAAACCTTAAAGACACTCGCATTGGGTTCGCAGAAATCGAACTATATTCCAATGGCGAAAATGTTGCGAGTGGAAAACGAGCGTTCGCCGATTATCAACCGAAGCCTCGTGAGCGACGGCCATCAGCTCTGACCGATGGCAAAAACATGTTGGGCGAGATCCTTCCGATACGATCTTGGCTGAGCGAACTGGCGCAACGCCAAGACTTAGAACGTCAGCGGCCGCTGATCGCTGCCAAGTTGAACGATCGCTACGCTCGGCAAGCGCCGTACTTGACATGGGTGTCATGGCTTGCCGCATTCCTAGCACTTGGCATTGGGGTAACATTTTTGATCGGGCGCATCTTTCGCCAGCGTCAACTCGCTCAGCTGAAAACACGTTTTGCTGCCGACCTTCACGACGAACTTGGGGCTGACCTACACGTCATAGGCTTGCTAAGCGACCTTGCGCGTGCCGCGAACGGATCTCCGGAGAAGCATGAAACGATACACCAAAAGATTCGGACGATGACGCAGCGTTCAAGTGATGCAGTCCGCTACTGCACAAACATGCTGGAAGCCAAAGAGCTTTACGTTGATTTGTTGGAAGACATGCAACGAACTACCGAAAGAATCATGGCGGACTTTGAAGGCGAGTTCACCTATAAAGATGACCTAGGAATACTGAGCAGTCTCAAGCCACGCGTTCGTGCTGACCTGTTTCTGTTTTACAAAGAAGCTCTTGTTAACATTTCTCGTCACAGTAACGGAACTCGTTTCAACGCAAGTTTGATCGCAGGTCCTGATGAAATCTGCTTGAGTATCAGCGACGATGGTTCAGGGATCTTGGACGCTGAAGGCATTAAAGTTCCGCCTTCACTGGCGCGGCGAGCAAAATTACTCGGAGCCAGTGTCTCGGTTGAGCAACCAGAATCCGGCGGGACTTGTGTTGCGCTGAAAATTAAAAAACGAAAATGGGGATTTCGCAGATAGCGTTAGACTTATGATGAATAAAAAAACCAAAGTCATGTTGGTGGAAGACCACCCAGAGTATCGCGAAGCAATCGAACTGATTCTTAAGGATGAGCCTTCGATCGACTTGATTAGCCAGGTAGGCTCGGCCGAACGTGCGTTGCGGATATTGGGGAATCAATTGGACGATTTAATTCCAAACGTGATCCTACTTGACCTGAATCTCCCAGGTAAATCTGGATTGGACGCTCTGCCGCTGCTGAAAGCCAGTTGCCCTGACGCCAGAGTCATCGTGTTGACTCAATCGAACAAAGAGGCCGATGTGTTGCGTGCCGTTCAGGCAGGAGCGGTCGGTTACCTTCTCAAGTCCTCAACGGCGAATCAGATTGTTGAAGCGATTCGGACCGTGGCCGAAGGAGGAGCAACCCTTGGTAGTGGAGTGGCAAAGTATATTCTCGGCACGCTGCAAACGCGATTGTCACAAGTTGAGTTACAGAAGTCTCTTTCAAAGAGAGAGTTGGAGATACTGACTTTGCTTGGCGAAGGCCAATTAAAGAAAGAGATTGCACAGAATCTAGAGATTGGCGTGTCAACTGTCGCGACTTACATCCGCCGAATCTACGAAAAACTGGATGTTCAAAATGCCCCGGCTGCAATCACAAAAGCCTACCGCGCTGGCATCCTGCCTTGCGTTTCAGATAATGATTCTGCTGAAGATCGCAATGAAACCTAGTAATGGACGTCCCCGTTTGTTCGGCCGTCTCATTTTTCCGCTCGACGACAGATGCACCCGTTGTCGCCATTTGATCCGCGAAAGTAGTGGGACAGTCGGGGACACCTAACAAGTAGCAGCTGAGATTATGTGGGGCCCCGTCCTACTGGTCATAAAAATGCCTGCCCTTTAAGCCGTGCAGCGGCCTGCCAACCGGTTAACCGGTTTTCGTCATCGTAAGTAGTTGCGGCTCCTGATCCGGTGCCGAACCCAAAACCGGCTAACGTGCCGGTGATCGTCTCGGCGGTTTTGTTTTTGTTGTCGTCGTAGTCGTAGCTGTAGTTACCAACGGCGTTGGTTGCTCCTGCGGCAGTCGGCGTATCGATGTTGGCCAGCAAATTGTCATTGCGATAGCC
>JALZWN010000115.1 GCA_023300235.1 Mariniblastus sp.
ATGGGCTTCCAGCCTGTCTTACGCGCTGACCACATGCAAATGACAGGCTAGAAGCCCATCACCACAGTTCCTTGCTGACGCTGCGGGCTACCATTGGCTGGCCAAGTTAGGAATTGGCTGCCGCCAGATTCGCGGCAGAGTTCAGTAGGAGCCGACATCGCCAACATTAAAAACGCGAGACATGGCCATCGTAGATCCCCAAACGTTTCTACCGCAGCAACGTGCCACCCGGAGCCAACTCAAAAAGTTCCCGAGCGATTGACTCGACTTCTTGCGCATCTGGAAACTTCCCCTGCGCCCGCACGATCGTTTCGCGGGCTTGGTTTAGCTTGCCAACATCCACCTGCAAATTTACCAACTTGGTCGCCACCGCAACCGTGGACTGCTGCCCCTGCATCGCTTGACGGAGCGTCGCGATGGCGGTCGAGTGCTGGTCCAGCTCCACTAAAATATCTGCCTTGGCAAGAATCGCTTGCTCCGGCTGGCTGTCGATGGGATGCAGTGACAAAAGATGATCAATCGCCGCCAATGCTTTGCGTGGCTCTCGGTTGGCGCGATAAGCCTTGGCCAGTTCCGTGGGGATACTCAAATCTGACGGATCCAAACTGGCCGCTTTTTGCAGATAAGCCAACGCCTGATCATGCTGACCGGCGCGACTGCTGACTTGACCCAACAGCGTATAACCGGGGACAAAATGATGGACGGCTGCCATCGCTTGTTCGGCTTGCTGACGCGCCTTAGCAAGATCACCTTGGGACAAATACATTTGACCAAGCTCAACTACCATCAACGGATCGTTACCAGACAACGCGACCGCAGCATCCATTTCTTGAATTGCTTTCTCTACGTCACCCGAACGAAAATACGTCCGAGCCAAATTCGCGCGATTTCGAAAGTCCGTCGGATGCTGCTCAGCCGCTCGCGTGAAAAAACCTTCCGCTCGCTGTAGATGCCCTGACTGCATCGCCTCCAAGCCACCATTGGCCCAAGATCGAGCGGACGCGATCTGCGACTTGGTCCGCTGAGCGAACGGGTGGAGCGACTGACAACCGGTTGTCAGCAACAGCACACACAATCCGCCAGCGACATAAAGCCAGCTGCAGGCAAATCGTGTTTTTGGGTGAAGATTCAATGCTTGGTTCCGCGTATGATCTGGACGCCACAAGAGTAGCAGAACTGAAAAAACGGCCGAATAGGAGTCCTTATCGAAATGTTAATCCAGCCTAAAAACTGCCAAGGGCATGAATTTTAAGTTACAACGGAGTTTACGGTTTCGGATAGGACCAATTCTGATATTTTGAGGCGGCTGAACCAAAGCAAGTCATGCCATGAAATTGCCTTACTTGAAAGCCACCTACCCCATGGCAGACTGAGATGCTGTCAGTTTACAAATTTACGCCCCTTAATTTTTCGCCTGCCACAGGCTGATCCTCGATGCCAGCAACCTACGATAAACTCGGTTTGAACTTCATGTACCCCGAGAACTGGAAATTGATCGACGAAACGGAATCACTTCCGCACGTGGTCACACTCGAAGCTCCCGAAGGAAGCTGCACTTGGACGGTCCATGCCTACCCAAAAAATGTGGACACCGATGAGATCTTAAAAGAGTCGATTGAAACTCTGGAACAGACCTACGATGACTTAGAGATCTCGCCGCTGATACAGGACGTCGGTGAAACCGAAGGGCAGGGGATTGAAGCGATGTTCTACTGCTTGGATTTCTTGATTCGAGCCAAACTGCTGTGGCTGGAAACTGACGACAAAAACATCTTGCTTTGGACCCAAGCAGAAGACCGAGACTTCGACGATCAAGACATCATCTTCCAAGCGATCACGGTGAGCATGCTGAGACCATAGCTCAAGCGTTCTTAATCTTCACCTTCTTTGTTGCCTGCGTCGATCGATCGTGGAAATGGCGATTTAACTAAGAGCCTGCGTCGCGGGCGCAAAAAACTAGGGCCGCTCTTGAAACCAAGAGCGGCCCTTTCTCGTTGTGTCACTAAAAGCTCGCGTCAGAGAAGCTTACTTCTTGCGCTTAGCTTTCTTTTTGGCTTTTTTCTTAGCCTTCTTCTTAGCAACTTTCTTCTTAGCTACTTTTTTCTTGGCCTTCTTCTTAGCAGCTTTTTTCTTTGTCTTCTTCTTAGCTACTTTTTTCTTAGCAGCTTTCTTCTTTGCTACTTTTTTCTTCTTCTTAGCTACTTTTTTCTTTGCAGCTTTTTTCTTAACTACTTTTTTCTTAGTAGCTTTCTTCTTTTTCTTCTTGGCCACAGGACGTCCTCCGTTAATAGACCGTTGAAAGTTTTCTCCCCAGCGATCGTCGCCGGTGACAAAGAAAACTTTCTCTTCGAAATTTAAACCTTAAAAGGTTTGAATGTCAGCTTCACATCAATCACTGATGATTGTTGGTTCGCCGAATCACTTCTAAGAACCTGTGAAGAATTTGCACTAGTTTTAGAAAACCACCAAAACTTTTCAATGTTGTTTTTCGATTTTTCGGTATTTTTCTGTGCAAGGTTGAATGTGATTTTGTGTTCTTCGTGCAAAACTTTTTAAATCAAATCAAACAACACGCATAAACTCAAACAACGATTTGATTTTCAATTGCAACGAGCTGCTAACAAAAACTACAAACACTTTCCAAAGCGCTACTGTGTGCAAGCAACGCTTCTCAATCGTTGAAATTCTGTTCTCAATATGCGACTCGTATTAGATCGAGCGTTACAATCGATTTCAACGAGCGCGCAACGTAACTAATAAGGTTGCTAAACACCGACGAAAACTAAGAAACTTGCGATTACTGCATTCCTTGTCGCACCAACACTTCAACACTCGCAAATTGCGACGACAACTTACGATCAAGTGTTGCAAAACGTGTTACAAGTTATTTTTTTGAAACGTAATTCGGCAAAGACGCGCCATCATAAGAACGCATGATTTCAGAAACTGTAATTGTCACGCGCACAAACCTTGTCTGCAGAATAAGGTTGAGCATCGCTTGAGTGCGCTAAAAAGTTTTTTTTGGAAAACGCATTTTTTTGAGCTCGAAAGTGCATTTCAAAGCGACTCTTAGCGCTTGCGCGACTTACTTACCAACGTCTTCCAGATAAACGTTGTAACGATTGCCAACTTTCATAAGCCAGGTAACCGCAAAAGATTGCTAAGAAGATGTTCTCAGTTGACATGGCATACACACATGCCAGAGCGGCGACACCGATGGACAAGTACAAAGAGTTTTGCAAACCGTCGCGAGGATCTATTTTAAGCATAAACGCACGCGCAATTTGCCCTCCATCGAGTGGGAAGATCGGTACCAAGTTCAAAACGGCCCACAGCAAGTTCAGAAGACTCATCGCAATAAAAAACAACTGCAAATACTCGCCCTTGGCAAAAGTGGATCCCGCCAAGTTAGCGACCGGAATCGGCAAAAACTCTAATCGCCCCAACCGGCCACCGATCGCTAAACCAACCCCAATCATCGCAAACGCCAACACCACATTAGCCGCCGGCCCCGCGACTGACACGATCATCTGTTGGTTGGGCGTCAAACTAACTTCCCGGCTGTTCCACGAACCTCGATCAGGAATTGCCAAACCGCCCATCCAGTGCAGCACGATTCGTGAATCAATGCCGAACAACCGGAAGGCCAAAGCGTGCCCCAACTCATGGAGTAAAATCGACACAAAGAACACCAGCGTGACCACCAATAACGAAATCCCGATATTGCCTTGGCCCTCAATCAACCCTCGGCCAAATAGCAACGGACCAAGAAAGAACAACGGATGCACTCGCACAGGAAAGCCAAACAGATTGAACTGAATGTCGTAACCAGTTTGCCCAGGTTCAGATAAAAACACTTGTACCCAATCTACAAAAGTAACTCATTGTTTTGGCAAACAGCATTCACCGCCATTTCACCGAACTTCGTCGCCTCATGCACTCTTACGTGACTCAGCATCGGCTGCCAATTGATCGGCTGCCTTGCCACTGCCAGGCAGCGGGATCGTGGAGACACCAAGCTGCCTGAGGATGTAATCGGCGGCTTGATCGGTCGCTCCTGCAATCGCAAACCGCGATGCTAACACATCCAACTCGGCTTCCTTGGCAGCTCGGAGCCCTTCATTGTTAAGCCATCGAATCGCTCTGGCCGCGACACTGGCCGACGGATTACCTGTGGTCAGATACTCAGGCATCACGACATCTTCGGCACCCTTCGCATCGGGATCATAAGGCCCCCACGTTTTCTTTTTGATATCGCTGGTGGCCATTAAGTTTACCAAAGTGATAAACTTTGCCTTCAACAAAACCACTTGTGCCCACATCACCCAGCGTTTGACTTTAAACACAATGATCGTCGGCTTGCGATAGTGCAGTAACTCCATCGAAACTGAGCCGCTACAAGCGATACAAACCTGAGCAGATTTCATTAGCTCGGGCGTATGGTCGACCATCGTTTCGACGTCCGCTCCATGCTCGGCCAGCATCTGGTCAGCCATTGCTTGCTGCTTTTCATTGTAGCTGGCGACCACGATCCGACAGTTTGGCACCGACTGTTTCACGATGCTGGCGGTGTCCAATAAAATTGGCAGTACGTTTTTGACTTCTTGATTGCGAGAACCGGGCAACAACGTCAGCAACGGACGCTGGTCGCTTGCCAGCTTGTTTAAGAAATCTTCATCGTAGGTCTGATGGGCCAATTGATCGAAGTACGGATGCCCGACAAACGTCGCCTGACAGCCGCGTTCTTTGAACCACTCGACTTCAAACGGCAATTTGCACAACACGTGATCGACGAATTTACGGATCTTACGAATCCGCCACGAAGCCCACGCCCACATTTGCGGCACGCCGTAGTAAAACACTGGAATGCCATGCTTCTTTGCTTTACGTGCAATCCACCAGTTGAATCCGGGATAATCGATCAGCACGACGGCATCGACTTTGTTTTCTGCAAAGTACTTGTCTGCATCGCCGATCAACCGAAAGAACAAGCGGACGTTCTTCAGGACCTCGGCGATAAACATCACCGCCATCGAAGTCAATTCAAACTTCAGTTCACAGCCGGCCTCCTGCATCTTCGGGCCGCCAAAACCAACGCATTGGACGTCTGCCTGAGAGGTAAGCCGGCGGATTAAATTCGCGCCGTGCAGATCGCCACTAGGCTCTCCAACTGAGAAAAAAATCCGCATTCGCTCTTCCGTGGATGTTGGCGTTTAAAAATAATGAGCCGTTAGTTTTTAATCGAAAAAATGGCAGGCTACGCCTTCCCAACCAATGCCATTTCGATCTCGCCTAATTATGACATTTTGCCCGTTTTAAACAAAGGGAGATTGCAAGGGTCAATTAAGCGGCATCGCCGATGCAAAGCATGCCTGCTCAGCAGCCAACACACTAGAAATTCGTGAACACCTGTGTCGATCTGCGGCAAGAGTTGCCGGGCAAGAGCCTCCGGGCACACCAATTATTTTTAGCCGCGGATTTCCACCGATCGACACCGACGGTGAAATCAGGACCTAGGATCAACCGCGCAGAAACACTGGCTGATCTGGCGTCGATTCTTCGGCGCTGTATTCGTAGCCGTCCTCGGCAAACTTCACCAACTTGTTCGCATCGGTGATTTTCTTGCGAATGATCCAGCCAGCCATCGATCCGCGGGCCTTCTTCGCGAAGAAACTGATGATCTTGTACTTACCGTTCTTTAAGTCCTTAAACACCGGAGCGATCACGCGAGCGTTCAATTGAGCCGGACGTACCGCGTTGAAGTACTCGATCGAAGCTAAGTTCACCAACACGTCGCCGTCGTTCTTTTTCAACTGCTTGTTCAACGCCTTGGTGATGTCATCGCCCCAGAATTCGTACAAGTTCGTACCGCCCGAATTCTTCAACTTCGTGCCCATCTCCAATCGATAAGGCTGCATCAAATCCAACGGTCGCAGCACGCCGTACAAGCCTGACAGGATCGCGAGGTGCTCTTGAGCGAAATCAAAATCGGCGGGCTTGAACGTCGCCGCGTCCATGCCTTTGTAAACATCGCCCTTGAAAGCCAACAACGCTTGCCGTGCATTCGACTTAGTGGCTTTCAAATCCCAGTCGCCGTAGCGATTCACGTTTAGCTCGGCCAGCTTATCGCTAATGGACATCAGCTTACCCAGTTGAGCCGGTGTGTAATCGAGCAAAACTTCGATGAGTTCGGCACTGCGTTTTTTAAACAGCGGCTGAGTGGCTTTGTCGACTGGCAACGAAGTTTCGTAGTCGAGTGTTTTTGCGGGAGAGACGACGATCAGCATAGCGATTGAATTTATCTAGCAGGTGAAAACGAGCTGTAAAGTAGCGTCGGTGCTTTCAGCCAGCGATGCGCACCTGCCAGCAGGACAAATCAGTTTTTGAATTTGGGTGTTCTGGTAGTCCGACGCGTTAACAAGGAACCCGTGAAAATCCAAGCTAACGCATCGGGCTTCGGTTTATTGGCACGTTCTAATTTGCCAAATTCATCCACGAAAATAATTTGCAAAATGATTAACCCTGCATCCAACAGGCTGGAACCACTGTCGCCACAAGTTCATTGCTAACGCTACAGCCATTGTAAAATCAAAAATGCATCTGCGAGGGGAACCGATGGCCGCTTTCTTCCAGCGGTAAATCTTCCTCCCACACGACCGAGCTAAAATGCAGGTCGTCGTAGAGATGAGGAAACAGGTCGCCGCCGCGAGACGGTTCCCATTTAATTTGTTCGCCTAACGATTCCGCCTCGACCGCCACGATCAACAAATCCGTTTGCCCCACAAAGTGTTTGGCAACGGTTTCGCGGACTTGGTCGCGAGTGGAAAAGTGGATGTAACCGTCTTGAAGATCGATTGCTACGCCACTGAACACCCCCGCTTTGCGAGCGGATTCCCAAACGTCACGCGAAACGACTTTGTAAATCAAACTTTCGTTCGGAGCTGGCATCGGTAGTTCGCCTAGTAATAAAGACTATTTGTTGTTGGCTGAACTGTCCGCTGGAGTGCCTTCGAGAGCCACCAACGGGCCTTCTTCGGCAGCGATCTTGCGGATGTCTTCGGTGATTTTCATGCTGCAATACTTTGGACCGCACATGCTGCAAAAATGAGCGCTCTTGAAAGTATCTTGCGGCAACGTTTCGTCGTGGTACCGCTGAGCAGTCTCGGGATCCAAAGACAATCGAAATTGCTCGTTCCAATCGAACTCAAAGCGAGCCTTGGACAACGCGTTATCGCGATCCTGAGCCCCCACTCTACCACGCGCCACATCGGCCGCGTGTGCAGAAATCTTGTACGCGATCACGCCTTGCTTGACGTCTTCGTTGTTTGGCAAACCCAAGTGCTCTTTCGGAGTCACGTAGCACAACATCGCAGCACCGTGCCAACCCGCCATCGCAGCACCGATGGCTGAAGTAATGTGATCGTAACCAGGAGCCACGTCGGTCACCAAAGGGCCAAGCACGTAAAACGGAGCGCCTTTGCAAACTTCAATCTGGCGTTCAATGTTCATTTGGATCTGATCCATCGGAATGTGACCAGGGCCTTCGACCATGACTTGCGTGCCATTGTCCCAGCCACGCTGAGTCAGTTCGCCCAAGACGTCCAGTTCAGCGAACTGAGCTTCATCACTGGCGTCAGCGATACTGCCCGGACGCATGCCGTCACCCAAACTCCAAGTCACGTCGTACTGACGCATGATGTCACAAAGATCATCGAACGCGGTGTACAGCGGGTTTTGCTTACGGTGAACCATCATCCACTTGGCGATCAACGAACCACCGCGAGAAACGATGCCAGTCACGCGGTTCGTCGAAAGATGCAAATGCTCAAGCTTGACGCCGCAGTGGATCGTCATGTAATCGACGCCTTGCTTGGCTTGGTGTTCCACCATGTCCAAGAAGTGTTGAGCCTTCATGTCTTCGATGTTGCCACCGAGTTCTTCGAGCATTTGATAGATCGGAACGGTCCCGATCGGAACGGGTGACTTTTCGATGATCGCCGCGCGGATGTTGTCGATGTCTTTACCGGTCGACAGATCCATCACGGTGTCGGCACCATGATGCACGGACGTGTGCAGCTTTTCCAATTCCTCGCTGATGTCGCTGGTAACGGCGCTGTTACCGATGTTTGCGTTGATCTTGGTTTTGGAAGCGATGCCAATGCACATCGGCTCAAGGCCTTTGGACAAGTGGTTGATGTTGGCAGGGATCACCATGCGTCCGGCGGCGACTTCGTCTCGAATCAATTCCGGCGACAAGTTTTCTCGCTTGGCAACGTATTCCATCTCTGGTGAAACTTCACCACGACGAGCTTTGAGGATTTGAGTAGGCATTCGAAGTCTCCAAAAATTATTATTCTGTTCGGCGTTGGGCCGATTCTTATTTGAAAGCGTTTCGCGACAGGTATGATTTGAGCTGCCACTGTTCGTGTCAACATTGTGGCACAAAAGCAAGATTTTTGATATCCGCCCAGCAAGCAAAAATATCCATCGTTATTGGTCCGAAAACTCGCTCAAGCTATCGCTTTAGGTCGGCGCAACCGCGAACTAGACATTCGATCAACTCGCATTCTGGAAAGACCGCTAATTCCATCTAAAAACGTTCGCCCCATTCCGTTTTGACGGGTCGGCTGATTCAACGCAGTGCTACCGCCAAAACTTCGCGACAAAACAAAAGATACGACGCTCAAAAACCAGGTGAACAAGCCCCCGGCCGCCCTTAGCCGCTTGGCCAAAGTTAAAACTCGTGGCTGGTCGCAAGCGGAGCGGTATTCAATTGCTGGTCGAACAAATCGTCCAATTGCGTTTGAACCACTCGGATCATCAACAAACGATGCAATGCCTCGGGCTTTTCGCGAACCGCTGGCTGGCTAACCCCCAACGTGTCCTGTAAGGGTTCATCGATGTCACTAATGTCCAGTTTACCGAGAATCGAATCGAACTTGCTCTCATCGATATCAAGCTCCGGCAAACGATCTTGCTCGCCGTCTGGTTCTGCTTTTTCTTTTTGCTTCTCTTGCCCCAACCCCGCTTCGGCCAATAACTGGTCCGCCGCAGCAGCCAACCTATCGTCTTGGCTTACATCGATTTCGCCAAAGAACAAATGCCCCAACTCCGTCACCTCAGCCGTCGGCCCGATGACCAGCGTCTCGCCCGATCGCAACGACACGTCAAACTCAAGCGTCTCTAAAACCGACACCGACTGCCGTTCGTCGAATTTGAATCCGCTGGCGGTGGCCCCATAACGGTGGGCGACTTGGCCGTGATGCACTTGCGGCTGAACGGTCACGCTGACCGAACCGTCACCTTGCGGATAGGTCCGAATGGCCAGCACACCTCGTACGTTGTTGGCTGATTCCTTTGTCTGGCTTGGTTGACTGCTGAGCGTCGCTGGAGTGTCAACGGACCAACGGAGTGCCGGGTGCGTCATCGAAGTCGGAATCGGATGCGGTTGCCCCTGGCGAATAGAGATTTGTTTGTGGACCAACATCCGTTCGGTCGCTTTCAAGTGACCGCGGAGATATAACTGCCGCTGGAAGCCATCAAGTTCTTCGATCACGATCTCTCGCGGGTTGACTAGCTCCCCAAAATCCGACGGCAGCCGTTGCGACATCACGGCGGCTCTCAAACCGTGATGGTCAAGTTTTTGGCGAGTCTCCAATGAAAGCTCTTGCTGATCCAAGTCGCGCCAAAAACGTTTGATCGTTTCTGTTTGCCCCGTATCGATTTGCGCGATTCCGATTTCTAAGCCGACCGCATCGGGAGTGATTCGGTTAGCAGGCAGCGTCGGTGATTGGAAAGTGTTTTGCGATTGGCGAAAGGGTTCGCAACCACAAGTGAGCACCAGCAATGCACAGCAAACCAAGCTCAGCTTGATGAAGAGTTCAGGCACAAACGATGCCGACGTGTTTTGATTTTGCTTGCTCACAATACCTAGCTAGCAAAAAAGTGGCTCGTGGTGCAATGCCAGCTAGATCGCCCCGGTTTTTGTAGGCCGCGGGTTTGCCAGCATGCCTCCGGTTTGCCAGCATGCCCCGTTACTTCGCCGCAGGCAGACGCTTTCGCAAATCAGGAATGATCGCCCGAGGCACGAACTTACTGAGCTGATCGTCATCAGCCAGCGGAGTGATCTGCTTGATCAACGAACTCGACACGTGCGCGTAGTCGCCGTCTGCCATCAAGAAAACCGTTTCCAGATCATCGTTCAATTGGCGGTTGGCCATCATCATCGTAAACTCGCCGGCAATGTCCGTCAGCGGACGAACACCGCGCAACATCACTTGAGCGTCGCAACTGCGCACAAAGTCAACGGCCAGCCCCGCAAAGGTTTTGACTTCCACGTTGCCCAAATGCTGAACCACGCGTTGTACTAACTCCAGTCGCTCGGCGGGTTTGAACAGCCCTTGCTTTTCGCTATTAATACCGATCCCAATAATCAAACGGTCGACCAGACGACTGCCACGCTCAATCACGTTTAAATGGCCGAGGGTGACAGGGTCAAACGATCCGGTGTAGACGGCGGCTCTCATTTTTTGTGCTCAGTTTGAATGTTAAGAAAAGGTGGGGGGCCGATTGCCACCCCGGTGAACCAATTGGCCAAACGTGATCGCATGATCGACAGTGAGATTAAAATGATCCTTAACCGAGCCATTCTAAAACGAAATTTCAAGTTTTCTATCGCATCGGTTGGCGACAAATTAACTGCAAAAGCAATATAAGCGGAAAATACGGATTACGGCTCAGCCAGAATCTGCTCGAATGACGATAGTCGACTAAGATGGTCGATCAGCCATCGTGACATTGCCCGATGGCGAATTATACTATCTGTCTACCGGTTTGTGGTGACACCTCTCGCTTTCGCCCAAACCTATTGTAAACATCGACTTCAAGCAGCTAAGCGGTCCGAAACTGGATTGCCGAAATATTAGGAATTACAACCGTGCAAAAAGGGCTCTGTTACGTCGCGCTAACGATCTCTGTCGTCGTTCTGATATTCTTTCTGCTGGACCTTGTGCTAGGCCTAGCTGGCATGGAACAGACTGCCCCCTTTAAATTCGCGAGTTTACTCACAGACATCGTGTTTATCGTGTCTTCTTTGACACTCGGCATGCTCAGCTTTATGACGTTGCGAGAGCAAGTCTAACAAACGAGTGATTTTGATTCCTCCGTTCCAATCGGGTTAGACCGGGGCGAGCGAATTTATTGGTGCCTGTTTTTTGTTAGCCATCCTTGTTGATCGATGCATTTGGTACCATGGACGGCACTGCCAACGCGGTGAATCGTGGTTAAGCTCACGACGCTTCGTTGCCAATTAAGTTCAAAAGATTCCCAAAACAAAACGTCAGCCTCATAGCGAGCGAGCGATGGAACCCGTCAGACCGGCCAAGCCAATCGAAACTTCTTTTGTTTCCACGCCTAAAATTTCTCGTCGTCAGGCAACGCGATTGCTGATTGGCGGCGCTGCGTTGGCTGCGATTGGGAACAACGCCGAAGCCTCGCCGCTGGCCCCCGTAAAAACTCCGGTGGACAAAGAGCGTTGGAATACTGCGACCAAGAAAGGCCTCAACTGGCTGATCAAGCAACAGTCCCGATCAGGTGGCTGGGCCAATAAGTCTTACCCGGTTGCCGTGTCTGCTTTAGCGGGAACGGCCTTGATCTGTTCAGGATCTACCACCACACAAGGGCCCTACGCAAAACAAATTCGCTTGACCGTCGACTACTTGCTTGCAAGGGCCCAGTCCAACGGTTTGGTCGGTGATCCAAAACGCGATTCCCGTTACACCTACGGCCACGGGTTTGCGATGTTGTTTTTGTCGCAAGTCTTGGGCGAAGAAGAAGACGTCGACCGCCGTACAGAATTGATCGCGGCACTTAAGCGTGCGGTCGACTTTAGCGTCAGCGCCCAAACCAAAGCGGGAGGCTGGGGGTACGCCAGCTCCAAAAGCAGCTCGTTCGATGAAGGTTCGACAACGATTACTCAAGTCCAAGGTCTGCGTGGTTGCCGCAATGCGGGCTTGATGGTCCCCAAGAAGTCGATCGAATCGGCGAAGAAATACATCTACGACTGCCAGAATAACGATGGCGGAATTTCTTATAGTTTTAAGTCCCGTGGTTCGTCGCGTCCGGCGATTACCGCTGCGGCGTTGGCGGCTCTGTACAACGCGGGTGATTACAAGAGCGATAAGATTCCGCCGATGTGGGATTATTGCAAAGCTCGTTTGCACAAACTGAACGAACTTAGCCGCGGGCACTGGCACTACACTTATCTGTACTACTCGCAAGTCGTGTATCGACAAGGCACCACCGAGTGGGAGCCTTACCGAAACAAGTTGTACAAGCGTTTGGTTAGCGAGCAACAGACCGGTGGATCGTGGAAAGGTGCATCGGTCGGGGAGTCGTACACGACGGCGATAAATTTGATCGTGATGCAACTGGACAACGGCTACCTGCCGATCTATCAGCGGTAGAGCAGGGTAAGTAATGAGAAAACCTGTCGGCGGAGGATTTGTCCTTGCGCGGGCAGCCTGGAAGCCCAGGCAGCACTGTCGCCACATCCCTTCGCTTCGCTAAGGAATCTTAAGCCAACAGGCCCGTCAGCAAGGATCCAACCGACACAATGCCACCTACACTCAGCCGCGGTTTGAAGTTACGATTCTCGCTGAATCCAACCCTGCTTTTGCCAAGGAAACTGAGATGCAGCTCGACTGGAGCCTATTGATTTGCGACCAGCGTTTCTCAACATCGCCAAAACGTAAACCCAACTCAAAAACAACGGACGTTGCCACTCAAGGTCGGTCGCTGTTTGAAGTCGACTACGATCGAGTGATCTACTCGAAGGCGTTTCGTCGGCTGGGCAAAAAAACGCAAGTTCACCCGATGGAGATGAACGCACACATCCACAACCGCCTGACGCACTCGCTAGAAGTCGCTAGTCTCGGCCGTTCGTTTGCGCGTCGATTGGCAAGGTTCCTGCATGAACGGAACGAACTACCGTGTCGCTGCAATGAAAGCTGCCACGAATCCAACCGGCAGTGCCCCCAAACCACCGATGACCTGACTCATTCATTAATGGCCGCGTGCTTGGTTCATGACATCGGCAATCCGCCGTTCGGGCATGCCGGAGAATATTCGATTCGCGAGTGGTCCCAACGGCACGAGGCCGAGGTGTTTTCCGACGACTGGGACGACACTGGCTCAAAAAACGACGTGCAAATGTTTGAGGGCAACGCTCAAGGTTTTCGTTTGGCCGCCCGAGCCGATGTGCCATCAGCCGGGTACATCCGCGCCACCTATACAACGCTGGGGGCGATGGTGAAGTACCCTTGGGATTCGTCCGACCAGCGAGCATCGGATCAAAAAAAGTACAATTTCTTTTCCAGCGAACGCAAGATCGCGGAGAAAGTATTCGGCGAGATGGGGTTGTGGGATGGGCAACAGTTTTGCCGCCACCCAATGTCGTTTTTGTCCGAAGCGGCTGACGACATTTGCTATCGCGTGATCGATATCGAAGACGCCGTTGAGATGAAAATCCTGTCGGTCACCGAGGCGAGCGAGCTGTACGTGAAGCTGCTAGGAACAACGGCCACTGAAAACCACGCGACCATGGCACTTTCTCAGCTACGAGCGACAGTGGTCTCCCACTTGCTGGATCAGTTTTGGGATGTGTTCGTTGCTAACTTTGATACGATCATGCAAGGCCAGCGATCGGAGGATTTGAAAGCTGGCGTTTCGGAGGTTTTAAAAGCAGCACTTGCGGAAGTCAAAGTTACCAACCGCACGATCTTTTCAACCGAAAAAAAAATCCGAGTTGAAATTGGAGCCTACAAGATCCTCGGCAGTATCCTGAAGGCCCTCGCCAAAGCAACCCGTGTCTACGCGGACAAACAAGACCTCGGCGAGATCCCGTTTATCGCCCGCCGGTGCCTAGAGTTGGCTTGGTCGGTCGAGTACTTGCAAGAGCATGCCCAACAACCGTACTCATGGTGGATCCACGAGATCCTTGATTACATCTCTGGGCTCACAGACGACCATGCCTGCATGGTCGCCAACGCCATCGAAGGGGTAGGGCGGGTCTAGCGCGAAAGTGGCTGCGGCCCTAGCCAGCATGCCGATCCAGCCCCCACGCTACGCCGTCGCCAGCTTGGGCTCACTTAATCCAATCAATCTCAACCGTCGTTCCGGGCTTGCCAACGAAGTCCAATTGCAACGATTCGATCTGATCGCCACTGACCGCTTGCTGAATTAAACCGTGAGTGATGAACTCAGTGCCTTGCTCAACCTGAAACTCACCATTCTTGGTGCCGTTAATCAAGAAGCTGATCTGCACTGGGCCGGTTGAGCGTAATCGAACCTGTAGTTGCTCGGTGGCAGCGGTTTTAACTTTCAAGCCACCGCGTTTGATTCCGCCGCGACCGCCGGTTAAATCAAAGTCAAGAAAACCTTGCCGACCCGCAATATTGGTGACGTCCCCAACCGCTTGCCAGCCCTCGGTTTGCCAGCCACCGCAATCAAACGCAAACACTAACTTTCCGTCGCGGGGATCTCGATCATTCAATTTCTCCCAAGTATCCGAAAGCCCATCGCCATCGGTGTCCTTGCGGATCGATTCATATTCCGCATTAACACCTTCTCCCCACGCTTTTCTACTGGCCATTTTTAACTCAATCGCGGGCTCGTCGCCGGCACCGACATCGCCTTTGGCGATCCAGCTATCGAGCAACTTGCGATGCCGCTTCACCTCAGCAGCATACTTTGGATCATCGATTAAGTTGTTCAACTGAGCGGGATCATCGTTAACGTCGTAAAGCTCTTCAAACGGTCGCTCGCCAAAATAAATCTTGGCCAATTTTGCATCCAGCGTCCCGTCCGCATAACCATCCCGAAGCGTCTGCAAGAACGGTCGCTTGTCGCGGTACTGCGGCTGTAACAGGACTCGGTCGAGCATGTAGTTGCGAGTAAAACGAAACTGGTCGGTGCGAATGCTACGAATTCGGTCAATTGTCTGGTCACAACGATCTCTAGCAGTCGCGACAAACTCGCGCGGCACAAAGTTTTCGGCAAACAGATACCGGCCTTCCATCCATTCTGGCTGTGCTACGCCGGCCCAGTGCAACGTTGTCGCCGACAGATCCAGCATCGAAACAAGATCCTCACGAACAACCCCCTCCTCGGGCACCCAATTCTTCGGCCCCGAAATCACGAACGGCACATGCGATCCACCTTCAGTCGGCTGCTGTTTATGACGGACAAGGTTGTTCGCTCCGTGGTCGGAGAAGTAGACCACGATCGTTGAATCCGCCAGTCCGTCCGCTTTGAGTTGCTTAAGAATGCCCGCGATGACACCATCGTCTTGCCGCGCCGAATCAAAATGCTCGGCGACGACCTCCCGGTACAAATCAGTCTGAGGATAATCGGCCGGGATCGCGACTTTGGAGCGATCGATTTTATTGCCAAACGCTTCCGTATTGCTCTTCCCGCCTTTAAGCTGAATCTGCCCAAAGAACGGCTGGCCTTCTTTTCGTACTTGCCAAGGCGTTTTCTTTTGCTTCCCTTGAACCTTTTCAAATACATCCGAATGCTCGAAGTTGTAATCGGATTTGCCGATGTTAAAACAAAAGTAGCCATTGTCTGACATTAGCTCGGCAATTGTTTTCATCCCCTCAGGCAACGGCAATTCTGCCTTACCTCGACGCGAGCGGTGTTCATGGGCGCCGAAGCGAATTTGATTCGCCCCTGTGATGACTGCCGATCGGCAAGCCGAACAAACTGGAGCTGGCACGAAGGCTCGCGAGAATCGAACTCCATCGGCGGCCATTGCGTCGATCGTTGGAGTGTGCCCTTTTTGGACGTCGTAGCCGTAACAGCCTAGCCAAGGAGAAAGGTCTTCCTGAAATAGCCAGAGGATATTAGGTTGTTTCGTTTGCTGCTGATCTTGGGCGGTCGAAAACGAAGCTTGCAAAAAAAGAAACGCAAAAACGGTTATCTGGCATAATCTCTTCATCAATCGCACTCCACCTCGGGGGATTTCGCAGGCAAAAACAACATCTCGGCTCTCAACTCGATTCAATCGAGCGAAGTCTTTCGCTGTTGCTTCTTTTGAAAGCACGATAATACCAAAGCCCACTGAGAAATGTAATTCAAATCACCGGCGAACCCGGGTGAATCAGCCTTGCAACTTAGGAAAGCGATATAAATGACATCCCGATACGTCAGCGAGAAAATGTTAGCCCGACGCGTCAGCGAGGAACTGTGGTGATGGGCTTCTAGCCTGTCATTTGCATGGGGGCAGCGCGTAAGACAGGCTGGAAGCCCATCTCCACAATTTTTACTGCGCCAAAACATGACTAAATCAACAATCCTGTCAGCGAGGATCTCTAACGGCTCCTCTCTAACGGCTCCTCTCTAACGCGTTAGGCTACCAGAGACCCCAGATCCACAAACTGATCTTCCAAAAACGACGAACCTCGAATCCCGACCTCCAAGCTCACCCGCAAACGAAACTGGATCGAGCCCACGAATACGCCTGAAACTCGATGAACTTCTAAAGACAATTGAATCGTAAAATTTTCAAAAAACCAAACAATGATAGAATACAACAACAAAGTCTGGTTCGGCCACATCCTCAACTTTCACAAGACCGACACCTTTCGAATCTTGATGCGAGAAATGGTGATCGTTGCCATCTACACCGCCATCGTGGCTACGGTTGAAATCCAGCTGCTGCGCAACTTGCGAATGAGTGACGGAGGCGAGGCGATCGGCAAAGCACTCAAGAACACCACGATCATGCACTCGATCTTGGGATTTGTGCTTTCGTTGCTGGTCGTTTTCCGAACCAATACGGCGTACGATCGCTGGTGGGAAGGGCGGAAGCTATGGGGAGCTCTCGTCAACAACACGCGGAACTTGGCCGTCAAAATCAACATCCTGTTGCCGGCAAGTTGCGAAGCGGAACGACAGTTCTTTCGGAAGATGGTGGGAAATTTCCCGACCGCACTAAAAGAGCACCTGAGAGACGGCGTGAAACTCGATCAACTTAAAGAACTCGACGACTTCAAGCCACAGATGGCCAGCAAAGAGCATCCACTCAATACGATGATTCAGGCGATGTATCGAAAAACAAAATCACTGTTCGCTGCCGGGCACTTAAGCGGTGATGAGTTGATTATTGTTGACAAAGAATTGAAGTCCTTGTTTGACATCATGGGCGCCTGCGAACGCATCAAAAGCACTCCGATTCCATTTTCGTACAGCATCTTTTTGAAGAAGTTTATTTTCTTCTACATCGTGACGTTGCCGATCGGGTTCGTAGCGTATTTCGAGTACTGGGCGATTCCGATTTCGGTGTTCGTGTTTTACGTATTGGTGTCACTTGAAATCATTGCTGAAGAGATCGAGATGCCATTTGGGCTAGACCCTAACGACTTGCCGACTGAAAAACTGGCTGACATGATGCGACGCAATGTGGACGAGATTTTTGAGGAAAAACCATAGGTTGGTTTGCATCGAATTCGCTCGCCAGGCAACTTTCGATAGGAGATCGATAGGAGTTCGATAGGCAGGCTTCTGCTGACAAACCATGAAAAAGTGTTAAACCACCGACGAACAAGGATAGCCACGGATGTGCCAATGAAAACCCGTGCTTATCGGTGTGCACCCATAGTTGATTTCCTTATCTGTTACAGCGAAAAAGAGCGTGTTCATTCACGGCGGTTCATCACTCGACCGGCCCCCCTCTCGATCACAAAAAAAACAGCCATGACGATAACGCCATGGCTGCAATTTGATTCAGTTGTAACTCCGCTTGATTTGCAGAGCATGTTGCTTATTCGCTTGGGCTAACTTCATCGCTATCGGATGCGCCAAGAGCAATCGCTGTGGCGATGCCACCGACTCCCAGTAAACGGACCCCTCGTCTACTTAGTAAACCGCCGCCAACAGTTGATGTTCCGCCGAAGCCTCCGCCACCACTAAGTCCGCCACCACCGAAGCTGGCGCTCCCGAAGTCACTTCCTCCAAAGCCACCACCGCCAAAACTACTCGCTGGAGCGTCGGCATATCCAATATTGCAGTGGCACGCAGAAGTTTGGTCCATCATAACTTGGACGCGCTCGAAACGATCAGTGCCACTGACCACGGTACAGGCTCGACCACCGCAGAAACTCGCAGCACATCCGTAGATGTTGTAGTCGCCGGGGGAAACGTTTGAAAAGCTAAACGATCCGTCTTCCTGGGCAACTGTCTTGGCCAACAAAACACCGCCGCTCACCAAGCTAATGCTGGCTTCGATCGGAACCTCATCGCCATTAATCGTCGCACTGGCTTGGCCGACCAATTCGCCTTGCTCGTTCACAGTGACAACTGCTGGCCCCATGGCTTCATCTTCATCTTCATCCGTGGCTTCATCTTCATCCGTGGCTTCATCTTCATCCGTGGCTTCGTCTTCATCTGTGGCTTCATCTTCATCTGTAGCTTCATCTTCATCTGTAGCTTCATCTTCGTCTGTAGCTTCGTCTTCATCTGTGGCCGACAAGTCCTCCGAAAGCATTTCTTGCTTCGCAGGCTCACTTTCATCTGCATCGCCAAGATCGAGAATACTCCCTGACGCTTCGGCTTGTTCTGACACTTCGGCCTGTGCAGCAACTTCGGCTTGTGCAGCAACTTCGGCTTTGGCTTCAACAGCCGATGTTACTTCGGCGTCCTGGGCATTTAACTGCCCAGCGAAAATTAGAGCCCAAAAAATCATGGTCAGAGTAGTGCGTTGCATAAGAGCTCCAATCGTCCGTCAATCAAATGAGTTAACAAGACGTGATAAGTGTATAAATTTCGTAAGCGGTTCATTCGCAAGAGATAAACCTGCCAAAATCGAAAGCCTGTGGCAAGCGACATTTCATCGCATCCGGTCTGCTTCGATTCGTGTCTATTATTACAGAAACCGGGAACGATAACATACGAACGCCACCCCAAACCGCTAACTTAACCCAAATTAACATGAAATTGATTTGCGATTGTCATTTCAAGATGCTCAAAAAGAGGGCTTTTCCCGTATTTTGGTGGCAAAGGCCAATAATTCGCCAGGCTCAGTAGGTTGCGTTCTTTCGCCGTTCTTTCGCCGTTTTGGATCGTGCAGACAGTAATAGCAGATGTATCCCCAGCCCTGACACACTTTCAATTCCTTCGGCTGGACTAGAAAAACGGACAGGCCCTTGCCATCTAAGCCAAACAATTCCGTGAATCCCCAAAGCACTGGCACTAGGTAAGCACGGCTGGGGCACCCAGTAACGGCCACTCCCCGAAGCTAAATCAGACTCAGACTTTGTCCATGAATCGATTGACGATGTTTTCGACTAATTCCTGCCGGCCGCTACCGCTGGGCGCCGAATCGCCTTTTTCTAGCATCAACGCTTCCAGTTCCTTGAAGCCAACCGAACCGGACTCGATCTTTTGCCCCAGCTCCGAACCCCAGCTCGAATACCGCTCGTCGATCACCGACTGCAAGCCTTGTTCGGCGCGGATCGCCGCAGCAATTTTCAACCCCTTCGCGAATGCATCCATCCCGCCAATATGAGCGTAGAACAAATCAACCGGCTCAAAACTCTCACGGCGAACTTTGGCGTCAAAATTAACGCCACCAGAAGTCAATCCGTACTTAAGCAACACCAGCATGATCTGGGTGCACAAGTAATAATCGGTCGGGAACTGATCGGTGTCCCAGCCAAGCAACAGGTCACCGGTGTTCGCATCGATCGATCCCAACGCATCTTGCATGCCCGCGTAGTCGAGCTCGTGCATCATCGTGTGGCCAGCCAGCGTCGCGTGGTTGGTTTCGATATTCAATTTGAAGTGATCTTTCAGATCGTAAGCCCGCAAGAAATTCAAACAGGCTGCAGCATCTGAATCGTACTGGTGCTTGGTAGGCTCTTTGGGCTTTGGCTCGATCAAGAACTGCCCCGTGAAGCCAATCTCTGTGGCGTAGTCGATCGCCATGTGAAAGAATTTCGCCAGGTGATCTAGCTCGCGTTTCATGTCGGTGTTGTAAAGATTTTGATAGCCTTCACGTCCGCCCCAGAAAACATAGTTTTCACCACCAAGACGATGAGTAACTTCGAGTGCTTTTTTGACTTGTGCAGCTGCATACGCAAACACCTCCGCGTTACAGCTTGTCGCTGCCCCGTGCAAGAAACGGGGGTTGGAGAACATGTTGGCGGTGCCCCACAACAACTTCACGCCGCTACGATCTTGTTCTTCTTTCAGGACATCAGCAACGGCGTCGAAGATCTTGTTGGTTTCGATCAGCGAGTCCCCTTCAGGAGCGACGTCGCGATCATGAAACGCGTAATACGGCGCGTCCAGTTTTTCAAAGAATTCAAAAGCAATTCGAGCCCGATTGCAAGCGTTTTCAACCGATTCGGTGCCATCGTCCCATGGCCGTTGCATCGTAGCCGCTCCAAACGGATCCGACCCGTTGGCCCGGAAAGTATGCCAGTAGCAGACGGTGAAACGGAGATGTTCCTTCATCGTCTTCCCTTCGATCACTTCCTCTGGGTTGTACCAGCGAAACGCCAAAGGATTGTCCGATTTTGGGCCTTCATAAACGATTTTTGGAATGTCTGAAAATGCAGCCATCAAATATTGCTCTCGGTGTTTTCTTTGGTTTTGAAAATCTAACCCGCGAAGTATACCGAAAAAAGATCGCACACGAAATGAGATTCGACCACGAATCACACGGCCTGTCCGCAAGACTGATCACCGTGACAAAATCTATGCCGTCAACATCTCGACACCTCAACACCTCGCCAGCAAAGTTCCAACGTCAACCCGGGCCAGAAAGCGGCCCAGCACGGCAACAAAAATGACATTACACCACAATTTTTTTAGGCACTGGCGGCTGCGTCGGCACCAAATGGGTTTTCCGTGCGAGGCATCATCACGCACATCCCAATCCCCAAGAAATACAACCCCGTCAGCGGGACCGCCAACAGCAACATACTGATCGGGTCCGCCGGGGTCAGGAACATCGACAAAACAAAAATCACCATGATCGCGATCCGCCACTTCTGTAAATAAGTCTGCACGGTGACCAAGCCAAGTCGGTTGACGAATAACATCACCAACGGCAACTGGAACGCGACCCCAAAGCCCAGCGGCAAAAACATCGCGAAACTCAACCATTCGCCGATTCGAATTTCCGGCGCAATATTCAGGGAACTATTGAACGTGAACAAAAATTCCAGCACGGGACTAAACACAAAGAAGAACGCCATCAGCACGCCCGCGGCGAACAGGATCAAGCTAACCGGCAAAAACAAATGCACGTACTTCTTTTCGTGCGGGTACAGCCCCGCCGCCACAAACGCCCATAGCTCATAAAACACAAACGGAGCCGCCAAGGTCAAACCGCCCAACAGCCCAGCCTTCAACCAGACAAAAAACGGTTCCGTTACTCCCAACGACTGCGGCTTGTAATTCGTTTTGCGCCAAATCTCCAACGGCACTGTCTCCAAACGGCCCGCCTTCATCTCATCGGTGAATGCGCTCGCAATCAAGGCTCGGTTCATTTTCCGACGTAGCAATGTCGCATCTTCGGTGGCAGTTTCTGGACTCTCGATCGCTTCTTTGACTCCTGCCAACGGTCGCGGTTCTTCAGGCAACAGCATCGTTGAAATCGACCAAGCCGGCTGCTCGAACAAATCGCGAAACGATTCGTCTTGGTGCAACGTATCAACTTCCAGCAACTCGTTGAAAATCTCTAACACTCGCTGCACCGCTTCGTCACCGGCGGTTTTCTCGACAGCTGCTTCGGCGGTCGCAATCGGTTGAATGACCGCTTGTTGTGCCTCAGACATTTGCTTCCAAATCGCTGCCAGCCGAGCGGTCTGCGCTGCATCATCGCCTCGCTGTTGCGACAACCGATCACACAAAAATTCGATTTGAGTTGGATCAAAATTTCCCGCCAAAAATTGGTACGGCTCCAGATTTACCGCTTGCCCAAAATCCGGGATCACCGTTTGCAAAGCCGCCACCAACTGGGCAGGGTCCACGCTCACCTGATCGGGCACAAAACCGTCTTTCAGCAACGGCAAGTATTCAGGCGGGACGTAGCCGATGTCTGTGGCCAGTTGCCCTTCGGCTTGAGTTTTTTTGAACTTCACCACCGCCTTATTCAACGGCAACTGCAAAACCTCAACAATCTTTTCAGCGCCCCAGAATCCGATGACACAACCAATTGCAACCCAAATCAACGACCGGACCAAAACTTTCCGCAGCTCCTCCAGATGAGCCCCGAAGGACATCCGGCTTGTGGAGAACAGGTCTTCGTTTGAGTCGCGTAATTTGATCATCTATATCGTTTGGTGGTATTTGCGTTAATAGGGTCGAATTAAGAAACCCGAATCCGTAGGCGAAGTGGCGGAGCAAAAGGGCGCGGCTGCAGCAATTCTCGTAGAACATCATCTTCAATCCGCGATCTACGCTCCCACAAGCCAATTTGGCCGTGGAACTAATTTTGATTGGTCCAAGCCCGATTGTCGATGGTAAATGCGTTATTCAACGCCCTCGCCCCGCTCGATCTGTAATACTTGCGGTCGATGGGCGCGGTCGTAGGGCTCAACATGGCGTCGCTGACATCTCGACGTAGGTAGGCACCTTGGGTGCGGTTTGATATTTTGTCTGGTATCCTTATAAAACAACCGGATTCCCCCCGGCCCACCACCCCGACTTGAAATCAATTCGGTCCATCAACCCGACTTGTAATCAATCCGTAAACTCGTTTCGCCGCAGCCCAACTCCAACCCACGTTTTCAAATGTACCCACTCCGCTTTCAACCATCCTTTCGCCGCTACATCTGGGGCGGTCGACGCCTCTCCGACGTTCTTTCAAAATCCATTGGCGACGAAAAAGCGGCCGAGAGCTGGGAGGTCGTCGACCACGGCGAAGACCAAAGCGTCGTCGAATATGGCTCGCACGCAGGCCGCAGCCTACACGAGCTGTTAACCGAGTTTGGAGCGGATCTGGTTGGTGATCACGTCTGGCAGCGAATCAATGACGAAAAACTTCCGGCCGCGTTGCGACAACGGTTTCCGCTGCTGCTGAAATTCCTAGACGCCAACCGCGACCTGTCCGTCCAAGTCCACCCCGACGACCAAATGGGCGCGACGTTGACTCCGCCGGATCTCGGAAAAACCGAAGCTTGGTACGTGCTTCATGCCGACCCCGGCGCGAAGGTCTACGCAGGCCTCAAACCAGACGCGACCGCCGAGCAATTCGCTGCGGCGATTGAAGCTGGCACCACCGAGCAACTTCTTCATGCGTTTGAAGCCAAAGCCGGCGATTGCATTTTTGTCGAAGCGGGCACGATGCACGCGATCGGGGCAGGGCTGTTAGTCGCCGAAATCCAACAAGCCAGCAACACAACGTTTCGTGTGTTCGACTGGAACCGCGTTGACGACCAAGGCAACTCGCGTGAACTGCACATCGAACAAGCGTTGGCCGCCACAAACTTTGACCGCGGCCCCGTCAACGCGCTGCCACCGCAAGCCTGCGACGATCCGGCATGGAAGACGGTCGTCAGCTGCGACCAATTCACGATGCGACACGGCAAGCTAACCGAAAACTGGACGACCTGCGGCGACGGCAAGTTCCGGATCTTTGCCGTGATCGGTGGATCGATGTCCGTTCAAAACGACCCTGCCGAATCGCCGCTGCAACTGGGCGATTCAACCTTGCTGCCAGCTTGCCTCGATGCGACCGAGATCTCCGTCAGCGCCGATGGCGTTGAAGTGCTCGAGATCACGATCCAGTAGCAAACGCCGCGTTTCAAGGGAGCTAAAAACCGCATCAGCAAGCGTGCGAGCTAGAGCAGATCCTTCACGGAATTGATCGGCTGAGTTTAACGTCCAGCCGGAGGTCGAAAGCCGGAGGCGGCAGCGTCCCCCCAAACTGCATCGCCCGCCGACAAATCAATGAGCTGGCTGTTGCTCGGCCGCGACTTGCTGGAATTCGTCTTGGGCGAAGGCGTACATCGTA
>JALZWN010000116.1 GCA_023300235.1 Mariniblastus sp.
TTCAAGGCTTCAAGGCTTCAAGGCTTCAAGGCTTCAAGGCTTCAAGGCTTCAAGGCTTCAAGGTCAAAGGGGTCTCCTGAGTGTTGGCATGCTTACGCGCAGGATATGGTTTTGGAAATCCCGTGAGCATGTTTTTCAAAGGGGCCTTCTCGAATCAGTCCTTTCCTGGTCGCGTCAACATGGCACCCTCATTTGGTAATCCATATAGCCCCCGACAAACGCCAACGGCCTTCAAGCAAACGGTAACACTCGCCTATTCGCATCTCACGAGAGCCACGAAAAAAGCCGATGGCTTGGAAGCCATCGACTAAAATGCTGCGGGTCTAATTGCATTCGAAACTAGTTGTTAGACTAGTTTGGTTTACGACGCTCTTTCAAGCGAACGGCTTTACCCACGCGGTCACGCAGGTAGTAAAGCTTGGCTCGGTGTACGTAAGAAGAACGAGTCACTTCGATCTTCTCAACGCGGGGCGAGTGAACTGGGAACTTACGCTCAACACCTTCACCGGCGACGATTCGTCGAACGGTGAACATCTCGCGCGCTCCGCCGCCACTGCGAGCGATTACGGTGCCGGTAAACACTTGCGTACGTGCTTTCTGGCCTTCCAAAATCTTACAGTGAACGTTGACAGTATCGCCGATCTCGAAAGCATCGACGGTTTCCTTCATGCTGGTCTTATCGACCAAGTCCATGATTTTTTGGCTCATCACAAACTCCTCTATATTCGTTTATCGTATTGATGTTTTTATTGTTTCGAAGCAAGCAGCGAACTCGCGGTATGTCGCTTATTCGTTCGCTGGATCGGAATCCAACAAGTCGCTTCGTTTTAGTTTCGTATTCTCAAGGCCTTTTTGTTTTCGCCACTCCTCGATGGCCGGATGGTTTCCGCTAAGCAAAACTTCGGGGACCTCGTGGCCCTCGAACTCTCGCGGCCGAGTATATTGCGGATGCTCCAGCAACCGGTTACCTCGTGAAAACGAGTCGTCCCAGTTACTTAGTTCATCGCCCAAAACACCAGGCACCATTCGAACCAAGCTGTCGATCAACACCATCGAAGCGACTTCGCCGCCGTTGAGGATATAATCGCCGATTGAAAGCTCGATCGGATTCAGGATATCGAACACACGTTGGTCGAATCCCTCGTACCGACCGCATAACACGATCAGTCGTGGCTTGACTGCTAACTCTTCGACGAAAGGCTGGTTAAGCCGTCGGCCTTGAGGAGTCAACATGATGACTTGGCCGGGTTCGGCCGCCATCTTTTGCACATCGCGTACACAATTAACAACCGGGTCGACCATCAAGACCATTCCTGGTCCACCGCCGTAAGGCTCGTCGTCGATCTTCTTGTGCTTTCCGGTTGCCCAGTCTCGCATGTTGTGAACGTGGATTTCAACTAACCCGCGTTCGATCGCTTTGTTCAGGATGCTTTGGCCCAAGTAGCCCGGAAACATGTCCGGAAATAATGTCAAAACATCTAAACGCATCGTGGATTACTCAGCTGCTGCTTCTGGAGCGGCGTCTGCTTTGGCTTCTTTGGCCGGTGCGTCTGCTTTGGCTTCTTCAGCTGGAGCATCTGCTTTTGCTTCGCCATCAGGCTTTGCTTCGCCTTCGGCCGCAGGAGCTTCTGCGGCTGGTTCAGGAGCAGGAGCTTCGGGTTTTGGCATTTCAACGCTGGCTGCTGCAACACGAGCCGCTTCGATTGCCTTGCCACGACGATCGCTCAACTTTGAAATCGCTTCTTTTTGAGCTTCCAGATGAGTACCATCGGTGCCGTACTTTTTGATCAACGTAGCAACCTTCGGTGATGGCTGTGCGCCAACTCCTAGCCAGTACGCGATTCGGTCCCCTTTGAGGATCGCTCGGGCATCGGTTTCTGGAACGCTTGTGTCGTAGGTACCAAGTTGTTCGATGACTCGACCGTCTCGGGGAGATCGAGCGTCCATTGCACAAACACGGTAGAACGGGCGGTGTGTACGGCCCATCTTTTTAAGTCGGATTTTTACTGCCACTTTTTCCTCTTGGGTTGGGGTAACTGAATCGTGTGGACCGTTCAAAACGGCCTCTTCGCTGGGAAGATGAACCAAAGTTGGTTAAGCCTTTTCAACAACACAACAATTTCTGTGCAGCCGAGGCTCGGTTTTTGGAAGCCGCACATTGTATTGGCTGATCGGCAGTTTGACGATACAGATTGGCAAATTCTCTGGAAAAACGCCAAGAGTTGTCCAATCGGTGGCCTGATTCGGGCTGGAGAAAGTTTTCGCGTGGATCAGAGCAACAAATCGCGGGCAAAAATCGCTTAGCGGCCAAGTGGAAGCCAACCGCGCGCTGGACCGTGCTTGACGGTGAATTGGTGAATTGGCGTTGGGTCGGATCAGCCACGTGAGGCAGCGATGGGATCGCCTCGGAACGGACGAGTCACATAGATTCGCTTTTTGCTGTCCTGCGGCCGGTGGCCAAGGGGCCCCCACCCGCTCACGCTCAAGACCTGCTACCCCGTCGTGTACTCAATCTCCGCACCCAACCTTGAATCATCGAACTCCGACTTGCCATCGGAGATTCGGAAAACTTGTTTCCCCATCACCCAAGTCGCGATCGGCCAGCCCGTCACGTCATCACCGTGCCATGGCGTCCAACCGCACTTCGTTTCTTGGTTTTCGTTAAGCACCGTTTGAGTCAAATCCATGTCGACCAACGTCAAGTCCGCATCGTAACCGACTTCAATCCGGCCCTTCCGCTTCATGTTCCAAATCTCCGCCGGCCCCGAGCACATCCATTTGGCAACTTGCTCGATCGTGCATTTGCCTTGATTGACTTGGTTCAACATCAACGCCAAGTAATTCTCAACCGCCGGCAAACCCGAAGGGCACTTTGGGTAAGGCTCGCGTTTTTCTTCCATTGTGTGAGGCGCATGATCCGTCGCGACGATGTCGATGATGCCGTCACACAATGCTTGCCAAAGTTGTTCATTGTCCGTTTTAGTTTTGACCGACGGGTTCATTTTGACCAACGATCCCAACCGCGGGTAATCGTCGACGTTAAAAAACAAGTGATGCGGGCAAACCTCCGAAGTGATCAACGGCCCCCCGTTTTGAATCAACTCGATCTCATCCGCGGTCGAAACATGCAGCACGTGAAACCGATGGTTGTGGCGCTGAGCCAAATCGATCGCCCGCTTAGTCGCGATCACTGCTGCTTCGTGGTCGCGAACTTTCGAGTGAAACGCGATGTCGGTTTCGTTGGCGTATTTAGCCGCGTTAGCACGGACGGTAGTTTCGTCTTCGCAATGAGCACAAATCGTCAGCGTCGACTGCGCGAAAATCTTTTCCAACGCCGCTTGTTCATCGACCAGCAAATTTCCGGTGCTGGAGCCGATGAAGATTTTAATCCCAGGTGTCCGAGTCGCGTGCTGGAGCACGTCAACATTTTCAGTCGTGGCTCCGACGTAAAACCCGTAGTTAACCAAACTGCTTTTGCTGGCAGTGGCTAGTTTCGCTTCCAAAGCCGCTTGGGTGATCGTGTTGGGGACGGTATTGGGCATTTCCAAAAAACTCGTCACGCCGCCTTTCGCACAAGCTCGCGAGGCGTGGGCGAGGTCTTCTTTGTGCGTCAGACCAGGTTCGCGAAAGTGTACTTGGTCGTCAATCACGCCCGGCAACAAGTATTTCCCACCGGCATCGACGACTTGATCGGCCGTTGTTTGGGTCGCTGCGTCCAAATCCGCGATCCGAGTGCCCTCTATTAACACGGAAGTTTCTTGAATGCCTGCAGGGGTGACCACTTTGGCGTTTTTGATCAGAGTTTTCATTTGACAGCTAGGGTTGGTATTTTATGGGCAGACTGGCATACTTATAGCACAAACCATGTGTTGATATCGGCGACTCAGTGAATGCTCTTACGAATTGAAGTCGCTGATTTTACGCGATCGACGCTGCCTGTCGTCCCCCACTTATATTTTTGCTATACGAAGAGGATTTTCATCAATGCAAGATTTCGAAAAACTCGGCCAATTCTACCTCGGAAAAGAAATCGACCCAGCCACTGGCGAGCGAACCGAAGATCTACTGATGTACGATTCTCGCGACCTTTGCACGCACGCGGTAGTCGTCGGCATGACCGGTAGCGGAAAAACGGGCCTCTGCCTGGACCTGCTGGAGGAAGCCGCCATCGACCGAATCCCAGCAATCGTGATCGACCCAAAAGGCGACATCGCGAACTTGATGCTGACCTTTCCCAACCTCACGCCCGAAGAGTTCCGCCCTTGGATCGACGAAGGCCAAGCGTCTCGTAAAGGCGTCTCGCCCGAAGAATTCGCCACGATGGAAGCGGACAAATGGAAAGAAGGACTCGCCAGCTGGGGACAAACACCCGAGCGAATCCAGATGCTGCGCGACACCGTTGAAATGCGAATTTACACGCCGGGCAGCAACACCGGTCGACCGCTGACGATCCTGAAATCGTTTTCCGCGCCCGGTGAAGCGATCGTCAACGACAACGATGCGTTCTTCGATCGAATCGCGTCAGCCACCTCCGGCCTACTGGCGTTGATGGGCATCGATGCAGACCCAATCAACTCGCGTGAGCATATTTTGATTTCCAAAATTTTGGAAACCGCGTGGCGAGCCGACAAAGACCTCGACCTTGGCAAATTGATCGGCCAGATCCAGAACCCGCCGTTCACTCGCGTCGGCATCATGGAACTCGACAGCTTCTACCCGGCCAAAGATCGTCAAAGCTTGGCCATGACGATGAACAACTTATTGGCGTCGCCGTCGTTTTCTAGCTGGCTGCAAGGCGAGCCGTTGGACGTCAAAAAGATGCTGCACAACGAAGACGGCAAACCTTGCGTGTCGATCGTTTCGATTGCTCATCTTTCCGATCAAGAGCGTATGTTCTTCGTGACGATTTTGCTAAACGAAATGATCTCTTGGATGCGAACGCAAGCCGGCACATCCAGCTTGCGAGCGTTGTTGTACATGGACGAAGTGTTCGGGTACTTCCCGCCGACCAAAAACCCGCCGTCCAAACAACCGATGCTGACGCTGATGAAGCAAGCCCGTGCGTTTGGGCTTGGTTGCATCTTAGCCACCCAAAACCCGGTCGACTTGGATTATAAAGGCTTGTCCAACGCCGGCACTTGGTTCCTTGGCCGCTTGCAAACCGAACGCGACAAAGCCAGAGTGCTAGAAGGCCTCGAAGGAGCTTCATCGCAAGTCGGGCAGTCGTTCGACAAATCCGAGATGGAAGCAACCCTAGCTGGATTAGGCAGTCGGAAGTTCCTGATGAACAACGTCCACGAGGACGGACCGGTCGTCTTTGAAACTCGTTGGGCAATGTCCTACCTCCGTGGGCCTCTGACTCGAAATCAAATCCAAGACCTCGTCCAGTCCGACGACAGCTACGACGCCCAAGCAATCGCCGAAGCCAATGCACCTCGCGCAGCAGCACGCGTCGAACAAATAAGCGAACCTGAAATTGATCCTCGGCAGTTAATTCCGGAATCAGTCCCGCAATTTTTTGCCGAACCAAACCAGCATATCTCAGGCGATTCGAAGTTGGTGTATCGACCGAATTTGTTGGCCAAAGGACGTCTGCACTTCGTTCGAGCAACCTACAAAGTTGATGAGTGGAAAGAAGTGACTTGTTTGGCTGAGATTTCCGGAGGTCAGATGCCAAATGAAGTTTGGGAAAACGCCGAACAAATCACTGAGCGATTGAGTTTGGATTCGCAGCCGATCGATTCCGGTACCTTTGAGGCATTGCCCGAGGATCTCCAAACATCCAAGAACTACAAAACGTGGAAAAAAGAGTTCGCCGAATTTTTGTACCGTGAAAAGGCGGCCACCGTTTGGAAATGCACCAAATTGAAAAAGTACTCCGAACCCAACGAGACGCTCGGCGATTTCAAAGTCCGCCTCGAACAACACGTTAGCGAACTCCGAGACGAAGAAGTCGAAAAGCTACGCAAGAAATTCGGTAAGAAATTCGACACCCTCAACTCGCAAATCCGCCGAGCAGAAGATCGAGTCGACATCGAAAAAGAGCAATACCAACAACAAAAAATGGCGTCGCGGATTTCGATCGGCACCACCATTATGGGAGCCCTGTTCGGTCGCCGGTCAACTCGCAACGCGTCAACGAGCATGCGCTCGCTTAGCCGCTCCTCCAAAGAAAAGAACGATATCGAACGAGCCGAAGGCAACCTTGAAGATCTAGAGTACAAATTCAAAGACCTAGAAAAAGAACTCAACGACGAAGTTGCCGAGATCGAAGACAAGCTGTCCGTGGACGAACTTGAGTTTGAAGAAATGAACTTGCCACCTCGCAAGAGCGACCTATCGGTTCAAGAATACGGAATCGTTTGGTTACCGCTGAAGGTCAGCCCGAACGGCGACACAGAAGCGGCTTATTAACAGTCGGCCCATCACCTGAGGCCTAAGTCCTTAGGCCTATATCCTAAGGCCCGCAGTTCCCCGAAATTCTTAAAGTCACGGTTTCCTTAAGTGGAAGCCGTGGCTTCTTTTATGTCCATTTGCATAGCCCAGCGATCCGAACTGCATGTTCCGATTGCTGGGCCATCATTTTTAAAATGATTCGAAGGGCCAACAACCCACGCCAACTGCCTCAGAAACCAACCCCGGTTATTCCCCCTCTTCGGCCGCATTCAAATCCGCTGCCAAAGCCTCCAGCCCCATCTGCAAATACTCCGGACTGCGTTCACCCCAGAGCCGATTCAGATGTGCCGCCGGGTCGTCCAACCATTTTTTATAGGTCGCTGCAAAGAGCTCAACAAATTGATAGTTACAAGTATGCAACGCTCGTTCAAAACCCCGATCGGCTAGTTTTAACACGTCCTCGGAAACCGAATCCAATTTTGATAAAGCCAGCAAGCCCGAGTACGTCACATAGTTCGTGGAACTGCTGAGCATCGTTGCGGCGTTGTCGGTCACAAAGCCATCCACCTGATCCATGAACGCTACCGCTTGAACCGCTTTGGACCGCAGTCGATCGTCACGATTGTCCGTCAGAAATCTCAATTCCTCCACCACTTCGGAATTAGCGGACTGAGAAATCTGCGCGGCCGAGACCGCATGAGCAACCACGTGTTCGCTGCGGTGTCGCAAGTTTTGCAAGATCGCGGAATCCTGTTGTTCCAAAAACGAATGCCCCGGATGAAAAAACTGCATCGCAGCAATTCGAGTGGATTCTTTTCCGCTGGCCGCCAGTTCCACCAACGGTTCGATCGCTAGATCGTCGCTTTCCACCAAATTTTGCTGAAAGAAACTGTCGTTGGTTTTGGTCAAATACTTTAGCGCCCCTTTTGCCGACCCAAGTTCTGCCGGCAAGCTACCAGCATTGCCCGAGCGACACCAAGTTGCCAGCGCATGAGCGTAAGTTAACGATTCGTGATCCAAAAAATTACTCGGCGCCGCATCCCAACGCGTTGCATCCCAGTAAGATCCCGCATCACTGATTAACTCGACCTGCGCCCGCAGGCTGCCGAGTCCACACAGCACTACCGCTGCGTCTAAAAATTCGCCGGGCACCGCACCATCGGCCAACCCATTTTTGAATAGCAGGTCGTGCACAACGCCTTGCACTAACGCCGCCGCTGCCAACCGCGGATCGCACGAGAATTCGGTTTCCACTGCAAGCTGTCGTTTTTCTGAATCGTAATCGGTCGGCAAACTGCCGAGGCCTTTAACACCACCACCGCCTCAGCCACCGCCGCTACTGACGGTCGCCAACAATCGCGGCGTCACACGCACGTCTAAATCGGTGACATCGTGCTTGAGATGTTCGCTAAGCAAGCTGACCAGCCCCGTCAACGGATCCGAACGCCCGGCCAGATCCAACAGTTTTTCGGCGGGCACGACCGGGGTGACGCAACGTTGCCAGCCGAGTGCTTTTGCGATCTGAAGAAAGTAGAATTCAACTTTCGCTTTTTTGTTGTCGTCGAGGTTCGGTTTTGATTTTAAAAACAACATGATAGGCCGCAAAGATCGTGATTGAATTGTGCTGATTCTTATATCGGACGAGCATACCAATTTCTTTGGCTTGGGGCGCCGTCAATTCGATTGGCCAACCTACCAAAAGCTTGAAAAGACTCACTGTTTCACGTGCTCGGCAGCAAGGCGAATCAATTTCACGAATTAGCCAGGCCCCACAAAAGGGAGCCCGACGCGGCAGCAAAGAACCCGTAAAAATCGTCGCTAACGGGCCTGTTGATTTAATCTGTTTTGGCGAAGCCTTAAAATGTGATGATCGTTCATCCAGCCTACCACACGGGCAGACACGCTGGAAGCAATTCTAGTGGACGGGTTGGTTGACCCATCCACTCGGATTTTAAGAATCGTTTTTAGTCGCTTTGGTGAAGCCGCTTTGGTGATGAAGCCGCTTTGGTGACAACCACGGTTTCGTAGAGCGGAAACCCCGACTATCGCCAAAGTGGATCAATCAATCAACAAGCCCTAACGTGTCGCGCTACCATGGCGTCGGACTACCATGCCACCCTAAATCAAAAAATGATCCGCCAAGTGCTCGGCGTACAAATTCCAGCAGCGATTCATCCCTCAAACGACCTGCCCTCATGGCTGAAAAACCCAAAATTTTTTTGATGTTGCCCGGCGATACGTTTTGGTGGTTCGTGTTTAATTGTGATAGAACAGAGCCTTCCAAATCGCTCAACCGACTCCCCCTGCTCATTTTTGAAAGAAAACACAATGCACAAGTTCATTTTGGCCCTTGCCGTTATCGTCGCCCTATCCATGCCTTCGCTTGCCCAAGCCCAACCAGGTGGTGGCCAACGCGGTGGCGGCGAAGGAGGCCCCAGGGGCGGACAACGTGGCGGATCCGAAGGTGGCCGACGCGGCGGGCCACCCGCTGCTTCACCAATCATGACAGCACTGGACGTCGACAAAGACGGGAAACTATCCGCTGAAGAAATCGCAAACGCCCCAACCACCTTAAAAACGCTGGACAAAAACCTAGACGGCGTACTCGAATCAACCGAATTGGCTCCACCACGCGACAACGGCCAAGGCGGGCGAGACCCAAACCAGATGGTCGAACGCATGATGGCTCGCGACACCGACGGTGACGGCAAAGTATCCAAAGAAGAAGGTGGCGAACAAATGAGCCGCGTCTTCGGCCGGTTTGATTCCGACGGAGACGGCTTCATCACCAAAACTGAAGTTGAAACCATGGCCCAGCAGTTCCAAGGTGGCGGTGGACGCCGAGGCGGAGGAGGAGCTGGCGGTGGACGCGGAGGAGCTGGTGGCGGCGGCGGTCGTGGGGCAAGCACCAAAGAAAACCGACCCGGCTTCGACCAATAGGCAATCGCACCCCGTATTCTTTCATTGGACAGATTTATGAAAAACCAATTTTCTATCGCGACGCTACTTGTCGCCTTCATCGTCACGCCACTATTTTGCTTTTCCGTCGACGCCCAAACCAACGACTGGTCTCGCTTTCGTGGCCCACAAGGCAACGGCATCAGCGACGGCAACGCTCCCACCAAGTGGTCGCCAGAAGAAAACATCAAATGGAAAACCCCGCTGCCGGGCGCAGGGTGCTCTTCACCGATCGTCGTCGCTGGAAAAATCTTTGTCACGTGCTACTCAGGTTACGGCGAAACGCGTAACAATGTCGGCGACAAGAAAGATCTAAAGCGCCATGTGGTTTGCATCGATCAAGCCAGTGGAAAAGAGCTCTGGTCAAAAACGCTCGACGGCACCGACAACGAAGATACTTTCACCGGGATCGGCGTTACCGCTCACGGCTACGCTTCTCACACGCCAGTTTGCGACGGCGAGTCGTTGTTTGTTTTCTTGGGCAAAGGTGGCGTGATCGCCTACGACCTCGACGGCGAAGAACTTTGGAAAAAGGACGTTGGTGACCAATCGGACTCGAAGAAATGGGGCTCTGCAGCAAGTCCGGTCGTTTGCGATGACTTGTTGATCGTTCCAGCGGTCGCCGAAAGCCGCGCCGTTTTTGGGTTGGACAAGAAAACTGGCGAAGAGCGTTGGAGTTGCCCGTCAAAAGCCATGGACAACACTTGGTCGACCCCAATGGTGATCAAAGTTGACGACGATCGAACCGACATCGTGGTCGGTGTCCCCAACGAACTGTGGGCCATTAACGCAGACACGGGTAAGCTTGCCTGGCTTGCATCCGGAGTTGCGAACGAACAGACCGGTTTTTACACCAGCCCAGTCATCAGCGACGGCATCGTTTACGCGTCAGTTGGCGGTCGCAGTGGCGGAGGAAGCATCGCCGTTCGAACCGGTGGTAAAAAAGACGTCACCGATTCGCACGTGAATTGGAAATCAAAAACCAGTGCTAGTTTCTCAAGCCCGGTGGTGTTTGGCGGTCAGATGTTTACCGTGGCTCGTGGCGGTTTCATGGAAATATCCGACGCAAAGACTGGCAAGAATTTGAAAAAGATTCGTTTCAAATCCAGCGACTCTAGTCGCCCAAAAAATGCCGGCGGTGGCGGCCGGTTTGGCTCTCCGGACTACGGCTCGCCCATTATCGCTGGCGACAAATTGTATTTCACCAAAGGCAACGGAGAAACGTTCGTGTTCAACGCCGACGCCGAATGTGAACAGATCGCCGCCAACAAGCTAACCGACGACAGCGAAATCTTTTCCGGAACACCAGCGATTAGCGACGGCAAGCTGTACATTCGCTCCAGCAAGTTTTTGTACTGCGTGGGCGAGTAGTTTTGGAATTGATGGCTGCCTGAAATTGGCAACTGCATGGCAGTCCAACAATTCGATAAGAACGTTACCTCCAAAGGGCTTGCAGATTACTGCAAGCCCTTTTCTCGTTTGGCAGCTTCAGTGCTTCACGGCCTGCTCAAAAGTTGGCTTTTCCGAGAATTTAGTCGCAGAGTTTAACGACAAGCCGGAAGGCGGAGGCGACAACGCCATTTCAAACCACAGCGTCTCCTAACATTTCAGCCCTTCCTCGTTTTCAGCCGCTTAAAAGGCCAAGCGCCTGACCGTTTTAATAGCCCCGACGAAAGAACTTAAAGTTCCGCAGGACTTCGCCAGCATCTCAGCGAGCCCGACGCGTCAGCGAGGAAATGTGGTGATGGGCTTCCAGCCTGTCATGCGTGCAGACAGGCTGAGAATCCTCTCTCACGCGTCAGGCTACCATTGCCAGCAACGCTCACGATCTCCCGCAACGCCACCGACCTAATCACGCTAACGACCTAATCACGCGAACGATCTAAACCCGCCAACGACCCGATCACGCGATCGACTTGAGCGTCTCAGCCGCCATCGCGATGGTATGGTCGATGTCTTCTTCGGTATGCGCGTTGGAAATAAACAACGCCTCGAATTGACTGCAAGGCATATAAACCCCACGCTCAATCAAACCCCAGAAGTATTTAGAGAACATCTTGGTATCGCACTTGGACGCCGACTCCCAATCCGTCACTGGCCCCGGATTGAAGAACAACGTCAACATGCTACCAACGCGATTCACGCAATGCTCAATCCCCGCATCACCAGCTGCTTTGCTCAGCCCGACCGCCAACCGTTCGGCCAATTGCTCCAGTCGCTCATACGGTGGCATTTCTTTCAACGAACGCAACATCGCAATTCCCGCCGCCGTCGCGATCGGGTTGCCGCTCAACGTTCCCGCTTGAAACACTTTACCCGCGGGCAGAACGTGTTGCATGATTTCTCGTTTGCCACCAAAAACACCCAACGGCAAACCACCGCCGACAATTTTCCCCAGCGTCGTCAAGTCCGGCGAAATACCAAACAACGACTGCGCGCCGCCACGAGCCACGCGAAAACCACACATCACTTCGTCAAAAATCAACACCGCACCGCTGTCTTGTGTCAACGATCGTAACGCCGTCAAAAATTCTTTCGTCGGCGTCACGCAACCCATGTTGCCACAAACCGGTTCCAAAATCACCGCCGCGATCCGATCGCCATGAGTTTTGAACGCCCCCGCCAACATCTCGCAGTCGTTGTAGTTCAGCACCATCGTATCTTGGCTGGTTCCCGCGGTCACTCCTGGTGAATCGGGAACCGCCAACGTCGCCGCAGCACTACCCGCCGCTACCAACAAGCTATCCACGTGCCCGTGGTAATTGCCTGCAAACTTGATCACGATATCGCGCCCCGTGAACCCGCGAGCCAACCGGATGGCACTCATCGTCGCTTCGGTTCCCGAATTGACCAACCGAACCATCTCGACCGACGGCACCGCCTCAATCACCAATTCCGCCAATTCGTTTTCAGCGACCGTCGGCGCTCCAAAACTCGTCCCCCGATCGACTGCCGCATGAACTGCTTCGCTGATCGGTGGCCATTGGTGACCAAAAATCATCGGTCCCCAAGAACCGATGTAGTCGATGTACTTATTCCCATCGATGTCAAACAAGTACGCGCCGTCACCACGCTCGAACACAATCGGCTCACCGCCGACCGCACCGAAGGCTCGCGCCGCGCTGTTGACACCACCGGGCATGAGGCGTTTCGCACGAGCGTATTCAGTTTGGCTATTTTGGTGGTCGAGTTGAGGTTGAGTCACGGCGGTTCACTAAGTGATTAAAGTAAAAAGAAAAATTAAAAGCCGAAGCGGCTAGACTACGGAAGCAACTGTTTCCAACGTTCTGCAATCGTTTCGGTTGCGTTTTCGATCGGCACGGCCTTCCAGTATCCGTCTCGATCTACCGTTGCCAATCCAAGCCGAGCCAATTTACCGAGCGCGTCGTGGACTTCAAAATCCACGTCCGCCGCTCGATGCTCGCACTGGTCGTTCAAATCATCGTCGTTAAGGGCTCTACAGACCGACGATTTTATGAAGGCTTCGACCGCTTCGTCAAGTTGCCGAAAACGCGCACCTGATTCGCGGAACTCAGGATGTTTCCACAGCACCGTATACGCCAAAATCGTTTCGCTAACCTCTTGTTCCTCGGCTTCGTTCAAAATCCGGTACAACACACCCAAGTTGTTGTCCAAATTCTTCAAATACAGATTTTTAGTCAGCCCCGATTGGTAGTTGTTCTTCGTCCGAAAATAGCTCATCACCGATTTCCCGACGTATCCAATCGAACCACCAATCAACACCGTCAAACCGAAAATTGTGCCCCAACTGAACGCCAGCGTTAGCAACAACGCACTACGAGAAATCTTGTAAATCGTGATCGCCATACCAGACAAAGTCGGAAACAGGATTTTCGCTCGATCCATTTTCGTCAGACGGATCTTCGACCCCGGCAACAACACCTCCACTTCGGATTCAGGAATGTCTTTGAAGGTTTTCAAATAAACAAACCGCGAATCCAGCTTCGCCTGCGTTTTCTTCTTTTTGTCGTCCAGATCTTCTTTGATACGAAACACCATGATCAACCGAGAAAACTCGGGCAGTTCGATGGTTTCTTTCATAAACGCTTTTTGCCAGCGGCGACGATGGATGTCAACTTTCCGGTACCCCCGAGCAAAAATCTCAAGCCGATCGAAAATCTCGAAGTCAACTTCCAGCTTCACGCCCCATTGCCACCCAACATCGATCGCCCGCTGGATCTCTTTCCGCGTCAACCGTTTGTAGTGCGCAGAGAACAGCAGACCGGAGACTTGGTCAATCAGTTGATCACCAACGCCTTCGAGTTTATCTTTGCCTAGTGACTCCATCGCCAGCAATTGAGTGTCCGGATCCAACAGTGCGTAAACAGCTTCCAAACGCAACAACGTCGATTGATGCTCAACATGAAACAGCGCCCCAACGCGGTCGCACAACTTCTCAAACGATTCCAGATCCTGGCCGTCCAAGGAATACAAATCAACCAAGCCAGACTTCAGGTCGGCTTGTCGTAGCGGGATAAACGTCGGACGATCAGGTAATTGCTGAGCGATCGGGTTGTCCTCGATCCGGCCCAGGATGTTTTCATGTTGTGGGTTGGTGGTGGTGTCCAAGAATGCATTTCGTGTGTGAGACGTTTTCGTAAAATGGGCGTGGGTGAACGTTGGCCTTCGCAAACTTTGCGACTGGCCAATTCACACCGACCACCTTTTACGTCGGCGAAAACAAAGCCAGCGCCGCATCGACCACATCATCTTCAAGCAACAAAATTACCGTATCGTTAGCCGCAAATCGATCTTGTGCACCGGGAACCCGGACTTGATCTTGTTTGGCGGCCGCAACCACCAAACAGCGCTCGGGCAAACCAAGCTCCGCGATCGTGGATTCCGTCGCCGGACTCTCCGCCGCCACCTCGATTTCGATCACGTTGATCAGCCCACCCGGCAACTTGGTTTTTGAAATCACGACCCCTTCGGTCATGTATGACAAAATCTGCTTCGCCATCACATCAAAATCACTGATCGCCGTATCAATGCCCAACCGATCAACAACGCGCGAGTAATCTGGCCGTTTGATGGTCGCAACGGTCATTTTCGTGCCCAAGTCGTTGGCTCGAACGCACATCACCATATTGTCTTCGTCGTCGCCAGTTGTGGCCACAAAAACATCAGCATTGCCGACTCGTAGCTCTTCAAAAGTAACCAAATCCGTGGCTGCGGAATTGATCACCGTTGCGAGCTCAAGCTGCGCCGCCAAAATCTGACAGCGATCGGCATCCGGTTCCACGACCATCACCTTGAAGCGTTCTCGCTCAAGAATTTTGGCAAGATGAAAACCGGTTTCACCACCGCCAGCGATCACCACGCGGCGAGGCTTTTCGACGGTGCTTTTGAACAACGTTCGAACGACTTTCAGTTCTTCCGGGCGGAAGAAAATCGTGACCTTGTCGCCGATCTCGAATTGGTCGTCCGCCGAAGCAATCCACATGCGGTGATCACGTTGGATTGTGCCGACACGAACGTTCGATGGCAAACCGAGATCGCGAATTTTGTTGCGAGTGATTTTACTTTCTTGGCCAATGATCAACTCTTGAACTTGCAAGTCACCGCGAGTCAACTGCTCGACCACCAACGATCCGGGCGTGCGAATCGATCGCGCAAGTTCAAGTGCACACAAATGTTCCAGCGACAACATTCGATCGATATTAAAGTGCCCTTGATAGTCAAAGGTACTTAGATCTCGAAAAACAGGCGCGTAGATTCTTGCGATCGCACGGCGAGCCCCCATGGCCTTGGCCATACTGGCGGCGACGATATTGGTTTCGTCGTTACCGGTGACCGCTAAACAAACGTCCGCATTGAGAATGCCCGCCTGAAACAAAATACTCGACTGACTGGCCGAACCTAGCAACGCTCGAACGTCAAGTTCTTCGTTGACTCGGCGGACCACTTCCGGGTCTTTGTCGATCAGCGTGACGACGTGTTCGTGCTGACAGAGCATTTCAGCAATGGCTTTTCCGACGTTACCTGCACCCAAGATTACGATGTTCATATATTCGACAGTTCGCTGAGTTGCTGGAAATATTTGAAATATTCGCCTGAAAAACCGGTTCTCCGCCGGCTGACTACTTCTGGATCACCACCGTGGCGATCTGGCCGGTCACTGAGTAACTCGATTTCAATACGTTGTTGATTTTCGTCAACGTTGGCGAATCGTTGTTGAGCACTTTTATCGGGCAGTCGGCGGCAATTTGTTGACAATTCAGCGTCGGAGGAACGTGCTGGTTTTTGATCGACAAAATGGACGCGATCAATTCCACCATCGAAGTACCTGGGCCGAGGTTTCCAAATGCACCTTTGTGAGCCACAACTGGCGTGTCGCCCATGGCGTTGGCGATCGCGGTTGCTTCATGTGCGTCACCAGCGACCGCGCCCATGGCGTTGGCGTTCACCAAATCGATTTGCTCGGCGGTCAAACCAGCTCGCTGCGTCGCCAATTTCAAATGGTATTCCAGGTCAGCCGAAAAGCCATCCGAATCCAACGCGTGGTAACCTCGTGACCAACCACCGATTTTGCACAGCACATTCGCACCGCGTTTTTCGGCGAATTCTTTTGATTCCAACACAATCGCTCCAGCGCCCTCGCCGACCACCATCCCATCACGGTCTTGAGCAAACGGGCGTGAAGCCTGCTCCGGCTGGTTGATGCTTTTACTTAGCGAATCAGTTCCGCGATAAAGCGTCGACACCAACGACATTTGCGAACCGGTGCCGCCAACCACGACCACGTCCGCCACCCCTCGTTGAATCAAATCCGCGCCCTCGATCAGCGACAACAAGCCTGACGCTTCGCCTTGGCAAATCGAATTGCTGGGACCGCGAGCATCCATGGCGATCGAGATATGCGAGGCGGCCATGTTCGGCAGGTACTTCAGCATCCACAGCGGCTGGATTTCTCGCAACGCAAATTCGCCCCAGCGTTCATGCTGGTACTCGCTGTCGACGGTGCACTTTTGAAATACGTCGGCAACCTCGTTGGGGTCAGCAAAAAAAGTCTCCGTGCCAAAGACCGTTCCAAATCGATCCTGATTCAAAACACCTTCGCCATAGTTCGCTTGGGCGACCGCCATCGAAGCGGCGCCGCAACCGTATTGGACCGGGGCGCACATGATCTTCATCGCCTTGCGTGGCTTGACGTACTCTTTGCCAACAAAGTCCTTGACCGCCGCGGCGATACGATGGGGCAACTGCACGTCCTCAAAGCCCGCGCGGACTGACACTCCACTTCGGCCGGCGACCAAGGCATCCCAAAAAGCATCCTCGCCAACTCCGATTGGAGTAACGACGCCGACACCTGTGACAACAACTTCGGGGTACGGTTTCATTAACAATCAAGCGGAAGAATAATACTTCGACGTCAAAATAACGGTGACCGCCCCGTGATTTTCCGGGCGGTTTGGTCGAGTCGAATTAAGTGATTTGGAGGCAACAACGAACGTCAAAAAATGGCTTTTCAATGCGTCCTCATTATGACGGGTCGTAATCAAAAATTCGATACGTCTTTTCGAGTTTCGTGCCGCCACGTTCAAGCGTTCCTCGTGACAACTTGTTGGACTCCAGCACCCAGCTAAACTCGACATTCTCGATGCCCCAAGCCTTGACACTTGGCACGAGCCGTTCTAACAGGACCAACCCTAACCCCCAACGCTGGTATTGTGGCACCACGTTGGTGCTGACCATGCGGATATCGCGGATTTTTCGCTTGCCCAAAAGTAAACTCAAAAAACCAAACGGGAATAGCTTACCAGAGATTTTTTTGATGATTGGGTTGTAGTCCAGCAAAGCAAACACACAAGCCACCGGTTCGCCATCGATTTCGGCGATGGTCGTCAGCTCGGGGGCCATCAGCATTTTCAGCCCTTTGGCAGTTTCCTTCATCTCCGCCTCGGTCATCGGCGTAAAACCCCACTGCCCCGGCAACGCCGAATTGTAGATCCGTAAAAAATGCTCCACGTCGCGAGTGAAATTCTTTTTGTCGATCGGTCGCGTGGTGACATTGAAACGACGCTTGGATTCGTCAGCTACGAACTGGAGTTTTGGGTCAAGCGACTCCAACATGTCGATGTGCCCCGTAAAGGCGTACATGTCTTGAGATTTTTTGAAGCCGTTTTCGAGAATCAATTTTTCATAGTAAGGCTTGTTGTACGTCATCATAAACTTTGGCTTGCTATCAAAGCCGTCGACCAGCAAACCCCACGTATGATTTTGGGACGGATTGGCCGGCCCGCGTAGTTGCGAAATGTTTCTGGTCGCAAACCATGCCTTGGCTTGATCGAACAAAGCAGCCGCCACCGCCGAGTCATCGATCGTTTCAAAAAAGCCGAACATCCCTCGTTCTTCTTTATGGAACTCGTTGTGCTTACCATCGACGATCGCGCCGATCCGCCCGACCACTTTGCCGGAACGATACGCAAGAAAGCACTGGATCTCAGAATTGGCATACTGATAAAATGGATGCGGCTTGAAGTTCAGCAGCTCCCTTTCGGTCATCCGCAACGTCGGCACCCAATGCGGATCGTCAGCGTACAGATCGTACGGAAAACGCATGAAAGTCTTTTGGTCGCGGCCGGAGTTTACGGCTCGAACTTCAATATTTGAATTGCCTGTCGCCATCGATTCGATCTATCAAGTAAGTATTTGCGTCAGAGATCCGCTTGCCCTGCCGCTGTTTTGCGACAAAGAAAAATGGTATCTTTAAGGTTCGGAATTTGAGCCGATGAAGGTTTCTCTAGGCTCAAAAAACTCGAAGCACTACAATTTAAGGCGTGATTGAATGATTCGACAGTATCCGTCGGCCGCAATCCTGTCGCTGATCCACGTTTATTCGGAAAAACCAACCCAGATTCTATAGATTCCATGCGAGTACTTGTCACCGGGGCCACAGGTTTTTTAGGCAACAATCTGTGCAGAACGCTAATCCAACAAGGCCACCAACCCGTGGCAGCCGTGCGATCGGTGTCCGACATGCGGTCGCTCGACGGACTGGCCGTCGAGACCGTGACGCTGGATTTCGAATCCGCTAGCGATATTTCGGTGGCGGTGGAGTCCGTCGATGCAATCGTTCATGCCGCAGCAATGATCCACCTTGGCTGGACCAAACTCGACGCTTGCCGCAAAGTCAACGTCGAAACCACCATTCGCATCGCAAAGATCGCTCGTCGTAAAAACATACGCATGATCTTCGTTAGCAGCGTCGACGCACTCGGCATGGCGTCGCCAGAAAACATCGGCACCGAAGATCGACTCGACCCGCCTCACCCACCCAACAACTACGTCGTCACCAAACGCGAATCCGAAACCGCGTTTCTGCTAGAAGTCGCCGATGGACTCGATGGCGTCATCGTTAACCCTGGGTTCTTGATCGGACCTCACGATTGGAAGCCTTCGTCCGGTGAGATGATGCTGTTGATCTACAACAACTTTATCTTCTTCGTACCCGGTGGCGGATGCTCGGTGGTGGACGTCCGAGACGTTGCAGCCGGAATCGTTTCAGCGATTGAAAACGGCCAAGCCGGTCAACGGTATATTTTGGCCGGTGAAAACATGTCGTACTATGAACTCTGGGATCGAATGGCAAAAGCCATGAAGTGCGGCGGCCCAAAACGGAAGCTCCGCGACCCGTTTGCAAAAGTAATCGGCGGCGTGTGCGACTTATGGGGCAAGGTTACCGGAAAAGAAGCTGAAGTAAACTCCGCCATGATGCAAATGGGGCAAATCCACCATTACTACTCTAGCGATAAAGCGATCGCAGAACTGGGCTACAAAATCAACAACGTCGACGACGCCATCGCGGACGCGTTTGACTGGTTCGTGGCCAACGAGTATGTGAAGACAAAGTAGAACGTTGGCTGGTCTGACCAAACGTAGATTATCGCCTTTTACCGCCTGAAAGACTGCTTGAAAGACTCCCTGAAAGAACGCTCTTTCAACGACCGGCTGTCACTGGAGGCCTTGCTAACGACAGCAAACCACTAACCGCCAGCAATCAGATTCTTGCAAACAAAAAAACAGGCGAGCGACATCCAGTCGCTCGCCTGCATGACTCATCTCTCAATGAATCGTGTTTGTCATTTGAACATCTTGCTCAAAATTTCGGTAAGCAAATCTCATCCTGTGACCAGGTATGAGGTTGCACCTACCGAACGACAAACGGAGGACGTTTTGATCGAGCCCGCATTCATCTGACCAACGCACCTGTCGTCGACAAAATCGGGCTCCGTGTTTTCATGGCATCTTAGTCAGTCGACTTTAATCCTCTTGAGGTTTCTGCAGCAGCGACGCATCTTTCGGGCGTTTCCCTGCCAACAGTTATTTTGTTGTGCCACCCGACGCCGAGGCTTCGCTCGGTTCAAGCGGGCTGAAAGTCTGGTTGACCAGCCCGTCGAATGAATCGCTATTTTGGGCCAAGTAAGCCTCCCAAGCCGTCAAGTTCCAGATCTCCCAGTTAAAACCAACGCCAACCAAAACAATTTCCTTCTCCAAACCAGCCCAAACAGCCGATTCTTTTGGAATCCGAATTCGATTCTGCTTGTCGAACTCACAGAACGACGCCCGCGCGTAAAATAGCCGCCCGAACGAGCGAACATTTTGGTTGCTGGTCTTGGTTTGCTGAGTCCGATTAGCCAACTCCTGCAATGACTCGTCCGTATGCAACTCAAGACACCGATCGGTGCCAGGCGTTAAATACAATCCGACTTCCTCAACCAACGAACTCCGAAGTCGCTTGGGCATTAAAACCCGCAACTTTTCGTCGAGCGTTCGATGGTAAGTACCGGTGTAGATCAAAGCGAACCTTTTGGAGCTGGAACTAAAAAACTGCAATTGTGCTAACTTGAAAGGGCTGCGACAAATGGGCAGCCAAAAAGCCTCCCATCAGTCACCACTTCTTCCCACAACAACCCAAAGATAATACATTTACCTCACGGGTCAACAGAACCGACTTTTGTCGTTAGACTCCGCAAATCACGGGCGAACCCGCTTTTCAGCACCGTTTTTACGGGGTTTTTGACGGCTCGCATTTTTGACATTTTTAGAAGTTTTTGTGCAAGCAAACCAACATTCATGACCACTGAGACACCATCGCCGAACTTACTACTGGCGGACCATTACGACTTTGACCTCCCCAAAGAGCTGATTGCGCAGAATCCGCTGCCCAACCGCGAAGATGCTCGTTTGATGCACATCAACCGCAAGCAGCAAACAATCGACCACCATCACATTCGCGATTTTGATCAGTTGCTCAACGAAGGCGATGTCTTGGTGCTCAACAACACTCGCGTGATCCCGGCTAAGTTAATCGGTTTTCGGACGATGACCGGCGGACGTTGGCAAGGACTGTTCCTGGACGCCGATGAAAACGGCAACTGGCGGGTTCTGTGCAAAACCAGAGGCAAAGCCCAACCCGGCGAAACCGTAACGCTGAACGATCGCAACGGCAACGAACAATTTCAGTTAACCTTGGTCGCCCGACTGGACGACGGATCTTGGGTGGTAAACCCAGATGCCGAGGGCACTTGGTTGGAACAATTAAAACGGGTCGGACAAGTCCCGCTGCCGAACTACATCCGTGGCGGCAACATGAAAGATTCGGATCTGAAAGACTATCAGACGATCTTCGCCAAACACGTCGGCGCCGTCGCAGCACCGACAGCCGGTTTGCATTTGACCGAGCCATTGATTCGTCGGTTGATCGACCGCGGCGTGAAGATCGCTCAAGTCACTTTGCACGTCGGCATCGGAACGTTTCGTCCAGTCAAGGCAGAGAATCTAGAAGAGCACGACATGCACTTCGAACGCGGCAGCATCGACCAAAAATCAGTCGACACGATTGCACAAGCCAAAGCCGCGGGCGGTCGAGTGATCGCGGTTGGCACGACCAGCGTTCGGGTATTGGAAACCGCCGCTGCCGATGGCGAACTAAAACCGTGGGAAGGCGAGACAAATTTGTTCATCAAACCCCCTTACCAATTCAAATCAGTCGACGGCATGCTGACAAACTTTCACCTACCCCGTAGCACCTTACTAGTCATGATTCGCACCTTCGGCGGCGATGAACTGATGGCCCGGGCTTATGCAGAAGCGTTGGACGAAAAGTACCGCTTCTACAGCTACGGCGACGCCATGCTAATCGCTTAGTGCTCAGTATTAAATGAAGACCGCAATGGCGGGCCCACTCTGGCTTTAAAGGCCAAGGGCCTGGCAGTTTCTCTAGCCTAGCCGAAGGAACTGAAAGTTCCGCAGGGCTAGGTCAACTGCCGACCTAGTCATCATCTGCGACCGGCGATTCAGCCGGCGCATCCAACATCGCCGCATCATCCACTTGGTTTTCGACGATCGACAGAATACCGATCTTCTGCCAAATCTTGCTGGACAACCCTGTGGTCAATGTTTCAATCTCCGCCGCGGACGCCAACGCAACCCCGTCGTCGAACTCCTGCACGTAGACCGCAGCGATCTTCCCCAGCAAAGCCAACATCTCGCTGCAATAATCAAGATATCGATGCAACTCAAAACGGCTCATCTCCATCTTCGGAGACAGCGACGTGTTTCGATAACGCGCGATGTTGAGAATTCGGTGCGGGTCTTTGGTGAGCTGATGCATGTCGATCACGTGTGCGAGCGAACGGATCTCGTGCAACGCCTCTAAAGCTCGTTTTCGTTTGTAACGAGTTTCGGTGGTCAATAAAAAGAAAATCGCCGCACCGATCAGCAACACATCGTTGATGCCCGCTTCCATCAATTGGATCAACTCCGAAAGCCCCAACGGCCCCATCGATTCGGCCGATGGGCTCAGCACCGCCCAAGTAAACGGGCCAACCGTCAACGCAATGATCGCCGCGACCACCAGCCAAGTGACCACTCGCAGCCAAACCACCGGTCGCCCGATCCAGACCGTTCGCGATTCCATATTCTTGGCAAGCGTCAAAACGTTCGAACAGACCTCGTTCAAACCAGCCTTCGGAAATCGCTCTTCAATCCGCTGATTCAACAACTCGATCGTGCTGACAATCCGTTTGGGCTCTAGAGTCGTCGAGGTCATAAGCTGGTCGCTGCTGTTTTTTAAAAACCGGGGAGGAGTACGAACCCATTCTACCTTACAACAGGATTTGATCTCTAGTAACCAAAATCGCCCATCATTTCCAAATCAGCACGGTTGCCAAGGTTTTCGAATAACTCAACATCGACGCTCTCACTGATAAAAGTAACCGCCCCGCTGGCCAAACAAAAATTGGCTCCGCCCGGATGCAGACTGCCAAAACCACCATTCACTAACAACGGATTGGATGCTTTATCGTTAGCCTTTAGATCATCCTCGTCCTCGTCCTCCATGTCGTCTTCATCATCATCTTCCAAGTCGCCTTCTTCCTCATCTGCGTCCTCAAGGTCGTCTTCGAAACCTTCCCCTTCGTCATACATGTCATCTTCATAGCCCCCGAATTCATCTTCGTAATCGTCCACGCCAAAATCATCCGTACCGTAACCACCCGAGCTATAGCTTGCCCAATAGTCAACCGCGTCACCGAATCCGCCGCCGGTGTTCCGCAACGTCGCTTTCGTACCCGACGCCCAACCGAGGCTATTGGCCATCGGGGTATACTCACCAACCATGATCGTATTGGAACTCCCGTCCACGATGTCCGAAAACTTCGTCCGGCTATTGAGATAAAGCACTCCGTTGTTGTCGACGTCGATAGGCGCTTCGGTGCTGTTGTAGCAACCCGCGTAACAACTAATCCCCGCCGTCCGGGATTCGTTTACACCATCGACCGCGTTGCTGGGGCACGAATAAACTGCGATCGGTATTCTTCGCGCCGGCAAGTTCTTTTTTGCATAAGTTCCCAAGCTCTTATCGAACCGCGTCGCGATTCCCATTTGCTCGATATGCGGCAAGATTTCGACCAAAAAACTAACATCCTTGCCAACTTCATCGTTGGTGATCGGCCCTGTTGGATTGGTAACGCCCGATGGAAATTCTTCCTGAGCAAATTCGTAGCTATGCAGTGCGATGCCGACCTGAGCTAGATTATTCATACAAGAAGTTCGCCGAGCCGCCTCGCGTACCGCCTGTACAGCGGGCAATAGCAAACCGATCAAAATCCCGATAATCGCAATCACGACCAACAGCTCAACCAACGTGAACCCACGCCCCCGGCTCCAATCGCCGGCCACCCGCGACTTTACTTTGATCCTTAAAGCAGCATCTGTGTTGTTTGTTTTTCGCATAGCTGATTGTCCTTAAAAATTTGATCGAAATTTCAATCGGTTCAAAATGGCTTGTGTCTAACGTCTAATCTTTGTTTCATCATCAACGCGGCGATCAATCCGGCACTTCAAAACTTGCTGACCGCTTCGCCACACTCGTCCCTGACGCACTGAATACCTTGGCCCGAACCTTCACCTGCTCGCCGACTCCAGCAGGCACAACGCCCACCAAAACCTGTCCGAACTTTTCGAGTTTCGGTTTAACCTCATATTCATTCGCTTCGCTCGGTGGATCGGCAATCGATTTTCGAACCGCAGCATCCAAAACCCACCGCGTCTGTTCGAGCTGAAATTCGCTGCGGAGCTGGCGTCGTTGTTTCAAACTCGTTTGAAGCGAAACCATCACCAACGCCACCGCAACCGAACAACAGGCCAGCACCAACACGATGGCGTATCCGCGACGACCACTGGACCTTCCAAAACGTTTCTTATTGCGTCTCATTCATCACCTCCCGTTCCGATCCCTCGGCCAAACGTCACCGTCTGCCTCCAGCGATTGGCTTTCGCAGTGATCACCAACTCAACCTTCGCATCTGGCGCTTGCAACGTTTCAGGCACCGAATCATGCAACGGCGTCGGATATCGAAAAACCTTCAACGCCGCTCGATCCGTTCCCGCTTCGGCATCCCATTCAGCAAAGTACTCATCGCTCAACCGAAAATTGTTTCGCCCCACGACCTCGCCACCGACAGTCGAGGTCTTTTGGATCTGACCATCTTCGATTTCATAGACGATTTTTTGATTCTCATGCCCAGTCAATTCGATTTGGTTCGAATCGGCATCAAAGTTTAGCGACTTGCAAGCACGGACATCGTCTTGAAACTCGTTTGAAAAATGATTGAGCACAACATTGGTTTCGCGACGCTGCTGAAAACGTGATGACATTTTCATCGACTCATGAACCCACTTCGTCGCCGCAATCAACATCAACGGAAGCATGCCAATCAAAACGACCGCGTGAACCAGCGTGAAACCCGATCGATCGGAAATTCGTTTTCTTTGAAATCTCATTCTGAAACCTCCGATTCGATCAACCAGCCGCACAACACCATCGGTTTGCTCTCCACCGACCGCTTCCAATCAATCGACAGCTCCACTCGAACCCCCAAATTGTCTTCCACCAGCAATCCCGTCAATTCGGCTTCTGGCAAACGTTCCGCACAGACGTCGGAAGGCTTCAACATCTCGATTTTTTCCGCCACCGAATCAGCGTCCAACATCGTCAGTTCTTCCAACTGCGCCGAAAGCTCTTGCACGGCCACACGATGCTGCGAAACATCTCGCCAGATCATGCCACATTTAAACAACAGACTCGTAACCACAGTCACGGTCGCACAAAGCACCACCGCCGAAACGAGCAACTCCATCGTCGCAAAACCACCACGACGACATGCAGGATACGGCGAAGCTACCAGTGAATGCTCACGACAACACACTTGTTTTGAAAGCTTCTTCATCATCAAACCACCCCCCGTATAACACTCAGCAACGATTGGACAATCGAAATCGCAAACCAGCCGCCAAGAAACAACAACAAGAAATTGCCCATCCAGATGAAGCAGTTAATCCCCGTCAAACTTCGGCCATGCGACCGTAGCTCACGAGCCTCACTCGCCTTACGCAGAATCCAACCCGCACTCTCCTTCGACGAAGCCGCTTCAGCCACTCTCGACACTCGCCGCGAAACCACTCGCTCACTCGTCAGCGTCTCCATCACATCCGCACCGGACTCGAGTTTCTCGGCAGCGGCGAGCCTTCTCTTTTTCGCAACACCGATTTCGTTTCCGCTGACAAACCGAACCGCCACGTCCGAAGCAAGGTCACTCGATTGCACCACCCACGCCAACGAACGATCCTTTCGAGCATTTTTTGTAAGCACGGGCTGTTGCCAGCGACTCGGAATCCAACGAGTAAAATAGCTGATGAAGAACTGCGGCTTTGTGTAGATCGCCAACACCAAAATCGTGATCAGAATCAACGGGAACACGAACCACAACTGCACCACTTTGTTACAAACATTGATCAACAGTATCATCGAAAACGGCAAGTCCACGCCGAACTCGAGGAACATATCCTTAAACTGTGGGATGATGAAAAACATCACGAAGGTCAGGATCTGGAAGCAAAAAACGTACCGCCAAAACAAACCCATCAGCTTACTGGCGATACTCACATCTTGGCTATGATCTCTTTCACTTCGACGAATCGCGGGGCCATTAAGCAACGCCTGATTCAACGGTGCTTGCAACCCTTGTGACTGTGCGGTGGCAAATGCCAAAATCACAGGCTCGGGCACGATGCCGGGAACATGAGCCAGAGCCGATTCCAGCGGAACACCCGACCTGATTTCATACACCAATTCCGAGACATCTCGCGCCGTCGCCGAACGCATCTCGACTTGTAGATCCTCCATCAAATGAGCCGCGTTCAAACGATGCTCGCTCGCCACGGCAAGCATGCGGACGACCGCCTGCTGGTGGATAGTCGACGACTCCAAAATCTCGTCCGCAGCAGCGTTGACCAGCAACTGCTGTTCGATGTTTAGTTTTTTGGCCATTTCCGGCATCTCCTTATCCCGTCAAACCAGAAATGATTGAAAACATAGGCATGTAAAGCGAAGTAGCCACAAAGAACACCGTCAAAAAAATCATCGCGATGATCGCTTTACTCAGCCAATCCAGCCACCAACCTTGGACCACCTGCCCAACCGATCGATAGTACCGACCGGTCTCTTCCAAAATCGCAATCTTCGCCGCTCGATTTTTGAGCGTTAACGAATTGTTGACCAGCGGATACCTTTCCGGGTCAACCAAATACTTTTGCCTTCCCATCGAAAAAAGTTTGGAACTTGTCTGCAACCGTTTGTTTGACGAACAACGACCAGCGATTTGAATGGCCTCCGTGTCACCAACGCCCGCAGCCAACAAACTCGCCACATGACTCCCCCAAACCGAAAGCTGAATTCGGAACCGACCAAACCGGCGATCAAACCAACTTAACGAAAAAGCTCGACCTCGTTGACTCAGCCGCAAAGAGATCAACAACACGATCGGCGACAGGATTGTCAGGCAGAAAATCCATGGCCAGTTAGCTTCAAACCAACTGCCGATCCCCATCACCAACTGAGTTGCCATGGGCAGTTCGATACCAAATTCATCGTACATTTTTCGGAATTCAGCAATCACAAACACGCTGCCGAAAGCAATCATTAACAGCCACGCAAACAACGCCAACGCCGGATACAAAAACGGAGTCAAATTACGCGGCGGCGGTGCGCTCGATTCAAACTTGCAATATCCTTTACCGATCGCCGCGATCATCTCCGGTTCGGTCAGCGGTTCATCATTTGGTTTACCTAACGACGCGTCCAACCACGTTTGACAAAAATACAGCACATCCGGGCGTTCTAAAACCTTGTCATAGCCCCGCGAACTTGCCAGCCAACGTTCGACCGAACGCAGCTGTCGTTGCCGAGGACCAGACAACGTGCTGGCCAGCGAGCGAATTCGTTCGGCCATCACCGACCGAGAACGCTCGATCGTATGCCAATGGTTTTTCAGTGAATTCGAGTAGGGAATTTCTTCGGCAGGCTGATTCATGACGAGACACCTGACTTTATTAAATCCCGAATCAAACCTACCAAAGGCCCGTAAACCAACACCCCATAAGCCAACACCACACTGCCGCCGACAACCGTCAGCACCACCACCGGCACGATCGTCCTGGCTCGCTCAAACGTCTTGGCCGCCTGCAACGACCAATACTGACTCAGGATCTGATAAGTCTCCGCATCCGTCGCCTCGCCAAACGACTTACTAAACTCTTTTTGACCGACTTTATCCAACGCGTAAAGTGTTGCCGTGTTTCCCGCGGCTTCATTCAGCGACACGTCTTTGGAAGCCAACAAACCGAGCGTCCTGACCGCGGCGGAAGACACTTTGTAGCGGACATACTTTCTTCCACCAAACCAGCCCATCACCAGATTCGTTTTTTTGGCCAGCAACAACACCAACGTGACCAACAGCAACACCGCTACCGCGACCATCAACGGAACCAAGTAACGAAACGACTCCGAATTAAATTCCGTTACGCCGTGATACATTTGAATGTCTCGGCGCACCAACTCGTATTCCGGAACGATATGGAAATAAAAGTACAGCAAACCCAGCAGCGCCAGCAACAACACCAGCGTCAGGTACCACAGCACTCGCCGAACGACCACCGCAAACTCGCGACGCGCAAGCGCTCTTGCCGACAATCCATCCAACACGGGCACCATCGACCCTAGTTGCTGGTGGACTCCGATCGCAGCCTGATGCCGGTCGTCTACGCCGGATAGATCTTGCTCCGTCGCCGCAGCCAATTCACGAACCTTCGACGGCGATGCCACGCCCGTCGACTGCAACAACCCCCGCGAGCAAAGCTCGACCGGGACGTTTGCCAGCCGCGCCGCTTCGATGTCAGCGTAGAAAGATTGGTGCAGCTTTGGTTTCATTCGAATCCCATCCAGAAGGTCGCGGGCTTCATCTTAATAATCCCAATCGTCCAATGCAAGCTTGCGATACAACGCACCGGGCAAAGCAGTTTTTTCGAATCTAGTCGCTCTGGCAGCCCGCCGCGTGAGGGCTTGTTGATTTAATAGTTTTTGGCGAAGCCTAATCAATGTGGTGATGGGCTTCCAGCCTGTCATGCGTGCAGGCAGTCTGGAAATCATTCTAGCAGACGGATTTATTGACTACATCAACAGGCCCGTAAGCGAGGATTTAAACCGGTTCCTCGCTCGTGCGTCGGGCTACCATTTAGGTTCTAACTGATTTGCAAAACTGATTCCCCCTTGCACGACGCAGCAGGCAAAGCAAAGGCATCACCCTGCAAACCGATTCGCTGCCATGATGAGAATATCGGCAAAAAAGAACCAAGAGAAATCGGACTTCATTCCGACGGCGTATGAGAACGCGTAGCAAACAACCGCACCGACCTGCGATTTCACCGTAAACGAGTTTGCTTTAACAGAGCTTCCTTTAACCGCGCTTCCTTTAACCGCGTTTCGTTAAACCGCGTTCGCTCAAACCGCGTTTCTTTAAACAGAGTGCTACAAAACCCCGCAACCCCCTGCCCCACCCGCGAGCAACCACACTACCAAAGATTGATCGCGGTTTGCAATTCGATGCCCGTCTTGTCCGACACAGCCTGCTTAACTTTCGCGATCAACTCAACCACTTGGCTACTATCAGCCCCCGGTTCAGCCACCAAGAAATTCAAATCGTTCTCAGCCAATGCAACCTTCCCGACGCTCATTCCCGCAACCCCTGCCTGTTGCAAGATATCCGTCGCCAACTCTCCGCCAACGTCCTCGAAGATATACGCCGACCGCTGAGCAAGCTCGTCTTGATTTGCACGTCGAGTAATCCAAAGCTTTTGCATCGCCTTGGTAAGTTCGGCCGCTGATTCTTTTTCAAACTCAAACGTCGCCCGCAAAATCACCAGCTCGTTCAAACTACTCTGACCATACGAAAACGACATCGCCTCAGCCGTCCGTTGTTCGATTTCACCCGTCCGCGTCAGCACTTCCGCCGACCGAACCCAATCGCCAAAATCGACGCCATGAGCCGCAACATTACTGTGCAGAGCCCCACCGACCGTACCCGGCAGACCGACCATTTGCTCGGGGCCGGCAAATCCCTCGCGAACCGCCGTCGACACAAACTGAGTAAGTTTTGCACCGCCGCCGGCGATCAAGCCTTTGTCCGTGACTTCAATCTGCCCAAACGCAGGCGCGCCCAAATGAAGCACCACGCCGTTGACGCCTTCATCCGAAACCACCAAGTTCGAACCGCTGCCGATCAAGCGGATCGGAAGCTTGTTCTCGTGGCAAACCTTAACAATGCCTGCCAACTCCTCTTGATTGGTCGGCTCAGCAAAGTACTCGGCATTCCCACCGATATTCAGACGAGTGTACGACGCGAGGTTTTCATTTTCGCGAACGATATGAGCAAGGCTATCGAACAGTGACACGGGTTCTTCCTAGAATCAATTCAAACAAATCTAACCCCTGTATTCTACCGGTCCACTTCGCTTGCAACAGGGGGCGGCGAGATCGAGTTTTCACCGTTGGTTGGCCTCGGAAATGCCACCAAGCCAGCCGAAAACACCCGCGATGAACACCTCCCAGCTTATCGACGATCCAAAGGGCGACAGCGCCGGCCGGATCAACCCTGACCACCAACTTCCCAAACCTTCCGCCTTTATCAATCCCCTAGGATTCTAAAGATGCACTGGTATCGAACGAACTTGCTCGTCCGGCCGTTTCTCTAACGGCGGCTCGGTCCAAATGATCGTTTCGCCCGCCGCATGAGCCGACCGCACCCGTTGCTTGAATTCGCGGCACACCCGAGCCAATGCGTCGCGAGGAGAAGCCGACGAGGCAGTCAGCGAATCCAAGTTGGCAACACGTGCATGAGTGGTCCCCGCATCATCCTTGGAAAGATAGACCAAACAAGCGAAAGTCGGAACGCTCGGCTGCGCGTCCGAGCCACCACTCAACGGCAAAGAATTTTCGTTTGAATCGTTCGACATGATCACCTCAAGGTTTTGAAAACCAAGTTTATCAAAATGGCCAAATTGCAATACCCCGCTCAACCTATCCAAAGTAAATCCGTTTTAGATATTAGGCATGCCCTATCAATGGTAGCCCGACGCGAGAGCGAGGATTTCCACGGCTTCCTCGTTCATGCGTCGGGCTACCAGAACACCGAGATTCAAGAACTGATTTGCCTTGTCAACCTATCGGGCTTGTTAATCAAAAGCCTCCGCATCATCGCCTACTTCACTCCATCCACGACTCAACCACCCCGCCGAAAAACGCCTGCATGCCAGCGCTGGTCGCTATCAACAACGCGCCGCTTGCATCAATGCCATGACACCGACCGATCACGCGACTCGCCCCCGTTTGCAACGTCACCTGCTTCCCAGTCAACAAACAAAAATCTGACCAGTCATCGAACACGCCCTCACCTGCGGCCAACGATTCCATCAACCCCGCCAGCTCCTGCAACATGCGCCGCAAAACTTCGATACGACTTAGCGATGCATCCAACTGATCCGACAACGAAATACCCGTAAACGACAATTCCGCCGGCGCGTTGGCAAACGAATTATTCACGTTCAACCCCACGCCAATCACCGCGTGCCCGGCCACCTGCGAAGGCACCTCGATCAACACGCCGGCCAACTTTCGATCAGCCAAAAACACATCGTTGGGCCATTTCAGCTTCAAATCCGCCGCCGGCAACAACGCCTCGCCGGTACGCAAAATCGCCAATCCAGTTAGCAACGGTAACAACGGAATTTGCTCTACCGACAACGCGATCCGTTTGAAATCGACAATCAATGAAAACGTCAAACTGCCACTGGCCGACCACCACTGGTTGGCTCCTCGTCCTCGCCCCGCAGATTGCGATTCGGCATAAACCAAACACGGCGTCTCCACCGCATCTCCTGTCGCCAACAACTCAATCGCGCGCGTGTTCGTTGAATCGGTTTCACGAAAGTGAATCACGTTGTCAACAAACGTATCCTGCAGCAGCGACTCGAGATCCGCTTGACTGACCAACCTTGCCGGGCCTGTGTGTTGATTCGACGACATTGATTCACTATTAAAAAACCAGCAACCACGAGCCTGACGTAGTGGACGAGAACAAAAGTGGGACGACGTCACCGCGAGAACATGTCGCAACTGGAATATCTGGCCGGGCTATAACGGTTACGTGGCGGCCAAGAACTCTTTTCCCAATACACCAGACAAGAAAGCCCGCCACGGATGAACACTGATAAACACGGATCCCCGCGCGCATCCGTGTTAATCCGTGTCCATCGGTGGTTATAAACTTTTCACAACCCAAGCACCGCGGCCAAACACCCAACGTCCTCAACGCTTATTCAAACTCGACCATCAAGTCACCCGTTGCAACCTGAATCCCGGGCGAAACATTAACCTTCGCGACCGTCGCATCCAATTCAGCGTTGATCGTCGTCTCCATCTTCATCGCCTCAAGCGTGATCAGCTTATCGCCCTTGGCGACTTTGTCACCGGCCTTCACCGCCACCGTCACGACCATGCCCGGCATCGTCGAACCGACATGCTTCAAGTTATCCGGATCGGCCTTGGCGCGTGTCGCCGCTTCATCGCTAAGCGACTTATCCAACACCGCAGCATCACGCGGTTGACCATTCAACTCAAACGAAACCGTCCGGTACCCGTTCTCGTTACCACCATCCACCGTCATGAACTTGACGATCAACGATTTACCCGCTTCAATCACCACCGTAAACTCTTCGTTCGGCGTCGCGCCAAAGAAGAAGTACGGCGTTGGAATCACACTCACGTCGCTAAACTGCTGATGATGCTCGACGTACGCTTTGTAAACCTTCGGATACAGCAAATAAGTCACAATTTCTCTGCGACTCGGTTCGCGACCCAAGAACTTTTCTACCTCTTTACCCGCGGCATCAAAATCAGCCGGCGGCAACGTTTCCCCTGGACGTCCAGTCACTGGCTCGCGGTTTTGCAACACGCGTTTGATCAGTTTCGGATCAAAACCACCCGGCGGTTGTCCCATCATGCCACCGACCAAATCGATCACCGATTCGGGAAACGCGAACTCAAGCGACTCGTCCAATACCGAGGCAGTCGTAAAGTTATTGGCTACCAAAAACAGAGCCAAATCACCGACCGCCTTCGACGTCGGAGTCACCTTCACGATGTCGCCCAACAACTGGTTACAGTCCGCATAGATGCTACACACTTCCGACCACTGATCGGCCAACCCCAACGCCTGAGCCTGAGCAAACAAGTTCGTGTACTGTCCGCCAGGCATCTGGTGGTTGTACAGATCCGCTGTCGAAGGCAAAACCGTCGACTCAAACGGCGTGTAAAACTCTCGTGTGCAACGCCAGTACTCAGCGATCTCGTCCATCGACCGCTGGTTCAATTCCGTTTTACGATCGGTGAATTCAAGCGACGCCAGAATCGTGTTCATATTTGGCTGCGATGTGTTTCCGGACATCGGAGCCATCGCGGCATCGGCGATGTCTAAGTCATTTTCAGCAGCGTTCAAAATTGCAGCCGCTTGGATACCGGCAGTATCGTGCGTATGAAAATGGATCGGAATGCCGACCTCTTCCTTGAGCGTTTTCACCAACTTGGCTGCCGCGTTGGGCTTACACAAACCAGCCATGTCTTTGATCGCCAAAATATGAGCCCCCATCTTTTCAAGCTCTTTGGCAAGGTTGACGTAGTACTTCAAATCGTACTTCGTTCGTTTCGGATCCAAGATGTCACCGGTGTAGCAGATTGCCGCTTCACAGATCGCACCGGTATTCAAAACAGCGTCCATCGCCACCTTCATGTTCGGCACCCAGTTCAACGCATCGAACACGCGGAACACATCCAACCCCGCGTCAGCAGTTTCTTTGACGAACGCTTGCACCACGTTATCGGGGTAGTTCATGTAACCGACCGCATTGGAAGCTCGCAGCAACATCTGCAACAAAATGTTCGGCACCTTGGCCCGGATATCAGCCAGTCGCTGCCACGGATCTTCTTTCAAAAACCGCATCGACGTATCGAAGGTCGCACCACCCCACATCTCCAGCGAAAACAAATCCGGCGCCAATCGCGAATAAGCCTCTGCGATGTTCAGTAAATCATGCGTACGGAAACGCGTCGCGTGCAACGATTGATGAGCGTCACGGAACGTCGTGTCGGTGATAAACAAACGCTTTTGCTCACGAACCCACTGAGCGAATTTCTCAGGGCCAAGTTCTTTCAGTTTATCGCGAGTTCCTTTAGGCGGCGCCATCGACCGCTCATACTGCGGAATCGGCGCCGGTTCGCGACGCGTCGAAACGGCTCGCCCTTTGACCAAATCGTTCCCATTGACGATCACGTCGCCAAGGAATCCCAACAATTTCGTCGCGCGGTCGCGGCGAACCGGAAAATCAAACAACGCCGGAGTTTTGTCAATGAACCGAGTCGAGCAGTCGCCGTCGATGAAGGTCTGATGGCCCAACACCTTCAACAAAAACGGGATGTTGGTTTTCACTCCGCGAATTCGAAACTCCATCAAACAACGATTCGCTCGTTGGATCGCATCCTTAAACCGTTGCCCACGTACCGATAGCTTAACCAGCATCGAATCGTAAAACGGATTCACCACCGCCCCCGAAAACGCGGAACCGGCGTCCAGCCGAACCCCCGCTCCACCGGGCGAGCGATAGTGCATGACTCGGCCGTAGTCCGGCATAAAGTTATTGGTTGGATCTTCGGTCGTGATCCGGCACTGCAATGCAAAGCCGTTCGTTTTGATTGATTCTTGATTAGGAAGCCCGATCGCTTCATCGGCCAACGGCAATCCTTGAGCAACCAAAATCTGCGACTTCACGATATCCACGCCGGTAACTTCTTCGGTCACGGTGTGTTCAACTTGGACGCGAGGATTGACTTCGATAAAGTAAAACTTGTTCGTGTCCGCATCGACCAGGAACTCGACCGTACCCGCGTTTTGATAACCCACTTCTTTACCAATCGAGATCGCTGCGTCGCACAACGCTTGACGAACCTCTGGCAACAAGTTCGGTGCCGGAGCAATTTCAACGACCTTTTGGTGCCGCCGCTGCACCGAACAGTCTCGCTCGAACAAATGCACCAAGTTCCCGTGCTGGTCGCCGAGTAACTGAATCTCGATGTGCCGTGCGTGTTCGATGAATTTTTCGACAAACACTTCGGCGCTACCAAAGGCCGATAACGATTCGCGCGAGGCTTGTTCGAACGCGGCCGTGAATTCGCCTTCGGTACGAACCACTCGCATTCCGCGTCCACCACCACCGTGAGACGCTTTTAAAATCAATGGGTAGCCTAAAGAGTTCGCTTGCTTCAGGCCTGACGCCGCGTCGGTGATCGCCGAATCGGTGCCGCTTAAAACCGGAACGTTGGCTGCTTTGGCTAACAAACGAGCCGAAGTCTTATCGCCGAGCCGCTGCAAGGTATCGAGCGTCGGGCCGACGAAGATGATGCCGTTTTCTGCACAAGCCTTGGCCAGCTCCGGATTCTCAGACAGGAACCCATAGCCAGGGTGAATCGCGTCCACTTCGTGTTCCAAGCAAAGCTCGATCAACGCTGGAATGTTCAAATACGACTTAATCGGCTCGCCGGCGCCGCCGATCTGATACGCTTCATCGGCTTTGAAACGATGCAACGCGTAACGGTCTTCGTGGGTGTAAACGGCAACGGTGCTGATACCAAGTTCGGTTGCACTGCGAAATACTCGGATAGCAATTTCACTCCGGTTGGCAACAAGAAGCTTTTTAATCGGTTTCATAAAAGACGGCTGCTAAAATTGGTTTGCGAAAAGATTTCAGTTTTTACGACAGGGAGGGAACTACGGTCTGGCTTGGGAATTTCGCCCGTCAAGCCGCTTTTCACCGCATATTTTCCCAGACGCAAGATACTACAACTCGACCGAATTTAGCAGGGGGCTTTAAGATTGAGCACACTTTTCCGCGACATATCCCCGCAAATAACCGTCTCAAAACGCCTAGAAGGACCGAACAGTTGGGTCCGAGAAGCTACGAGAATTTTGTGGATGTCAGCCCAGCGTCTAGCGAACAACCGCCAGCCCAAACGATAGTCACGGTTCGCAGCGAAATGCCCACGACCGGACCACTCCCAGTCGCCCATGGTCGACGCTGGCCTTCAACCACCATCGAATGCCTTGCTTGAACAGGCAAGGAAATGTCAAACGCTCCCAAAAACGCGACATCGTTTTTGGCCCCACTAAATCGCGATACGCCAGCTAAACATGTGACACAGGAGCCCGCTGGTGAAACTCATCTTCAACCAGCCACGGAGTTTCTCAACAACCCAATCCTCTTCATCTCAGCAACTTCTTCGCTGGACGGATGACGATAACATCCCAACAACATGTCGCCACCCGGCAAAAGATTGAAGTTATAACGAGCATGATAATGGTGCACGTAATGGCTTTTCTTTGCCCAGACACCATAGGGAGAATCCAACACGCAACGCACAAGCAGACTCGCCTTCGAATCCGCCTCTTCCGTCGACAAATGTAAATACGGATGCACCGCTCGACTTAACAATGGCGGCAGCGAGATCGGAACGATTGCTGCTAATAGAAACCACCAGCCACACCCACCAAAGCACAAACTAATCAAACACGCGGCCGCAAACGGTGGAAAGGCGAAATAAACCATTCCAAAATAACTGGTCACCAAACCATAACGCACCGCAATATGCTGCCCCTTTTCCATCGAGAACAAATACTCGTCGAACTGCTCGTGCTCCTCTTCACTGCGAAACTGAGTGACCTTATTCTCCTTAAACGTCTTTGCATGATGCACGACGGTATGACCAAAGTGAACATCATGAACAACCTCACCAAAAACCGGCCACTTCTGAAAGAATCGACGCACACGATAACTGGCATGGCCGAAGTAATTATGGAGAACCGATTCAGAAACCGTCGCTAACAGGTACCCAATGACCAGCCCTAAAATGATGGTCGTCAATACCGGTCGATTGGAGATAATGGCCAGCGGATTTAAGAAGTACGCCAATAAAAACGTTACAAAAGCAACACCAAATTGGACGCTGGCCTTCAAATCAAGACTCGCCACATCAGCTAACACGAACACTAAGCCAGCTGCACTAACGGCAAACAACAGATGCAGCACATGAAACAGGACCGTCCCCTGAGTTGGTCCGACCGAAACCCCCGCACACGTTAGAACCACTAAAAAAAACGTCAACAAGACGAATGCGGATAATCGTTGCAAAAGAGATATCGTCATGCCAATAAATCACGTGGTTATATCAAGAAGTAATCCAAAGTTGCGAATCGAATTTGCAAACGTCTCGCGTTTGCGATTCCGAGCTTTCATCCTAATCAATTTTGCATCGCAAGCAACACAATTCCCCCTCTATTTAATTACTTCGTCTAAGAGGAATTAAGGCGCTAAAAACACTGCTCGAAAAACGAGTCAATAGTATGCCAACCGAGCAAACCAAAAGAATAACGGGATCGAGAAGATCGAAAACGTTCTTTCTCGTTCCAGCGGCGCACAAGAAAAACCGAAAGTAACAATCGCCCTCACTGACCATCTCGGCTCGCTGCCCTCACATCCGTTGAACCGATGGCCTTCAATAGCAATTTTGGACCGAACACCGTACAGACTGTCACCTCTGCTACGGTTCTAATGGCCGTAGCAAACCTAGTTCGGTTGCTTACGAGCCAGCTTTTCGTGGGCCCGAGAGAAATGCTCGGCAGCGAAAGCCCCTACGATCGAGAGCTCGCCAGCCAAGCAAATACATGCAATAACTTCTGCGAGGGCCTTGGCGTTCCCTGCACCATGCAGCCCCAAAATATCCAAACAAGCTTTTTGGCTGGGCAAACTCGTCCCACCGCCAACTGTACCTACGATCAGATTGGGAAGAGTTACGCTTGTGTGAAGACCGCCGTCGCGATTTACTTTCATTCGCGTGATCCCAATGGCCGATTCGTGCACACATGCCGCGTCTTGCCCGCAAGCGATGTAAAGTGCCGCCAATGCGTTGGCGTAATGCGCATTGGCCCCAATGCTACCGTTAATCATTGCTCCGGTCGTCGCCACGACCCCAAAGTCGACCATCCTCTCGGGCGTCGTGTGCAAAAACTTCCCCAGCATTTCTCGAGAGATATGAACCTCCGCCACCACCTTTTTGCCGCGAACATGCCGCATCGCGAACGAATTTGCTTTCTTATCGCCCGATAGATTCCCGTCTAAAAAAGAACCTTCAGGTTTGACCGGCGTGTGCTCGAGAATATGTTGATATACCGCATTGGTAGCAAAAGTCACCATGTTCTGCCCAGACGCATCGCCCGTCGTGAACTCGAAAACAAGATAAACGTGGTTCCCCTCAATGTGCACGTCGATATTTTTGAGCTTACCGTGAGACGTCGTTGATTCCGAGATTTCTTTGAACAAATCGAACTTGGACGTCACCCACGCCACGAACTGCCCGGCTTCGCAGAGATTATAAAACATAAATGCCGGCGAACGAGTAACGCCTTCACTCACCAACATCGCGCTGGCCCCGCCAGCAGCAGTAATCAACCGAGCACCTCGATTGTACGACGCGACCAAAGCCGCTTCCGTCGTTGCCAAGGGAATCAAAAAATCGTCTTGAGCATACAGCCCATTGATACGCAGCGGGCCAGCCAAACCTACCGGCATTTTCACGGTACCAATGAAGTGTTCGATGTTTTTGTTGTAACAAGCGGCATGTTTTTCTGTATGAGGATCCAGCAAATGCTCTCTGCTAGACAACTCGGCCAGCTTCTCCCAACGCGCAGCCAGCGTTTTTTCACTGATATAAGGCCGTGGCGATAGCCGAATCGACGGGCGTTCAAAATGCGGGACCGGCAGTTTGGCGGGTTGGTGAATACGCTGATTCTGCCCATCGAGCTTGCCTTCCAAGGCTTCTCTGTTTTGTTCGCTGGCGTCGTTCAATTGAGCATTCCCGTGTCGGTAGAGTATTGGCGGATATCGCGTTACAGCGATTTGCACTGATTAAGAAGCTGGCAAACCACCAACACCTAATCACTCTCGATTGTATTTGGAAGGCTGTCGATTGCGAGTCATTTTCTAAACCGAGCTGCCAATAAAACCTAACCACACATTTAACATTGCGAGGGTATTATCGAATCTTCAAACGATACGCCCTCCGCCGAACGAAAACAGCAATTGCTATGTCACACACGCGTGAC
>JALZWN010000117.1 GCA_023300235.1 Mariniblastus sp.
GGACAGGCGAGCCTGCGAGATGCGCGCGTGCTGCTGGTCGGCTGCGGGGCTCTCGGATCAACCATCGCCGACACTCTGGTCCGAGCGGGCGTGGGCTTTTTGCGGATCGTCGATCGAGACTTTTTGGAAATCAGCAACCTCCAACGACAAGTTTTGTTTGATGAAAACGATGTCGAAAGCATGCTCCCCAAAGCCGTCGCCGCCGCTCAACACTTACAACGAATCAACTCGACGGTAACGCTTGAACCAATCGTCGCCGACGTCGACGCGACCAACATCGAAGGCTTTGCTCAAGACGTCGATTTGATCATGGACGGCAGTGACAATTTTGAAATTCGCTTTTTGATCAACGACGTCTCGATCAAGCACTCGATCCCGTGGGTCTACGGCGGATGCTTGGGCGCGGACGGACAGACGATGACGATCTTGCCGGGCAAGTCCGGCTGTTTGAATTGCTTGATGATGGACGGCCCGCCACCGCCAGGAACGACGCCGACGTGTGATTCGTTTGGGATTTTATCGCCGATCATCAACGTCATCGCTTCGATCCAATCGTTGGAGGCGATCAAAATTCTCACCAAACAATTCGACGCGGTCAGCAAAAAACTGCAAGTGTTTTCTCTTTGGGAAAACCAAATGCGTTCAATTGACGTTAGCCAATTAAGAGACAGCGTGGACTGCCCGACTTGCAAACACAACAATCTTGTTTGGCTGTCCGGGGAACGCGGCAGTCAAACTTCCGTGCTGTGCGGTCGCAACTCGGTGCAGCTGAGTTTCCACGATCGAAAGAGCATTGATTTGAATGAGCTTGCCGATCGCCTGCAGGATTTGGGCGAGGTCAAACAGAACCAATTCATGCTTCGTTTTTTTGCGGACGCCATCACGATCACGGTCTTCACCGATTCCCGCGCAATCGTCTCTGGCACCGACGACCCCGCTGTGGCTCGCAAAATCTACAACCAGTACTTGGGCGGTTGAGCTACCGCGTAGCCCACTTTCGTGTGGTCGCGAAGAAGTTGCAAAGCGATCCAACGCTTCTGGGAAAATAGATCGATCCGTGGTGCGACAGCCAGCGATAGCCGCGGTCTTCGCAAGCGGTGACATAATGCAACCGGGTGCGACCGGGCCTGTCGCCGGAGATCGCTCTAGCGGCTCAAAAATCCGCATCCTCAGATTGTACAGAAACAGTTTCATAAATGAAACGAATCGCACAATCCGGCACATTGGGCGGAAAAAACTCAGCAACTACAATTTAATGATGCTTTCAGGCAACCGACATGCCGTTAACATGTTCGGTACGAACCTACGCTTGCGAAAATCCACGTAGACCTAACAACCATGAAAACAGACCGGACTTGTGAATGAAAAAGACTATAGGACTCTCATTTAAGAGCGGGATTTATTTGCCGCTTGCGTTGCTGGCGTGCCTTGCACCGACAGCCCATGCCGCTGCGATTCAGACTGAGACCAAACCGGTTGAATCAGAGCAGGCTACACAAAAAGAAGACGCTGAACCTTCTTCCAAAGAAACAGCGCCTGAACAAGCCAAAGCAGACGCAGACCCCAAGTCGGTTAAAGAGCAGGCTACACAAAAAGAAGACGCTGAACCTTCTTCCGAAAAAACAGCGACTGAACAAGCCGAAGCTGACGCAGAGCCCAAGTCGGTTAAAGAGCAGCTCACAGAACTGCAAAACGAATACAATGCTGCGGCGACAAAATGGATGACCGATTACCGTGCTGCTAAGACTCCAGAAGAGCGGTCTAAAGTTATCCAAGATAATCCTCGCAACACCTTCGCTGATAAGTTCCTTGAATTCTACGCAGCAAACCCGGAAGACGAACTAGGCCTCTTGGCTCTTCGCAAAGCCATGGCACTGAGTGGTCGCCGAGGTAACTCGAAGGCTGCTAAACTGTTATTCGAGATAATCGAAAAGCAAGAATCAAAAATCTCTGAAGCAACTAAAAACGTTGTTAGCAATTGTTTGCTACTGGTCTCAACAGGATCGCCTACCGACCAAGCTAAAGCTGCTGGCAAGTTAATCGCTATCAGCAAAGCCGAAGCTGACGACAAGGCTGCGGCCAAGCTGCTTCTGCCGCTGGCTAACATGCGAACGCGCACAACTCCTGCCTTCCAAACAGAAGCCATCGATTTGCTCTGGGACCGAACCAAAGCAGATCCAGCAGCGGCTCCTTTTTCTACGCTAATGATGGTTGGGCTTAAAGGCAGTCCCGAAGCCAGCTCAGTTGCGTTCAATGCCATTCTAGAACACCATCTCGACAACAAAGACTTCGCAAACTTGTTAACGCAATTTCCGAAAGTGCCTAACCCCGGTTACGAAGCGGTCCTGAAGGAAGTTGCTAAAAATGGCGAAGGCGATCAGCAGGCCCAAGCTGCGATTTCACTGGCCGCTTACATTCCTGCCCGCAATCGCAAGGTAGACCAAGCGACACTGACCGAAGAAGACCTCGCAGCTCTCGACGCTGAAAACAAAGAGCTGGTCGAACTACTAAAGACTTTTGACGGCGATTCATCGCTACACAAAAAGGCACAAGACGAACTCTTCATCCTAGAAAACCTCTCGCCAGGTGCGAAAGTAATGGACATCGTCGGCACTGATTTAGCTGGCGAAGAATTCAGCCTGAGCGACTACCACGGCAAAGTCATTTTCCTTGACTTCTGGGGTGATTGGTGACCACCGTGCCGGGCTATGTACCCACACGAGCGGTCGCTCGTAACAACCCTTGCCGACAAACCCTTCGTAATCATTGGCGTCAACAGTGACAAAAAAATAGAAGTTGCCCAGAATGCTTGCGACGTGAAAAACCTATCTTGGCGTAGCTTTACTAACGTACAAGGCGACGAAAAGATCTCCAGCGCCTGGAAAGTCAAAGGCTGGCCAACAACGTTCTTGATCGACAAGGACGGCGTCATTCGCTTCAAAGGATTGCGTGGCGAAGCTCTCGACACCGCGATTGAACAATTGATGGGCGAGATGGACATCGAAGTCAACTTGAGCGATATCGATCACGAAGCTGAAGACGAAAAAGCGATGGAAGCCTACACCAAGGCAAAAGAGGCAGGCGAAGTCATTGAAGCTGATGTTGCTCCTTCGAATGAAAAAGCTGCTTCCCTTGAGACCAAGGAAGAGGCGACTTCGAAGTAGTCGTTGTTGTTCAAAACTTGTCGAAATTGATGGTGCCACCCTGCTCGCAGGGTGGCTTTTTTTGTTCGATGACTTGGCGCGTTTCAAGGACTTGGCAAGCTTCGACGCCTTGGCGAGTGGCTCTTCTGAGAATTTAGTGGCTACAAAAGGCCAAGGGCCTGGCCATTTCTCTAGCCCAGCCGAAGGAACTGAAAGTTCCGCAGGGCTGGGTCAGCATCGCAAGATAGATTCAAAGGGCCAACGGC
>JALZWN010000118.1 GCA_023300235.1 Mariniblastus sp.
GATATGAATTCTGATTAGACACGCTGCACAGAATTGGTTGGTGTTTTCTAGATTGAACGAGCGCTACTTTCACGGAGTGAAAGGCGGCTCTGGGCGACTATGTTAAGCAAGCTTCGCTTTCATCTTCACAAGCGAGGCTTGGAGGATTTCGATTTGCTCTTCGACTTGCTTCAAGCTCGCACGGATCTCTTCGGCTAGTTCAGGCTTGGCGGCGACGAATTTTTCGTTGCTGAGCTGTCGCTGTTTGCCGCCGATGCTCTTTTCCAAGCTCGCGAGTTCTTTTTCCAAGCGTTTGACTTCCGCTGCAGGATCGATCAAACCGTCCAAGTCCACCAAAATTTCGAGATTGCCTTTTGTCAAAACGGCGTTGATCTCTGGGGTCTCGACATTCGGACCGATCGCGGTCATGGTCGCTTTGGCCATCCCGCCGAAGAATCGACTAAGTGGCTCTAGCGATGCGGCGACGTCGGGCTGGCAGCGGACAACAAAGTTGACTTGCTGCTTCTTGCCAATGTTCTGGCTCGCGCGGATTTCGCGAATCGCTCCTAACGCGGATTGGAACAAGCCAAACTGAGCTTCGATCGATTCATCCGACCATGATGCATCCAGCTCCGGCCAAGCAGCGATCGAAATCGACTCGGTTGCCCCCGCAATCGATTCGAATCCGCGATCGGGGCAAAGCTTCGCGAGGTTCTGCCAGATCTCTTCAGTGACATACGGCATGACCGGATGCAACATCCGCAAGAGGCAGTCGAGCGTGTAGGCCATCATGCGTTGGGCGTGCGGGCGAGCAGCTTCGTCGGCGAAACGGTCCTTCATCATCTCGACGTAGAAACTGCAGAAGTGATCCCAGGCGAAATCGTACATCTCGCGGGTCGCTTCGGCGTATAGGAACTGTTCCAGCAACTCGGTGACGCGGCTGGTAACTGTTCGCAAGCGGCTGAGCATCCAGCGGTCTTCGACGGTTAGGTCGTCTGGCGAGATCGGTGCGGCTTCGTAGCCGGACAGGTTTAGCATCGCGAATCGCGAGGCATTCCAAAGCTTGTTCGTAAAGTTACGCGAGACTTCGAATCGCTCGCCCGTTACCGCGCCGCGGGTGACGGCTTTATCGGCTTCGGTTTCTGCCCACTGAGTCGAAAATGGCTCTTTGCATTTTTTACAAGGAACGACGGGCAGGATGCGGTTCTTTTTCGTTTGGTCAAACTTCTCGCCGCAGTGTGGACACTCAAACTGCAGCGGCAAGCGGACGTCTTGGGTTTCGGTGCACAGTCGAGCCATCGCGAAACGCAATGCGTCGGCGCCGAATTTTTGGATCACGTCTAGCGGGTCGATGCCGTTGCCCTTTGACTTCGACATCGTCTCGCCGTAGGAGTCTTGAATCTTCGGGTGGATGTAGACTTGGTTGAAAGGCACTTCACCACAGTTGTTCAGTCCCATCAAAACCATGCGAGCCACCCATAGTGAAATGATGTCGCGGCTGGTGATCAGCGTGCTGGTCGGGTAGAAGTGTTCAAGCTCGGCTGTTTTCTCGGGCCAGCCAAGCGTTGAGTGCGGCCACAGCGCGCTGCTGAACCAGGTATCGAGAACGTCTTCTTCGCGGGTTAAGCCGGCGGCGGTTAGGTTTGCTTCGAGCGTTTCGTTGCCGCCTTGAACGCAAACGTGGATCGTGGCGAAGGGCAGTTCGAGCAACTTGCGTTTTTCATTGTCGGTTTCTTCGCAGGCTTCGATTTGGATCGCGGCGATGTTTTCGTCGAAACCTTCGATTGCTTTTACTTTCGCGGTCGCGGCGTCAACATCGGCGGCGGTTTCACAAGGGAGCGACCAAACGGGGATCTGGTGTCCCCACCACAGTTGGCGCGAAACGGGCCAGTCGCGTTTTTCGCTGAGCCAGTCAAGGTACATGCGGCCGTAGCGTTCCGGTTTGATTTTGACACGCTGGTCGGTTACCGCATCCATCGCGGATTGCGAAAGTTCGGCCATCGCGACGAACCACTGGTCGGCTAAGAACGGTTCGATGGGAGTCTTGCTGCGATCGGAGATTGGCAGTTCGATTTCGCGGTCTTCCACTTGGTCGAGCAGGCCTAGTGCTTCTAGGTCTTCGACGACTTGTTTGCGGCCTTGCTTCATCGTCAAACCAGCGTACTTGCCGGTTTCCACGTTCAGCGTGCCGTCGCGGTTCATGATGTTGAGCATCGGGAGATCGCATCGCTTGCCGACTTCGTAATCGTTCGGGTCGTGGGCGGGGGTGATCTTTACGCAACCGGAGCCCAGTTCAGGCTTGGCCCAATCATCGGCGACGATTGGGATTTCGCGATCCATCAACGGCAGCATCAACGTTCGGCCGTCGGCGGCCATGTCGCGCAGTAGTTCCAACGGCGCGAGCATTTCTGCTTTGCGATCGGCGAGTGCTTTGATTTGTTCTTCGACGGCAGGCTTTTCAGCGTCGGTGGATTTGGCGAGCTTTTCTTTCAGGTCCGAATTGACTCTTGCGAATGCTCGTTCGGGATCTGGGTGGACGGCGACGGCGGTATCACCCAGCATGGTTTCGGGGCGAGTCGTCGCGACCATCACGTGAGTCGGTTCGCCGGGTTTGGGAGAGACGACGGGGTACATGAAGTGCCAGAAGTGGCCTTGGGTGGTTTTGTTTTCAACTTCGTCATCGCTGACGGCCGTGTTCAGGTGCGTGTCCCAGTTGACCAGTCGTTTGCCACGGTAGACGCGTTCTTTTTGGAACAGATCAAAGAACGTCGTGCGCACGGCGGCGGCACAAGTGTCGTCGAGCGTGAAACGTGTGCGTTTGAAATCGCAGCTGGCGCCCATTTGTTTTAGTTGGCCGAGGATGCGTTTTTCGTATTGGTCTTTCCAATCCCAGATGCGCTGGACGAGTGCTTCGCGGCCGAGGTCGTGGCGGGTTTTGTTTTCGTTTTCTTTGAGGCGGCGTTCGACGACGGCTTGGGTGGCGATGCCGGCGTGATCGGTGCCCGGCATCCACAGCGTGTTGAAGCCTTGCATGCGCTTCATGCGGATGACGATGTCTTGCAACGTGTTGTTGAGCGCGTGGCCGAGGTGCAACGCTCCGGTCACGTTCGGTGGCGGGATGACGATCGTGTACGGTTTTTTGGTCGGATCGACTTTCGCGTGGAAGTACTCTCCCGAGTCCCACATCTTGGTGATGCGTTCTTGGGCATCCAGAAAATCGAAACGGCTAGGGATATTTTGTGGGTCGAAATCGTTTTCGGTGGTCATCCGAAATCCTGCGGCAAATGTTTTTGTATATTTAGAATGCGTATTTATAGAAAAAAACGCATTTTTGGACAGGCCCAGACGGCAAGGTCCGCCAAACTGTTCTGCTTTAATTGCAAACGGTTAATTAATACGTAAAGATTAGAGTGATGACGGCGGCTAGTAGTTTTGGTTCAATAAATGCGAAACAACGCCAAATCAGTAGCGAAATAGGATCCTAGCAGCAGCTTAATGCTATCGTGGGTCATCATTGATAGGAAAATTTACAACGGAAGATTCAAATGCCGAATTGGACGAAGGGCACCATCACCAAAAAACAGGTTTGGACCGATGGGTTGTTTACGATTTCCGTTAAAATCGATGGAGTGAAACCATTCGTGCCGGGGCAGTTTCTGCATTTGGCGCTGCCTGGCGAACCGAATCCCGACAAACCAGACGAGCCGCAGCGTATCAATCGGCCGTACTCGGTGGCTTCTCCGTTCGGGCCTGAATTAGAATTCTTTGTCGTCGTCGTTCCGGACGGCGAATTGACGCCCAAGTTGTGGGAGTTGGAAGAAGGCGATGCGGTCGAGGTCTCCGATGCTGGCGTCGGACGGTTTACGCTTGATAAAGCACCCGACGCTGATGTGTTGTGGTTGGTCGCCACCGGCACCGGGTTAGCGCCGTACATCGCCATGCTGCGGACCGATCAAACGTGGGATCGCTACGAGAGAATCGTGTTGGTGCATGGGGTTCGGCATCACCGTGATCTGGCTTATAGCGAAGAGCTGAATTGGTTTCGGGAAAAGTTTCCGGAGCGATTTCGGTTTGTTCAGTCGTTGACTCGCGAAGAGGCTGGTGGGTGTTTGAAGGGGCGCATACCGGGTTTGTTTGGGGACGGACAAATCGAAAAGGCCGTCGGCTGGGAGTGCACTGCGGGCACTTCAACCGTGATGCTGTGCGGCAACCCGGCGATGCTCGATTCAATGGAAGAGACGCTTGGCAAGCGGGGCATGAAGAAGCACCGCAGTAAGTCGCCCGGTCAAATCGTACTAGAGCGATACTGGTAACGCAGATTGTAGCTGGAAGCTAAAATCCAACGACTGAGCGGTTTTAGGTTGGCTTGCGCGGTTTAAGTGGCGCCGACGTGAAGGTTTAGCGATTGGTGTTTCCTTTTGTAACGGCTGATGCAAATTTGAACCCTCGCCCGGTTCTAAGGTGAAACGGTTCGCTACCTATGTTTTGTCCAGCAAAGGGCGATAGCTATCATAGCGAAGAACGCTGCCGAGACACTGCGATGGGCAAAAGATGGGGAAACCGAGTTAAATGCTGGGGGGCCTCGTCAGCATCTGCTAGCAGCGAAGGCCTTAGTGACTCGCGATTGTTGGATCTGTAGCGAGCGGGTAAAATCCGTTTGATCTGAGCGGACCCGATTTCAGGAAGCAAGTTGGCCGATTAATCTCGGATTTTCGGCAGGTCATGGAGGATCCATCGCAGATGCAATCAATCAAATTTCTAACACGTGCCGGTATCGGTGCTGCGGTTTTGGCTTCAAGCTGTTTGCCGAACTTGGTCCATGGCCAAGATCGAGCGGGCTTAGGGTCAGTGGCAGCCGTTACCAAATCTACCACCGAACCGGTGTTTCGAGTGTCGCGGTTGGGCACGGGGAATCTTGGCCCCAGTTCACATACGACAACGGCGATCGGTGCCGCTCCGACTCGTGCTAAAACAAACCCGGCTAATGTGCCGGGGATGATGAATCGTGGCTCCTTGGCTGTCGGACCGAAGACAGTCATTCCTGTCAAACCTGACGTGGCTCTTGCCAAACCTGACGTGGCGCCAGTCAAGCCATCCGCCGTTGCTCATCCGCTCGATCGGGCCCTCGCGTTCGCTAACGAGTCGTTGGCGTCGATGCGAGGCAACGTCTACGACTACACCGCTCGAATGGCCAAGCGTGAACGTATCAACGGTTCTCTTAGCAAAACCAGTTACATGGACATCAAGATCCGTTGTCCTCGCGTGACGCCTCAAGGCCAACAAACACCGTTCAGTATCTACATGAAGTTTTTGCGTCCACGCGATGCCTCGGGACGTGAAGTTCTGTGGGTGGACGGTCGCGACAAAGGTAACCTGTTGGCCCACCAGCCGGGTGGCCTGATCGGAATGAAGACGTTTGAGCTTTCGCCTACTGGCATGATGGCCATGCAAGGTCAACGCTACCCGATTTACGAAGCTGGTTTAGAAAACATGATCGTGAAGCTGATCGAAAAGGCTTCTCGTGATCGAGCTGCGGGGATGTGCGAAGTGACTTACCGCGATGGTTTGGCGATGAACGAACGATCTTGTTCGTTGATCGAAGTGTTGCACCACCAAAAGCGAGCTCCGTACGAGTTTCACAAAGCTCAAGTGCTTATCGATAACGAATTGAATATTCCAGTGCGATACACGTCATACGATTGGCCAAAATCGCCCGGAGCCAAGCCAGAGATTCTAGAGCAGTACACGTACCTGAATGTGAATGTCAACGTTGGCTTGACGGACAAAGACTTCGACCCAAGCAACGCCGCTTATGACTTCCCAGGTCGGTAGTTAAGGCGAGGGCAATTTAAAACAATCAGACGCTCGGCGAAGAATCGCCGAGCGTTTTTTGTGCGCTGGATCGTGTTGTGGTGATTGGCAGTGGAGGCGTTGTTAGCGGGAATGTTGGCAACGACGATCTGCGTTCGAAATAAGCTGGTTGGTGGTCTTGGTTAGGTAGCCGGGCGTTTGCTGTGACGCGGGGAGAGCTTTTGAATCAGGGGTTTCTTTTTTGCTCGCCAGTTTGTTTTTGACTGTCGGAATTGTTAAGCTGATTGCTCTTCATCACTGCCGATAGGTTCAGTCAGCCGTAAAAAATGAATAGAAGCATCTTCCAGTTGTCAATTTTGTTAGGTGTTTGTCTTGCGGTTCAGTCGGCTTGCGGTGCGCACACTCCAGATGAAAAGACTATCAAAGAATTTAAGGAATACATTGCCGAGAAACTGCCCAACTTGCGCCTGAGTGATGCGCAGCTGGACTCGATTGCCACGCTGGTAGACGCCGACGGTGATGGCAAGGTATCGGACAAAGAATTCGGCGGTCGAATGGTGGCCGTTCGAGCTGTAATGGGTGCTCGGGAGGCGGAAGGATCTAAAGATCAGAAACCTGAGGCAGACGGAAAAGCAGATGCCAAGCCTGAGGAATCGGGCGATAAGCCGAAGGCGGAAAAGAAGGCGGAAAAGAA
>JALZWN010000119.1 GCA_023300235.1 Mariniblastus sp.
TGCTTTATCAGTCGTGCAGGGGCCTTGCTTCACGGATTAGAGGGTAAGGGGATCTACTGAGTGTCGGCATGCTTACGCGTGCGATGTGACTCTGGGGAAATCCCGTGAGCATTTTTTACGGGGCTTTCTTAAATTAGTCCTTTTCTAATCGCGTAAACATGGCCCCCTTATCCGATAAGGTTACAGGTTAACCAATTGTCTGCTTATTAAGCCACCCACAATCAACCCGGATGGACCCTTTAAATGGTAGACCGACGCAACCGACGCGTGAGGGCTGGTTGATTTAAGATGCTTCCAGCCTGTCTGCGGGAATCACGGGTTGGAAGGGCTCGAAGCATCCTCGACGCTCTAGACTTAAAAACACACACTAACTGTGACCTTCCAAGTTGAACACAACCTTTTGATGCGGTAAAACCGGTTGTCAAGGAAGCGTTCCCGCCCATCCCAGCAGAATTGAAAGTATTCAAGTGGCAAAAGTACTGTTAACCGGAGCGACGGGCTACGTCGGCGGACGGCTATTGCCGCTGCTGATTGATGCAAACCACCAGGTCAGGTGCCTGACGCGACGCGAGACGACCAAAAACAGTCTCTCACGCGAGGGTGTCGAAGTTGTCGTCGGTTCTGCCTTGGACATCGGTTCGCTCGAACAAGCTCTCGTGGGCATAGAGACAGCCTACTACTTCATCCACTCGATGGGGGACACCGAGGATTTCGAGAAAACCGATCGTTTAGCCGCCGATAATTTTGCCCAAGCTTGTTCAAATCAAAAAGTTAAGCGCATCGTTTACCTAGGTGGACTGGGGGATCCATCAGACAAACTATCAAAGCATCTTCGGAGTCGACAAGAAATTGGCGACATCCTGCGTACATCCACCGCATCGGTCATCGAATTCCGAGCTTCGATCATTATTGGCTCGGGGAGTCTTTCGTTTGAAATGATCCGTGCCTTGGTTGAACGCCTGCCGGTCATGGTGTGCCCCAAATGGGTCCGTGTCCTTGCGCAACCGATTTCCATCGAAGACGTGCTCAGCTATCTGGTTGAAGTTTTGGAACACCCAATCATCGAATCGCAGTTGTATGAAATTGGTGGTCCCGAGCAAGTGTCCTACGGAGAGATCATGCGGCGTTATGCGAAGCAACGAAAACTGCGTCGGATGATGGTTCCTGTTCCATTGCTGACTCCGTATCTCTCTAGTTTGTGGTTAGGCTTGGTTACGCCTTTGTACTCGCGAGTCGGAAAGAAACTGGTCGACAGCCTGCGCAATTCAACTTTGGTGTCGAATAACCAAGCAAGAGATGAGTTTTCGATTGTGCCCCGAACCGTCGACCAAGCGATTGCAAGGGCGCTTGTTTACGAAGACAATTCGTTTGCGGAAACGCGATGGTCGGACGCATTTTCAGCCGGCGGGGATGAAAAAAGTTGGGGCGGCGTTCGGTTTGGATCCCGCTTGGTTGATTCACGAACAAGAACCGTAAAATTGTCGGCCGCCGATGCGTTCACGCCCATTCGCCGAATTGGAGGCGAAACAGGCTGGTACTATGGCAATTGGCTTTGGAAGATCCGAGGGTTTATGGATCTGTTGGTCGGTGGCGTCGGCGTTCGCCGAGGACGACGTGATCCGGATAACGTACGCGCTGGAGATACGGTCGATTTTTGGCGAGTCGAAGAAGTTACAGAAAACAAGATCCTTCGCCTGGCTGCAGAAATGAAAGTTCCCGGCCGAGCTTGGCTCGAGTTCGAGGTCTCAGAAGAGCAGGGAGTAACGACTGTCCGACAGACTGCAATTTTTGATCCTGTTGGGCTGTTCGGCATCGTGTACTGGTATTCTCTTTTTCCGCTGCACGAATTTGTATTTCACGGAATGCTTCGGAACATCTGTCGTTCGGCAGTTGAAGAGGCCAATCGGAAGAACTAAACGCAGCCAGTCGCAGCAAAATCTAATCCGTCAAAGTGTGAACGTCAGCTAATAAAAATCGAGCTCGCTCAAATTAGCAGGTAAACACGCCTTCGTTACTGGGCTCTGCAATGTAACGGAAATTGACGGAGGCTCTGCCTCGCGTCCTGTTGCCGGCAAAGCGATGGCTTCGCCACCCAACAAGCTAGGCAGAGACTCAAAAAATCAAGGGGTTCCGAGGGGGCGAGCCTAGGAACCAGATGAAGGTGCACGTTCTTTTTCGGCTTCGAACTGATCCAACAGGACCTGATAGCCTTTATTAATGCCGTCAGAGTTAGCGACTGCTTTCTTTTGAGTTTCAATTGCCGAATCGAGATCGCCAGCGGAATGCTGCATCCGAGCGAGTGTGCTGAGGAAATATGAATTGTCGTTATCCAGGTTGACTGCCTTTTTGGCAAGCGTGACGCCATGGACAAACAGGCTTTTGGGCAATTCTTTATTGGTTTTGCTTTCGGTGTAAATTCCTCTTGCGATTCGTGTGAGATTGATCGCGGGAAACGAGTTATCACTGGCGATCAAGGCGAGCGTTTTGGCTGCCTCGTCAAACTGAGATTCTTGCATCTGCAGTTCCGTTTGAAGGCCAAGGAATTGTCGCTGAGCTTTCTGACTGACGTCTGGGTACAGCTTTTTAATCAGAGCAAGGGCTTTGACGTTTTCGCCTGCATCAACGCAGTCGTACAGCGGTGTGGTGATAATGTAGGATTTCATGCTGTTGAGCTTAGACATTGCCAGTGCATCATCGGCGAACTCGGCCATCGCTTGTGCAATCACTTCGAGAGCTTCCTTAGGCGGGGCGGTTTTATAGATTGGCGAGATGCGAGATAGCATCAGATCGCGTTTTTGCTGCGAGTGATACTGTTTGCCAAACGCGACTCGGTCCCATGAATCGTTTACGACCGATTCGAGGGCTGCGTCCATTTTGTCCGGATGCCCCATCCATTCGATGAGTCCCGTCTTTCCAACGATGTAGACAGCTGGAATTCCCTGCCGTCCAGCGGCGCGATGGTAGTCATTGTAGACCGACTTGTCCGGGTCAGCGGTCAAGCAGTACGCCGCGGTCAATTCTGCGTAGGTCTTGGGAGTTTGCTCGGCGGTTTGTGTGGTGTCTTTTGGTTTGTATTCTCGCTTGAGAAACGTTTCGACTTTTTCAAGCCCCTCGGTGGTGACGCTGATTATCTGAACATTTTGGTCCTTGTACTTTGCTTGTACTTCCGCCAGATGCGGCATGCAACCAATACACGGTCTGCACCATGTTGCCCAAAACTCGATCACGTAAACGTTGCCCGGTTTTAGATCGCTAACAGAGCCACGCTTTCCATGGGCATCGCTGAGCCAATGTTCGATGTCGATTGGTGCCGCCGGCGATCCAATTTTTAACGGCTTGATTTCAGGAGATTCTTCTTGCGCAACAATCGTCGGCGAGCTTGCGTTGGTCGGCGTGGAATCGCTTTGAGCGATAGCGGCGTTGGTCGTGATAGCCAAACAGAGGATGGGGAATATTCCGCGAAACAGTCGTCGATTCACTGTGGAGTCCATAAAATAAGTCAAAATTTCCGGAGGGTTCAGCGGCCATAAATCGGCTTTTGAAGTTCTTGATTTTTCATCAGTATAACTGCTGTTGCCTAAGCATCCAGCGACCTTGTCAACCACTCGCCAGAATGCCAATCGGGACAGCGGTTGGAGACGCCCACTCCAGTTAACACAATTGGGGGGCTTCGGGAGACTTTTTTTCGGGCGAGGTGTCCGCAGACAGCCACCGAAATTAACCTAAAGCCTGACCTGCGTGGCTCGACCCCCTGTTCCTGTTCCCACGTTGCGAAGTGGCGGCTGGCAGTTTCTAACATGCCGCCGTACCATTGGTCGTTTCTTACGCAAAGCAGAACGTGATGGTCGATACGATGGATGGCGGTTCCGCAAAAGCCTGAAGGTTGCTCGAACGGCAGCTTCGTGTTGATTTCGGAAAAAGCAAACTAGTGGTCTGTCAATGTTGAACTTTAGGTTAGCTGGATTCGCCAGAATTCAGTTTGATTCAGAGAAAACCGAACTCTGGCGAGTCCGGCTACATGTTTCGATCCTAATCTTTATCTTTGACAGACCAC
>JALZWN010000120.1 GCA_023300235.1 Mariniblastus sp.
AAGCGAGGCGACGTTTTTGAAACTCATGGCAATTACCTTTAAATGAAAGATCGGCGTAAAGCGAACACCAACAGCGAACACCAACAGCGAACACCAACATTGTAGCAGTCGTTGATGACATCGTTGGTTTGTAAACAAACAGTCGCGAACTTAATAAAACCTGATATCATGCGGTTTACGATTCAGCGACTTCGCCACCATCCAATCCAGCTCTGCAGGAAACGACATGCCCGAGTTTTACGAGATCCGTATCTATCGCGTTTTTGATTTTGAGAAGCAAGAGCGACTTGAGGCGTGGATGCGAGACAGTTTGCTGCCGGCGTTGGGCCGTTTGGGCATTAACAATGTCGGTGTCTTCCGCAACCAAGACCCCAATGACCATTCGCAGTTCATGGTGATTCCTCACCCATCGCTGGATCAGTTTTCGCAACTGAATCTTAAACTGGCAGAAGACACTGTGTTTACCAAATCATCTGAGCAATGGTTTGATCAAGAGATGAAAGACCCGGCTTACCAACGCGTCGATTCTTGGATCACCCAAGCGTTCGATAGCATTCCGAAAATGGAACTGCCGGCGTACAAAGCGAACCCCGATCGAGTTTACGAACTTCGGCTTTACGAAAGTCACAACATCGATTCGGCTCGTCGCAAAGTCAAAATGTTCGACGATGGCGAAACGCAATTAATGCGAGACACGAAACTCGGTCCGATCTTCTTCGGCCGTACTCTTGCGGGGCCGGATAGCCCCAACCTGATCTACATGATCGGTGCCGAAAACGAAGCGGCACACAAAGCACACTGGCAGGCCTTCATCTCGAGTGACGGTTGGAAAGGAATGAAGGACCTACCCGAGTTTGCGGACACGGTTTCAAAGATCCAGAAATGGCAACTCAAACCGACTCGCTTTTCACAGCTGTAAGGTACTCGGGCCTAGTAGCCGGAGTCGCCAGACTTGGGGATCCGGCCATCTAAGGACTTGAACCCTGACGAGCCCAACTACAGCGGCAACTTACCTACAGAGTTTCATCAACAAGTAAATCTCTCCGCAGTGCTTGGCTTCATCGATCAGGCCATGCGCGATTCGAGCGGCGATCGTGGCGTCGCCTTTGTCGGGATTCGCGACTTCGGCAAGCCGGTCTTCGCTGGCCTCTGTCAACAAGGACTCCAACCGTGCCCCTTGATTTCCCAACAACCCTAGTAATTCCGTTTTGGATGGCCAAGTCTTTTGATCGGCAACGGGTTGGCAGTTGATGCCAAATTGATCCGCCCACGAGGCGTCTAATTCTGATTTACCTGTTAGCGGAACGACGCACAAATAATCTTGCACCCAAAGCGCATGCCCGGCATGCCAAGCGATGTGGTTGGAAGTTCCTTCGGGAGCAAAGGTCATCCATTCTTGTTCGGCGGCTTCGAGTCGTTTGATCGTAGCGAGACGAATCTCTTTGGCAAAATTCAAAAGGACGGTGTTTCCGTTCATTGGGTTTCCTGTAGGCGAGAGAAATAGCGACAAAGCTGACCAGCGCACCGTGTCACCGGAAGCTGGCCGCGAATTTTACACCTAAGCTGCCAACAAGCAATGGAAGCCCGACGCGTCAGCGAGGAAAGCATAGTCGCCTTTCACTCCGTGAAAGTAGCGCTACCTTCGGTGGACGTTCACAAAACGGTTGGCTCTGAACAAACAGGCGTCTTTTTTTAACGCCGACGTTTATCCAAACAACTGCACAGGAGTGACTGGATGAGAGGTTTGTTAAGCGCACCTTCGCTTGCGCGGCGGGCTACCATTCGTAGGCCTTGCAGACCCTAAAACTATTTGCGGTTCCGATCGCCGGCCTTCGCCGCGGAACGGCCAACCGGAGACAGCAACGACCACGCTCGATAAACGTGCCGACCGACAGCGGCTTTTTCAAGCGCCACGCGTTGTCCCATTTCTTCTTTCAAATTTTCTAACGGCAAGTCCGACGCGACCAACAGCGTTTCGGGCGTTTGTGACAAAAACTCCGCTGCCGCCTGAGTTTCCAATTCGCCAAAGTGAACCACCTTGCGACCCAACGCCATCTCCACCGCATGCACGTCTTTGCCAAAGAACACGATCGTCGCATTGGACCCGACTTCTTGGTCCAGCATCTTGGCTGCCATCAAATCTGATCGTTGCCTAGCAATCGCTGGCAGCATTTGCTGAGTCACACCGACGACCAAAACGCAACCCACGCAGGCCAAACCATATCCAAACCGTCGTTGACGTCGTCGCGGGACGGTTTGCTTGAACGACGTCAGCATCGCCACACTACCCAGCAACGAAGCCGCCACGAACATCGCTGCGGTCACCCAAGAACACTCGAACCAGACGACACTCGCCGCCCCAATCGCCACACTCCACGCCAGCAACTCCCATGGAGCTCGGCGAGTCAGCTTTTGCAAAAACGACCGGCGCTCACTTGAGACAGTGCACAATTTCTGATCCACCATGCAACCGATCAGCAAACACAACAGCGGAAACGCTGGCAAGACGTACGTCGGCAGCTTGGTGCTGGACAGCGTAAAGAATGCCAAAACCCACAGCACCGCAATCGCCAAGTACCCGACCTCACGGGACCGAACGTCGACTTGATCGGCGCGGTTTGCGATCGCAAAACGAAATACCGATGGCAGCAAGTAAGACACCGGGAACATGAAAACAAAGATCGCTAACAGGTAATAATAAAACGGCTGCGAGTGACTGGAACCTTCGGCAAACCCCAAGACATTGCCCTTCCAAAAGAACTGCGTCAAAAACTCGGGATAGTAAAATCCAGCGTATGCGAACCACGGTGCCGCCACCAACAGCATTGGCCCCACAAACCAAATCAATTGATCCATCGCTCGATCGGCTTTTGAGTTTGCGCCGCGGCCGAGCCAGTAGGCGATCAACAACGGTGGTCCACACAGCGCCAAGATCACCGGCCCTTGGACCATCAACCCCAGCCCGGCGGCAATACCGGCCATCGCTGACTTAGTTCGACTGAACCCTCGTCGCACCGATTCGAATCCGATCAAAAACGTAGCCGTCGTTGCGGCGGTTAACGCCGCGTCCATCGTGGTGTAGCGACTCATCACCGCAAAACCGATCGACATCATTAAAAATACACTGCCAAACGCTGCCGCGCGAAAACCAACCATGCGGCGGCCAAGCACTAACGCGGCCAGTACGGTCATCATCGACGCCAACGCGATCGGCAACCGCGTTGCCCATGGCGATGCACCGAAGATTTTGTAACTGATCGCGATCGCCCAAGTTTGTAACGGCGGTTTGTCCCAATAGTATCCGTCCTGCAGTTTTGGCACCGACCAATCACCGCTCTGAATCAACGACAACGCCAGCTGAGCGCTACGAGTTTCATCAGGTTCGAACAGCGGATAATTCAAATTGCCAAACAGCATCCAACAGGTGATCGCCAAAATCCCCACCGTTGCCAATCGACGGACTTTCTTTTTGACTTGAGGCGACGCGACTTGGCGACTGTGTTTTGGGAACATCAAGCAATTGAACCAAAATCGAATCGCACGCTTCCACGCGGCGCGGACCGGCCGCGTGGTTGTCTGACGAGTCAACGCGGCGGGCGCATGGGATATATTTTCGATTGGCCGTCGTTTGTGTTGAACCGCCAACGCCAGGATTCCAGTAATGTCCATTTGCGGGTCACCACTTAGCCGGCCCATGTAATGATGCGACTGGGTGGCTGAAAAAATAACCGCGCCGTAAACAAATTCGTGTTTCCGTGTTCGCAAAAACAAATAGACAAACATCGAATACAACCACATCCAAATGCGACGCTTGCGACTTTTGGCAGGCGAGGTCTGCAGGACGGCTTTGGTGGATCCTTCGGGTGTGTTGAGCAAGTCCAACCACTGCGGCGTTGAAAGCTGAGCTTGATGGTCGAGGACGACCACGCGTTGGTACTTGGTTGAATCAAGTGCTTGCGCGATGGTCGCGTAAACCCTGGGGGCCGGTTGGTAGGTTACCTGCTGCGGTCGACGGTCGGCATTGGGATCGACGATCCGAACTTCCGCGCGGCATTTGATTTTGCCCAAACCGCGGACGGCCGACCAGACTTGATCGTTAAGATTTGGTTGTGGGCCCGCGACGACGATCAACGTGACTGATTGAAACGCCTGTTCAGCCGTTTGGATGGATTCCATCTTGCAGTACCTTGTTCAACTCTAAAGCGGTGGTAGGCGAATTGACGCCGGGGGGGGGAATTCGCGCCGAGTCTGTCAAGTTGCAGGAATCGAGCCAAGATCGGTTTTGGATGGCAGTGCGGGAATTTCAAAGCTGATGGCGATCGTGGCGCGGCAAGTGAACATGCGTTTGGCTGACAAATCGCTCAAATATCGCAGAATGCCTGTCAAAACAGGCGGTTTCCGGTGGTGTCCAGCTCAGCGAGATTGGCCCCACATTCGTCCTATCCCGGTGATTTAACAGTGGAATCCGAAGATTAAGCCGCAATCCGAGGGCGATTGGGGCTCCATTTGATTTTAGAGGTCCGATTATGCGAGGTTACGCCCTATAATGTGTTTACACCCCTTCGGTTGCGGCGATAACACTTATAGCTCTGCACACCGTGGGGCAATATTGAAGCAGTTTTAATTGCCATTATTTGAGCTTACTGAAGCTCACCCATCCCCTTATCACAAATACGTCGACTATTCACGATTCAGTCAACCTTCCAAATCGTCTGCTGATCGCCAAAATCGAACCAACTGAATTCCTAAAGGAACATCATATGTCTTCGAAGCTTTCCCGTTCTCACAAGGGTTTTACTCTTGTTGAACTTCTTGTGGTCATCGCGATCATTGGTATTTTGGTCGGCATGATTTTGCCAGCGGTACAAGCCGCTCGTGAGGCTGCTCGTCGTGCAACTTGCTTGAACAACGTCCGAAACATCGCGTTGGCTTGTACAAACTACGAAAGTACAAACCTGCAGTACCCTCCTTCTATCGGTACTAACGGCGAAAGCTTCTTGGTTCGTATCCTTCCGATGCTCGAGCAAAAACCTCTTTACGATAATTGGCGATCCAACGGGATAGGCCTTGTCGGCGTCTC
>JALZWN010000121.1 GCA_023300235.1 Mariniblastus sp.
TTTCACGCCTTGCTGTTGGGCACGCTTTCGGTTCGGAGAACCGAGCGACATTGTCGCTCAGCTTTCCAAGCTGATAGCGAAAGCACGGAAGTTAATTCGTGAGCGTTCCAGTCCAGTGGTTGCTCTCGATTGCTTCTTGATACGGCAGGTGGCTTCATCTGGCGCCCGCAAAATGCGTGGCGGCTGGCTTATATTGCCCAGTCGTCCTACAAAGCGTCGGCGGAGACGTGAAAAGCCGCCTCATTGCCGTAGACCCGGCCGATTTTGACCTGTAACCTGAACGCTAAATCTGCGTGGTTTTGGCTCGATTTTACGCGATGCCAGTACCGCGAATTAGCTGTATTGAAAAAAGTCACCACTTTGGCCCGCTCGAAATTTCGGCGGTCTGGCCACGGAGCGTCTCGTCGACGTGATTGAAGCAAGCCGCGGAGCCCAAGCGATTGACTGTTGACTCGATTAGTCACTACTAAATCAAAATAGACCACAAGTCTAACTAGTTATGATCAAGCGTACTTACTCCCGCCAATTCACAGTTTGGCCGTTCAAATTTTTTGGCAGCGTATCGATGTTGCTGCTTTGCACGGTTTGTTTCTTCATGCCATTTGCGCTGCGCGGTGCAAAGTTGGCGTTGAAGGACATGCAGAATAACGTGGCTGACTGGCTGCCGGACGATTACGTTGAAACGGTCGAGCTGAAAGAGTTCAGTAAGTACTTTGATGGCGGTGATCGGTTTTTGGTTTTGACGGGTCCTTGGTGTAAGGAAGGCAATAGCACTTACGAGAGTTTGCTGAAGAAGATCCGCGAGGAATCACTGGAGTACGAGGGTAGTCTTAAAGCCAGCGGTCGACACGACGAACTTCAGGCCCATCGAATCGGCGATGAGTATGCGTTGTTGTTCGCGGATAAATACCACGAAGACTTTGGCGAGCAACGAGAAAAATGGCTGCAGGGTAAAAACGGGCAGTGGTATTTCATTAAACGTGACGGCAGTTTGTTCCGCTGGGAAGGCCAGAACAATGTCATCGAAGGGCTTTCGCGATTCACTGAGCGTTCGGTGAATGGAAAGAACAAAGTAGACAATGCGTTCTTCATTCGTAAATTCGGTGATCCGCCAGGCGAGAAGCCTAACGAGTACTACGAAGATCCGTTGAAGCTCTGTTGTCGTCCGTTCAAATCGGTGATCACTGGGCCAGAGGTTTTGGAACAAATGGCGGGCCCTGAGGGCACATTGCGAATTGGCAAAGGCGGTGACGCTCAAGAAAAGTCGTCTTTAGAGGCTCGGATTGAGGCGCATAAACGTTTGACCGGATCGCTGTTTGGGCCGACTCCGTCTCCAGAATTTGATTGGACCTTTAGCTCGCTGTTGCGGGTGGTGGAGGAGGCCAAGTACGACAAGTTGATGGGGACTGGCAGTGAGTTTCCTAAAAAAGAAGAGACACGAAACCGCGATGCGTTCAAGCGTTTTGTCGATGCGTCTGTCCAAGACGACTACGACGGCGATTTGACAAAGCTGTGCGATGCGCCGCGAGATGAACAGTTGGAGCTGTGGTATCGGATGTGGTTTGATTTAGGGATCGAGGCTCCGTCGCGGCAGACGAGTTTGATCGTGACGTTGAACGAACCGATCATTCATGAACTCTCTCGCGTGATTGGACGACCGATTCTGGGGAAGCCTCGGGGGCGTTTGCTTGAGTTGGCCATCGGTATCTGCGGTATTTCACCCGAGAACGTTCGTGTTGGCGGACCGCCAAGCGATAACGTGGCGATTGATGAGGAAGGTACCAACACGCTGGTTCGTTTGGCTGGGCTGTCGTTGATCATCGGGATCACGTTGGCATATTTGAGTTTCTCAAGTATTCGCGTGGCATGCATGTTGTTCTTTGTGGGCGGCATGGGCGCGATCGCGAGTTTGTCTTACGTGTGGTTTGGCGGATCGGCGATGGACGCGATTTTGATGTCGATGCCGTCGCTGGTTTACGTATTGGGACTTTCGAGTGCCGTTCATATCGTCAACTATTATCGTGACGCTTGTTACGAATCGGGTCCGGACCTGGCGGTTGAAAAAGCGGTCGGCCACAGTTGGATCCCTTGTTCGATCGCCGCGTTTACGACCTCGTTGGGGTTGTTTTCGTTGTGCATGAGTTCGTTGACGCCGATCAATAAGTTCGGTTTCTTTTCGGGCATCGCCGTGATGGCGACGGTGATCTTACTGTTTGCTTATTTGCCAAGTGCGTTGTACGTGTGGCCGCCGGGCTATGACAAAAAGAGCTCCAGTGAGCTGGCCAAGGAATCTGGCATCACCGCCGCGGTGACTCGATTTTGGGCTGGGATTGGCAACTGGGTGATCGGTAATCATTGGTTCGTGTCGTTGGCTTCGGTTGCGGTTTTGATTTACTTTGCGATTGGTGTCGGGCGGATCGAAACGTCGGTGCAGTTGCTTAAGCTGTTTGATTCGGATGCAAAGATTTTGCACGACTACCGCTGGATCGAAGAAAATCTGGGTCAACTCGTGCCTGCCGAAATCGCCGCTCAAATCGAGCTCGACGCTCAACAAGAGCCCGCTCAGCAGGCTTATGTGAACAACTTTTATGAAGGCATTAAAGACAAATACCCCGAAGGCACGACTCGCGAAGAGTTGGAGGCCGAGGAGTTGGTCGAGTATGACGACGATTACTTGATGGAAAACGAGTTGCGGTACTCGATGCTTGAACGCGTCGAGCTGTCTCGTCGGATTCGCCAGAAGCTAGAGCGTTACTTCGGTCCTGACGGAATGGATATCGTTGGCTCGGGTACGTCGATGGACGTATTTACGCCGTTGTACCAGTTTGAAAGCCAGTTGCCTTCGAGCAAGCGGATTTTGTTTAGCAAGGAGTTGTGGCGTAGTCGCGGCGATATGCTGGAGCAGGATTACTATGCGATTTCAGGTGTGCCGAAAGATCGTACGAAGGAAGTCGACCCGAGCATCAACGGTGCTGAAATTTGGCGAGTGAGTATTCGGTTGGCGGCTTTGAACAATGTGGATTACGGCCAGTTTGTAAACGATTTGAAATCGGTGGTCGAGCCGATCATGTCGGGCTATACGGCTCGTACTGAAATTTTGAAAACTCTCCAAGAAGAACTCAAAGAAGAATCACTCAAGGAAAGCCGGGTGCTCGTGTTGGCGCGGGATCCGGATTTGAAAGAAAATAAGATTCGCGAGCAGGTTCAAGCTGGCGTTACGATTTCGGAGTTGATCGATCAAACTTATATTTTCAGCGACACGTTGCAAGACTTGTTGGAGAACCGAGGTATTGCTCGTACTAAAAACCGAAGCAAGCGATACGTTTGGGCGGACCCAGATAAATTTAGAGAGCAAGCAGACAAGATCAATTCGCCTGAGTTTATCAAGCAGTTTGATTGTGTGATTTTGGTTGAAGAAGATCCCGTGTTTGATTTGGGCTTGATCCAAGCCAATACAAAATCTCGTGGCGATGCGGGCGAGTTGCCTGTTTTGTTGAATTTCAGTGATCATCAATTCATCGTGGACCCGAATACCAAGCTGCCGATAGAAGGCATGCTGACCGCCAAAGAACAACTTGCCAGCAATGTAACCGGCGTTAACGTTTCTGCCATGTACACCGGCATCGTGCCGATCGTTTATAAGGCTCAACGGTCGCTGTTGAAGAGTTTGATTGAGAGTATCGGGCTGGCGTTTGTGATGATTTCGGTCGTCATGATGTTGTTGCTCCGGCCAAGGGATCGGCCGACGGCGGGGACGTTGTTGAATTTCCGCGGCGGTATGATTTCGATGTTGCCAAACATGTTCCCGGTGATCGTGGTGTTTGGTTTTATGGGGCACATGAATCGTTATTTCGGCGGAAGCGTTGATGCATTTTTGGTGGACATCGGTTCGATGATGACGGCCAGTGTGGCGATGGGGGTCGCGGTCGATGATACGATTCACTTTTTGAATTGGTATCGAGGGGCGTTGGCCAACGGCTACGATCGGGTGTCGGCGATTAAAATTTCCTACGATCGCGTGGCGACGGCGATGACTCAGACGACGTTGATCGGTGGGTTTGGTTTGTCTGCGTTTGCGTTGAGTACGTTTACGCCGACGCAGCGATTTGGTGTCTTGATGCTGATCCTGTTGGGGATGGCGTTGATCGGTGACTTGATTTTGCTGCCGGCGTTGATTGCTGGTCCGCTGGGTAAGTACTTTGGCAAAGAGCGTCCGGGAGCCAATCCGAATGGTTTGATGGGCGGAACGGATGACGATGATTCTGATGAAGGGCAACCGACGTTGCGTTTGATCGAAGGCGATGCTGAGGATTTATCGCGAGGCCTGCCAGATGTCGTGCTGCCTCCGCCCGAGGCCATGTAGGTAGGCTCTGCGTTTGGTGTGATGCAACGACTGTACAAGCTCTATTTCACTGTTGCGCGTTTGGCTCTGTGGAAAGGTTTGTAATTACCGATGCACACTGATAGGCACGGATGTGCGTTTTGGAATCTGTGTTTATCGGTGTTCATCCGTGGTTGATTTTCTTATCTGGTAAATCGAAAAAGTACGTTCTTGCCGGAGAAAATGCCGGGAAGAAATGCCAGTGTGTCGCCGGAAGCGATGTCGTTTGGTGGTGCGAACGTTGGTTTCGGGTTGAAGCCGTAAATCGTCACGACTGTACTGACTGTTGTGACGAGTTCTCGTAATACCGGTTGAGTGTATTGCGAGCGCGTTAGGGTCGTTAAGGGTGGAATATTTGGCGGTCGCTAAACTTTCGCAAGAGCTAGCACCGATGTGCAAGCTATCAGAGAAAAAGCTAACACCGTTAGTTCTCCATATCCTGCTTGTTTCCAGTCCGGACAAGTTACCAGCCGTTTGTTAATGAAGGTTTTTCCCATGCTTAAGTATGTTGTTGTTGCTGTATTCAGCATTTGTGCTCTTCCTAGTTTTGCTGTTGCCCAAGATTGTGGTTGCGGCGGTGCTCCAACCATGGCCGCTCCAGAAATGGTAATGGACATGGGTTCTGTTTCAGATTGCGGTTGCAATGCAGCTCCAGCTCCAGCAGCCGATTGCGGTTGCAATGCAGCTCCAGCTCCAGCAGCCGATTGCGGTGGCAATGCTGCTCCACGCACACGCAAGAAGTTGTCTTTGTCAAAAGTGTCAAAGGAAGTTTGCCGTTTGCAGCGAGTTTGCAGCACTGATTGCTGTGGGTGCCCAAAATCAAAAATGGTTCGCACTAAGAAGACTATAACTCGTTCAAAGTTGTCTTTGGTTGATGCTCCAGCACGTGAGCGTTGCGGTTGTGCGGGCGGTCGCTTGAAGGGTTTGCTAAGCAAGCTTGGTAGCTGCGGTGGCGGATGCGGCGGCGGCGGTGGTGGTGGATGCGGCGGCGGAGGTTGCGGCGGCGGCGGTGGTGGTTGCGATGCAGCTCCAGCAGCGGATTTCGGTTACGGAGCGATGTCAGCTCCAGTTGCTGATTGCGGTTGCGGAAGCTAGTTTCCGATAGGCAGCGATCTGGTCCATTGCTGCAGTCGACTTGAACGAGTCGAAAAATCTCCAAGAATCTAGAAAGACACCGAGTTACCCAATGTGGTAGCTCGGTGTTTTTTCGTTTTAATAAGAAAGTAAAGAAGGTAGAGAAGTAGAGAAAGTAAAGGAATGGACGCAGGGGGAGCGTCGAGGGATTGGGGGCGTTTGTGTACGTTTGGGGTCGTTCGAATGCGTTTTAGGCCTTTTTCTGGTTTGTTGTTTTTTCTGTGTAACGTTTTGGGGGCTCCCGCGTGAACTTGGCATAATAGTAGCTGGCTTTGGATCAATGTTCCGGGGCAAAGCCTAATTCCACTGCACCCAATCGCACGGAAAGACGATCGTTGCCATGCCCTACCCTAACTCAAAAACGGATCCGCCTGATCGGTTGGCTCAGCCGAGCGTCCGCGAGTTCGTTCTGGAGGCCTTTGACCGCTACGAACGCCAGCTGACGGCTTACGCGGTCAAGTACTACGGCGGCTCTGGCGGGAATCTTGAGGCCGCTCGGGATGCGGTGCAGTTCACGTTTATGAAACTGTGCCAACAAACGCCTGCCAAGATCGCTCCTAAGCTGGCTCCTTGGTTGTACACCGTATGCCGCAATCGGATTTTGGATGACCTGGCCAAACAAAACAAACAGAGTTTCGTGGCGGACTTGGGCAGCAGTCAGTACGACCCCGGGATTGATCCTGCGGATGTTTGTCAACGCAACGAGCTGTTTGATCGATTGCCGAGTATTGTCGGAAGCTTGCCGGCGGCCGAACGTGAAGTGGTTGAGTTGTGGTCGGAGGGTTTCAAGCCCAAAGAGATTGCTGAGGTGCTCGACCGACCTCCAGGCACGGTGCGAGTTCAGTTGCATCGAGCGATTCAAGCGATGAAGCAGCACCCGGAGATTCAACCTTGGCTGGAACGCGCGACCGGCCATAGTGAAATACCGGTCCAGAAGAGCCCTAACAAAACGTTACCAAATTTAGGTGTAAAACAATGAACGACAAACAGCGCTACCGAGCCAACGAAGAACTGCTCGCCGAACAAACCATTCGCGTGCTGGAATCACGAGCCACTGGTTCTGGTTCCAAAGACGACCAAGCCACTGCGGAGCTCGGCCGATTGCTGCGTGATGCGGCGAAGACGAATTTGCCGGAGAGCAATATCGATTTACGAGAGCAATTGATGGCGGAGCTTGACGGTGGATCGCCGGTGGGCGAGCAAGTGACGGTTGCTTCGAGCGAAAAGGCTTCTAGTAAATTGGCATCCGAATCGACTGGCCATCGTCGGTTTTGGATTGCTGCCGCGGCCAGTGGTTTGCTGTTGGTCGGCGGAGCGATCGCGTACAACTCGGATTTTGTGGGGCAGCTAAGTAATGTGGCTTTGTTGGAACAGCCGAGTGAGCGGGGCAATTATTCGTCGGTTCCGCAGCCCCCATCGATTCCTGAGCCCGCGGTTGTTTATAAATACGAAACGAAAACGAGAATCGTGCCTGTTACCAGAACGCCTACGGAAACGAAAACTCGACAGGTACCAATTAATAGGATCCGCGAGGAGAAGAAGCGGGTAAAGCAAGCTGATGGAAGCATTAAAGTAGAAACTGTGAAAGTACCGTACACCGAAATGGTGACTCAGCCTTATACCGTCAACGTTCCCTTCACCGAACAGGTCGCACAAAGCTACACGGTGCCGGTACCCTACACCGCTGACGGTAAGCGAATCGAAAAAGCGGATTACGGCAAGTTTGGTTTGGATGCTAACGGGCGAGGCCTGAAGGAGAAAATGGTTTTCCGAGGTGCAGATGAGTGGCGGAAGAAAACCCTTCGTCGGACAAAGACAACTGATTTTCGGCTTACAGG
>JALZWN010000122.1 GCA_023300235.1 Mariniblastus sp.
CTTTCGATTGGGGCAACTAGCGATGTCGGTGTGGCCTGCGTGGGCCATATCGATACGCTGACTTTTTAGATATCGCGTCTTTTGTCGCAGTGTTGTCATTTGGAGGTGGCCTGGCTGAAGCAAATTTCTCTCGCGATCGGCTTCTCGGACAATATTTGTTGTTGGTCCAGTGGAAAGCTCAACGGGCCTGAGCGTGCCGCGTGAACGTTTGGGCTCACCCATCCGTTTGAGCGGCGTTCATTTGCACCGCTCATTTCTCGTCAGCCCCTGCCTCCGTTGAGGCCCATTGATGTCGGCGTTTTGTCGTTGATAACGGCAACCATCTAGATGAGGCCTCGAAAACTTAAGATAGACCGATTTTTCTTTGATGGGAAAATGGATTTTGCACCAAAACGGCGCGAAAGGAATTCCCGCTATTGACGGTTAGAGGGCGGGTTTCGACAATCCTTCTACCAGAATTTTAATTGGAAAAACATGCCCACACAATTTTTGCCACAACCTAGTCCTGACGCCAGCTTGCCAGATGAAAATGGCCGTTTCGGCGAATTCGGGGGTCGCTTCGTTCCTGAAACCCTCGTGGCAGCCCTCGACCAGCTAGAAGACGAATACAAAAAAGCTCAGCAAGATCCGGAATTTCAAAAGCAGCTCGATGGCCTGCTGCGAGATTTCGTTGGCCGCGCGTCACCGCTGTACTATGCCAAGCGTTTGACCGAGGCCGCTGGCGGAGCACAAATTTGGTTCAAACGCGAAGACCTTAATCATACCGGTGCTCATAAAATCAACAGCACACTTGGCCAAGCGTTGTTGACGATGCGAATGGGCAAGACGCGTGTGATCGCCGAAACCGGAGCCGGCCAGCACGGCGTTGCCACCGCGACCGCGTGTGCTCATTTTGGATTGCCTTGTATTGTTTACATGGGCGAAGAGGACGTGCGCCGGCAATCGCCCAACGTGCAAAGCATGCGAATGCTCGGCGCCGAGATTCGCCCGGTCACCACCGGCAGTCGAACGTTACGCGATGCCGTCAACGAAGCGATGCGGGATTGGATGAGCACCGTTAAGGATACGCACTACATTTTGGGTTCAGTGGTTGGCCCGCATCCGTTTCCGCAAATCGTAAGAGACTTCCAAGCGGTGATTGGCCGCGAGACGATTGAGCAGTCGCAAGAACGATTCGGGCGCCTGCCCGATGCCGTGGTGGCTTGTGTCGGTGGCGGTAGCAATGCGGCTGGGATGTTCTTTCCGTTTGTGGCCAACACCGATGTTCCTTTGATCGGCGTAGAAGCTGGCGGGGTGAACGAACAGCCGGGGCAGCACGCGTCGAGTTTGACGTTTGGTAAGCCCGGCGTGTTGCATGGTAGTTTCAGTTACGTACTACAAGACGAAGACGGACAAACCGAAGCAGTGCACTCGGCGTCGGCTGGGCTGGACTACCCCGGTGTTGGCCCTGAGCATTCCCACTGGAAATCAACTGGACGCGTCGAGTATCGGGCTTGCCGCGATGACCAAGCGTTGGCGACGTTTGATATGGTCGCTAAAACCGAGGGCATTTTGCCGGCTCTGGAAACATCGCACGCGATCGCAACTGGCATGGAAGTCGCCAAAGAACGTGGCAAGGACGAAATCGTTGTGATCTGTTTGTCTGGGCGGGGTGACAAAGACGCCGCCGAGATTCAACGACTCCGCTCGGAACTGGGTTTGCCTAGCTACTAATGCAGCGGCGACTGCCTTGGTTGCGTCGCTGTATATTGAGGGGGCTGATCGCTTGAGCCGTTGCTGCGGTTGAGCTTTTTAAAAGCCCAGAAAAAAACATCTTTCCATTGGAATCAACTATGTCGGCGATCGACGAACTGTTCAAAAAACTAAAAGCAGAAAACAAAAAGGCCTTCATGCCTTTCATCACGGCCGGCGATCCAGATTTGGAAACCACGACCGCGCTGCTGAAAACGTTGGATGCCGCCGGTTGTCATTTGGTTGAACTTGGCATCCCTTACAGCGATCCGATCGCCGATGGGCCTGTGATTCAAGCTTCGTACACTCGAGCATTAAACAACGGCAGCAAGTTGGCAGACATCTTCGAGATGGCCAAGCAGGTCACGCCGGAGATTTCGATGCCGGTCGTTTCGATGGTCAGCTACGCGATCATTTACCGCTTGGGATTGGATGAGTACTTAGACCAAGCGATCGCTGCCGGGATTGCGGGGGCGATCGTCCCCGACATGCCGGTTGATGAATCGGCTGAGTTTGCTGCAAAGTGCCGCGAGCGAGACTTTAGTTTGATCCAGTTGATCACGCCGACGACCAGCAAAGAACGGGCGGTCGAGATTGCGCGTCTGACCACGGGCTTTATCTATTACGTCTCGATCACAGGGATCACTGGCGAGCGAACGGAGTTGCCGCCTGAGTTGACGGACAATTTGCGTTGGTTGAAAACTCAAACCGATTTGCCGATTTGTGTGGGCTTTGGGATTAGCTCGCCCGAGCACGTTGAGGTGCTCAAGCCGGTTTGTGATGGCATGATTGTCGGGTCAGCGATCGTGCGTCGAATCGCGGCAAAGTCCGAAGGGGCCTCGATCGAGTCCGTCTTGGCGGATGTTGACGGCTTTGCCAAGACAATGCTGGGTGCGGTCAACGAGTAAAACGCAGTCGGAGTCGCCACGCTTTCAGCGATGGTTCCCCAAGGCCTGAGTTCTCGCAAGCCAGCTACGAAGGGTTTGTCGCCTAGTGGTCTGTCAATGTTGAACTTTAGGGTAGCTGGATTCGCCAGAATTCAGTTTGATTCAGAG
>JALZWN010000123.1 GCA_023300235.1 Mariniblastus sp.
TTTCGCACCCTAGTTCTTCTCCATCGCGATGATCTTTTCCATCCGGTCCAGAACTCGATGAACTTCGCCTGGCAAGATATTTGCACTTAGCTTAATTGCTGGTTCGTCAGGATAGTTCGGTGGATAAACCAAGTTGACTGGAAGCGCATCCGCTCCGGCACGCTTCAACTCTAGTCGTTCTCGTTCCGCCTTGTCCGTGAAATCAACTTGCACAAGTGAAACATTTAGATTCTTAAGACGTTCAACCAACTTGCTACTTGAAGCGAGACTCGCTTCGTTTAATTTGCAAACCAGTCACCAATCTGCGGTGTAGTCGACCCAAACTATCTGGCCTTTGTTGAGTGAGCTTTTGACTTTACCGGGATTCCAAGCTACCCAAGGCATCTCGCCGTCAGAAACTCCCCCCTCTGTCGCCATCGACTCTAGCGACGCACCACTGAAGACAACCCAGAATCCAGCGGCAGCGATCGCAAGTGGCATTAGGTAACCGAAGGCCCAGCGTTTGCCAGCCGCGATGTGCCCCTCGCCGAATGAACCATAAAAGTATGCTGCGAGGCCAATCACCACCAAGCCCATCAGCATGTAGTTGACTCCTTGGAGTCCCGTCTGGGCGCCGAAGGTCTGCATGAAAAACGCTACCGTGGCAAACAATGCGAAAGCCATGGTCACTTTGAATGTCTCCATCCATGCCCCTGGCCGTGGCAAGCGTTTGATCAACGGAGGAAAGAACGAAAGCAATACATAAGGAGACGCGATGCCCAATCCAAACACGGTGAACATCAACATCGAAATCACCGCTGATTGCGACAGAGCGTAAGTCATCGCCGTGCCCAGAAACGGTCCCGAACAAGGCGTTGCGATTAATGTCGTGAGCACGCCAGAAAAGAACGATCCGCCATAGCCTTCTTTGTTCGAGACATTACCGCCGACCGAAGACATCGAAGTACCGACTTCGAAAACGCCGGCCATGTTCAAACCCAGCAAGTACAGCAAGACAATAATGCCGCCGACAAAATAAGGGTTCGCCATTTGCTCACCCCAAATAATATTTTGCCCCCAGACGTTTTTCAGCAGCAACAACCCACCGGCCAACACCCACATCGAAACGACCAGCCCAGCGGCGAACGCCAAACCATGCATCCGAACTTTCGACTGGCTTTCACCACCTTGCTTCACGAAGCCCATGACCTTGATACCAAGAACAGGAAACACACAAGGCATCAAGTTCAAAATCGCTCCGCCAGCAAAAGCAAACATCAAAGCAACCGGCAAAGAAGTTTGCTTCTGGTCACTCGTTCCACCGGAGCCAACTGGATTCGCTTCCATGTCTGCGGCGTCTAAGTATTTGATTTTTTTGTCGACCTTGTAAAGCCGCGCCATCGCTGTAATTTCTTCGGGCGTGTCTGGCCGTACATCATGTTCGAACTTTTGGTGATCAGTTTTTTTTGACTTGGCCCCGCTGGCATGCGAATTCCCTGCTGCACTGGATCCCGCATTAGCTTTATCAGCGAAGTTACCCGCTTGGACTGCAGCTTCAACACTACCATCTTCCGCAGCAGCGAATTTCAACGCAGCCGCGCTATCGGTTCCCATCGGAACCGTAACCGTGAACTGATTGTCCGAAGGGCCGTCACAACCCGTCGAAGTACAAGTGTGAACCCGCACACCGCCGGTGATGGCGACGGCCTGATCTGCGGCAGCGTCAGCTGGGATCTTCACTTTGAAAGACCAAGTCGTGGGTCCTTCATGCTCCAAAACACCTTGGTGATGTTCCACCGGTTCCACCGAAACGGTAGGGCCCGCAATCTTCCAACCCTTAGGTCGTTTGAAAGAAATCAACGTCGGCAAATAATCTGCCGGCTCGGTCGTCCCGTAAGCATAACAATGAAAGCCATCCAACGGCTCGGCCGTGATCTCAAGCGTCACTTCGTCGCCTGGCTTGAAATTTTGCTGCCCATCGTCAGTCCAGATCGATCCAACAAGCGTCACATGGGTGTCTTGCGGCTGATACAAATCAAGCTGCAGCTTCTTCGGATTGGCTTCCTTTTTAGCAACCGCCTGATCAACTTTGGCAGGCGGCGTGAGCAACTCAATGTCGCCGTCATCTTGCTTTTGTTCGGGCACCGCCAAGTCTTTTTCAAAACCTGCAAACGTAGCCGTTAATTTATCATTGACCGGCTTGCATGCCATTCCATCATTAGTGCAAATCTGCCCGTCGTACTTCACGGTCAGCTTGACCTTGCCGGGATCAACACTGGCATCCAGCTCAATCGGTGCTTCCCAGGTCACAAAGCCTTCATGCTCTTCAACGATAATGCCAAAGACGTCACTCTCATGTGCCGCTGGCATATCAAGCGAAACAAAGTCACCAACGACCTTCACGCCTTCACCCGTCACCGTAATCGTTGACTTGACTGGGCCGCCGGGAACTTGCGTCGTCGAAAAACAATGCCACCCATCGGGCACCGTACAGTTCAAAGTCACAATACCCTGCCGAGTATCTGTTTTGATTTTAAAATCCGAATCGAAGTCCGGCTCTTGAGCCAACGCGGACGATCCACACAACAAAACGGTCAGTAACGCGAAACCGAAAAAACATGCCAAACGCTTTTTGAGGTCGCTCGATTTTTGGAAAGCGAAAGAATTCATATTTTGCTTTTTTTGGGGAGATGTTTTGATCATCAAACTATATCAGCAATCGCTGAATCACTCTACGGATTTCTGATCGGTGATGCAGGCCAAACATGATAACCTAAGGAAACCACGCAAGCCAATAAAACTCCAATTTCACCAGCAATCCACTGCCTTTTAATACAAAAAGGCCAAACCTAAAACGGAGATTCTCGACGCCGCGAATCGACATACATTTGCCGGCCCAATCAAGGCCTAAGACGAATGTCGAGCTCTCGGATGAGCCTTCTCATACGCCGCACGCAAACCAGCGGTGCTGACGTGGGTGTATATCTGAGTCGTCACCAAGCTTTTGTGCCCCAGCAACTCCTGAACCGATCGAATGTCCGCTCCTCGATCCAGCAAGTGAGTTGCGAAACTATGACGCAACGTATGCGGAGACGTCCGCTGATCCAAACCCGTTATCTTGAGATACTTCTCTAGCATCCTCCCGACGCTACGAGTGCTCAAGCGCTTACCGAATCTATTCAAGAAAACCGCACCGGCCTCCTCCTTGGCGAGCCCCTGTGCTGGCGAACGCATCCGCAGCCAAGCCTTCAACGCCCGCATGGCAAAACTCCCCAGCGGCGCCAGCCGTTCACGCTTGCCCTTACCGCGAACACGAACCAGCCCGCCATCAAAATCCAAATCAGCTTCGTTGATCCCCACCAACTCGCTCACACGCAAACCGGCCGAATACAACGTCTCAAAAATCGCGCGGTCTCGTAGCCCCATCGCATCGGACTTCGGTGGCGCGTTCAACAGTTTGCCGATCTCGCGATTGGTCAAAAAATGAGGCAGCTTCCGTTCGCGACGCGGGTTTCGCAGTGGCTTGGCGGGATTAGATTCACACAGCCCTTCGCGTTGCGCAAACCGAAAGTAACTGCGAAGCGATGCCAACCGCCGAGAAATCGAACTCTTCGCGTACTCCGCGTCATGCAACGCCGCAACATAAGTTCGCAACTCCAGCGGAGTGATCTCGCTGGGGGCAGGCGACTTGCCCATCGAATCACACAAGTAGCCGTACAGAAGCTCTAAGTCTTCGCGATAAGACTTAATCGTCAGCTCAGAAGAATTACGCTCAACTTTAAGGTAGCGTAAAAATCGAGGGATGGATGTTTCCACGTGCCGACCAGTTTAATGGGACTTACGAATCAAGAACTGCTATCACCTAACCGCCGGACTCCCCAAAACTCAGCGTGGTATCCAGCCTTCAGAAGCCCTAAAACCAATCCTCTTCCGGAAACAAATTGTCGGCAGGGAAGAAATCTTCTTCACTGCCAAAGTGATTCTCAGGAAACAACATTGGATCCGCAGCATGCCGGTCCGCTTCAGGCAGCTCTTCCAAAGTCGGCGATTGATTAGCGGCAATGCCTCGGACTTTTTGACTCAACACAGCAGCGTCATACCAAGAAAAGCTCAACTTCGAATCAGACGCATACCGGCCGAGCGTGCGCAGCGTTTCACTTTTCTGTCCATCATTAAACAGAAAAATGTATCGCTCTTCACCTTTAACCAATGCGACTACGTTGATGTCTCGAGACACTGCTGCTCCTATGAATGACGTCTTGGACATGAAATCCAAAATCACTTACTGAACTTGCATTGGATGCGAAACCGCCCCCAACCGCCTCCGGTGCGCGAACACCTCGGTTGGCTGAGCATCGGCAATTTACAAGCGCACACAACAGGTTCTCACGCGCCAAAAGCAATTGTGACAGAATCGGAATAACGCAAGCCGGTACAACCCGAACCACCGTCACTTGCCTCATCGTAACCGCAAGAAAATCGCTGTCGCTAAAACCACTGCTGCTATCAGCCGCTTCTTCTTTCTTGCTAGGGCGAATCAGTTTTTGAACCTGGGTGTTCCGGTAGCCCAACGCGTTAGCGAAGCAGTCATGAAAATCCTCGCTAACGCGTCCGGTTATCGCTTATAAGGACTTCCTAATTTGTAAAACTGATCTACCTTGTGTTTTTTGTCCGGCCGCTTCCCCCCCACCCCTGCACAAAAAAACAGCCGCGGACGAATTTGCCGCATCCAATTCGCCACCCAATGGCCATCTCGATGCCACTCACGACGCCTAAAGGACCGCCAAGGGCGGAAAACCGGAAGGGTGGTGAAAATGTCATTAATTGCCCTATTCTTGATTTATAGTTAAATTAGGCGTCGCAAACTTATCTAGCCGCTGCTACCATTTTATCAGTCAAAATTTATCTGAACACAAAAATCAGGCCAGGGTTTTTAATATGCAATACAGTTTTCGATTAGCTGAACTTCTTGGCCACGTCCCCGACCCACGCAAGCGCCCGGGAACGATCAAAGCCATCGTCGAGTACACCGGGCTTGATCGCCATCAAGTTGCCGCACTCCTGAAGAACGAAGTTAAGTACATTCCTCTTAAAGCACTCTCACGATTGTGTGACTTTTTGATCGAACACGGGCATGCGTCAGCCGAACAATTACCGGGCGCATTGTTTGCGGTCGAACCGGAGAACTTCTGGGAACTACTAGCCCGCCGCCGTCGCCTAGAGATGTGTGTTGGAGTTCGCAAAGACAACAGCGAAGACTCGTCGGAAGTTTCCTTCGTCGTCGCGGCCGACTCAGTACTACTAGGTGAATTGCTCAACGGCGTGACAACGCTCGGCGGCACTGCCAAGCTCAAGAAAACCGTCCCCGGCGCCAATCCGTTGATGGGCGACACGCTGCCGCACCCAGAACACCTCAAGCAATCACTGGTGTGGAGTCCCGGGCAAGCGACCGATCAAGAGGTGTTACGACGAGCCAAATCGGTCTACAACGACTTCTCAGAATCCAAAGGCGACAAAGCACTCGTCGGCATCGGTAGCACCAAGAGTAACCCCGTCGTCGAGATCGTGCTATCAAAGTCATTCAACTGCGACCCGTTTGTTTCTCAAGACGACGTTGAAGATGCGAGCGACCGCTCGATTCCGTTTTTCATGCGTTATCGCGGCCACGACCCGCACTCGCCGTCTTGCGTGGCAGGCTTGAACCTGAGCAAAAAAGATCAGGACATGGAACCCGGTTTGTACCACGAAACCGCCGACGGCAGCTGGACTCGCTTTGGCAGTAACAACCCCAAAGAAGAAGTCGCGTTCGTGTTTTACTTGCACCGCGAATCTCAAGGCCGCCTCGAAATGGTGCTCGGCGGCTTCTCAGGGCGAGCAACTCGCTTGCTTGCTCGAGCACTGGCAACTCGCGCCGAAGACTTCTGGCCGCCGATCTACCAAATGCAAGGTATGCAAGTGGGCGGATTTATGGCCAAGTTCACCTTGCCCTCTGCGAAAAAGGAAGCCGACATCCTCCGCACCGACTTGGTCGCGACGACAGAAGTCACGCCACTGCCAGTGGAAACATTGGCACGGAGATTTGAACGAGGTATTAAGAAGTAAGGCTGCCCACGGCGAATTGAAAAAGACGCTATAATAGACAGACTTGTTCTAACAAGCCGTTTGAGCCCCCGCTCAAGCGGCTTGTTTTGTAGCGATTTCAACAGCCAACCTGTTTTGCACGGACCCACTCGATGAACTCTCAAACGCTAATCCCAACTGGACAGTGGAATGGTTTTTACATCGAAAGCCATCAAGAGAAACGTGGCTGGATGCATCAGTACCTCGAGTTCAACGACGGAGAACTCAAAGGCGAAGGCACCGACTACGTGGGCCCATGGACGCTGCAAGGCAAATACGACTTGAGCGGACTAAAATGCGCGTGGGTCAAATCATACGTCGGCCAACACGATGTCACCTACCGAGGCACGATCAGCCAAACAGGGATCACTGGTATCTGGGACATCCGCGAATCGCTCACCGGATCCTTTCATATCTGGCCCCAACACTTAACCGAGTTTGACAGCCTTTACATGCAGGAAGACTTGGAGAAAACGCCTTTGCGGCAACAACCTCCCATTAACTTCGACGACCTCAACCTAGACGCCGACGGCCCATTCCTCGCCTAAGGCCTGTCGCTCATCCTAGAAGGCCAGCCAAGCCAGCCCAAATTTACAATTTGCCCATCGGTTGAAACAACAGGCCCGTTAGCAAGTCCCGAACGTCGCCTTTTGGCTCACCTATGAAACAGGGGACTCGGACCGCCCCCCCCACCTTCGGCCCCCCGCCCACTGTCCCCGGAGGCGACTTCGCAAATTTGACCGACTGGGGACGCGTGGTAGCCAATGATCTTGCCGATTCACCAAAGTACTTAATCTCGCTGACGGATCCGAAACAACCTGAAGAGCCAGCTTTGGAAAAAACGCTGATTTCAATTCGGGCACGCGGCCATCTTGGCGACGAACAATTCCAATTGACGATTGGCGACACGACGGTTCAAACCTTTTCGGTCCAAAGTTCGTTTCAGACATTTACCTTTACCAGTCCAGCGGTAGTCAACGCCTCGGACATTCGGATTGATTATACCGAGGTCCTATACGATGACGGCCAAGATCAAAACCTTGTCGTCGACTTTATCGAAGTCAACGGCAATCGGTACGAGAGCGAATCACCAACCACGTTTTCTACAGGAGCGTGGCTTAATGGATCGATCATCCCCGGTTTTGGACGGGGCGACACGCTTCACTACAGTGGCTACTTCCAGTACGACATGCTAGTACCGTAGTCGGACCAAAACAGAGGCGTTTAGAAACAAATCTCGCCGCTGCCAGTTTTTTACAGGCGAAACTCATGCGGCGGCGTGATTGATTCAATAACTGACAGCTTTCGTGGCTTCGTTAGCAACGAGATCAGCTTGCCCCCTGTTGAGCGAAAAACAGGCCCAAGTGTTCTGCTGGCGGCGGCGAATTCGAATAGACAGAAAACTCGCAAGACAATTCTCGCACTGCAAGTCACACTAGGCTCGCTAAGCTTTATCTAACCTTAGCTTCGGACCGAAAAACTTCCTCGTCCAACGCGCCTTCCCATTTCGCGACGGTGCAAGCCACCGCAATATCGCCGGTCACATTGGTTGCCGTCCGCATCATGTCCAAGATCCGGTCAAACGGAAAGATAAACGCGATGACTTGAATGGATTGTTCTGGGGGAATCTCAACCACATCCATCACGGTCGCAGCCAACAGCAGACCCGCCGAAGGAATCCCAGCGGCACCGATCGAAACTAACGTCGCCGTTAGCGCGACCATCAGGTAACCCGTCAGGCTGACTTCGATCCCGGATGCCTGAGCGGCGAACAACGCCACCAAGCCCAAGTAGATCGCGGTGCCGTCCATGTTGATCGTCGCGCCCAATGGCAATACAGAACCGGCGATTGACTTCTCGACGCCCAAATTCGTTTCGGCACAAGAGATCGAAACCGGCAACGTCGCACTCGACGACGCCGTCGAATAAGCCACGCCTTGAGCGTCCGCGATCCCACGGAAAAACTGCTTCAACGGAAGTCCCAAAATCCCTTTGATGATCAAGCCACCGTAGACAAACACGATTTGAATCAGACAACACGCATACAGGGACAGCGCGAGCCAGAACAGGCTGTAAAGAATCTCGACCCCCTGTTTGCACATCACCCAAGCCATCAACGCCGCCACTCCGTAAGGAGCAAGCTCCATAATCATGACGGTGATTTTCAAAACAACTTCCGCCGCCGCTTCAAAGAACTTGCGAACCGGATCTGCTGGAGGCCCGACCAGCAAAATACCTACGCCGATCATGATTGCAAAAAAGATCGTTGGTAAAACTTGCCCGTTGGCCAGCGCGGCGACGGGGTTTTCTGGAATGATCGCCAGCAGACGGTCGACCAACCCACCTGCTTCATTGGCGCTGTCCATTTTCCCTTCGACCTTCTCAATCGCCGTCGCGTCAGCGCCATCGTAAACAACGCCTGCTCCCGGTTGCACGATCGCTCCCATGCCCAACCCCAATGAAACGGCAAAGAACGTCGTGACCAAATACAAAGCCATCGTTCTGGCACCGAGTGTACCTAGCTTTTTTGGGTCGCCCATCGCAGTCACGCCGGCAACCAGTGTCGTTGCGATCAGCGGAACGATCAGCATTTTAATCAACCGCACGAACGCTTTACCGAACGGGTAAATGTAGGTTTCGCCGATGTGTGCTGCCTGAGCGGGCTCCAAACCAACGCCGTATCGAATGATCGCACCAACGATCAAACCAATCGCCAATCCGATAAGAACGCGTTTCCAAAGAGTGATCGAGTGCCAAGCTTGAACCATGATTACTGCCTGTTCGTTTAATGTTTTAAGCTGGCAGGCTGGGGTCTTCCGCCAGCGTGTACCGACGGTGCTTCCAGCGTTTACAAGCTGCCGTGTGCGCGTGATAGGCCAGAGACACCGCCGCCACTTTTTGCGGCGCAAGCTGATCGACGCTTCCGCCCTAAACGTCAATCACTAACTGATCACTCGCAACTTCTATATTATCAAAGATGCTTTTTACAGAATCTAAGTCTAACGGCTGGTCGCTCTCATTCAAAGGATTGATGTGCACCAAAAACAAACGCTCGGCCTTAGCCAACGCCGCCACCTTAGCCACCGGCGTCAAACAACTGTGCCCGGTCAACGTCGCCTTGGCCTCCCAACCATCAGGGAAATAACACTCGTGCACCAGCGTTTGCACACCCTCAATCTCGTTCAAGTACGTAGCATCCTCCGCCGCCACCGTGTCCGTCACATACGCCATTGAACGATCTTCAAAATCAATTCGAAACGCATAAGCCCCGCCAGGGTGTTCCACCGGTATCGCTGTCAACCGCTGACCGCCCGCCAACTTGACCGTCGGCTCCAACGGCACGATTTCAAAGTTCGGTTTGACCGGAAACAGATCCGGATGGAACAACGCTTCATCCAACGCTTTGATTTTCTCTGCCGCCACATGCACCGTCACTCGATTGACATTCTTGTCCAACAGCACGTCGTACAAAAACGTCAAACCAACGCAGTGGTCCAAATGCATATGCGATAAAAATATGTCCAAGTGATCCGTCTGAATCAGATCACGAGCACGAAAGATCCCCGTGCCGGCGTCCAAGATCACACCGATTTCCGGCAGCATCATGCAGGCAGTTTGGCGTTGGTTGTTGGGATGGTAGCCAGTGGTGCCGAGGAAATGTAGTTTCACGATTAAAGCAAAAAAGGAAGGATATCAATTAAAATACGGGGGAGTGTCGAAAACGATTCTATAAAGAATTGAACGAATCTGCCACTTCGCCTGAATGGCCGCAGACGAGAAGTTTGCCGCGACCTTAGCAATTCGCAAAGCAATGCCAGGGCTAAACATAAGGATTCCAAGGGATAAACCTGCCATTTGGTGTGATCGGCAGCAAGCAAAGTTCGTCGCACCAAAAAAGACCAACAGATTGAACCAATTATTTCGATTTAAATTTGGCAGTGCCGATAATTTAAGATCACACCAATCATAATCCTTGGATCTACAGCGTATACTTACGGTGACCGATCGCGTCACAAAACCCCAACTGGAGTTCAGCTAGACGCGTCCAGACTCAAAATGGAGACGAACAAGTTGAATTGCCCACCTAGCACCTTATTTCAATCGACCTTCTCAGCGATCTTGGTTTTACTTTCGTGCTCCCTTGCGCATGGCGACAACGCTACTTGGACAGGCGCGGTTAACAGTGACTGGGGGAATGCAGGCAACTGGGAAAATGGAATCATTCCAGTAGATCAAGATCACGTTTGCCTCCCCAGCGGAACCGTTACCTTTAGCTCCTCCAGCATCAGCCCGAACCTGCGGACGCTCCAACAGTCCGGCGGGACACTCAACATTACTGGTGGCAACCTAACCGTTGCTCAACTTGCCTCCGCCGTCACCATGTTTGATGGCCAAGTCAACCAGACCGGTGGATTAGCAACCATCAACGCGATCCAAATTGGAAGCCAGCAAGGCACCAACAGTTCTTATGTGCTCAACGCTGGCGAACTGCGAATTGCTCGCGCACGTGACGACATTTCTTTGCACCTTGGTAGCAATCGACTTAATTCGAACGCCGGCACCGGCAATCTAACAATCGCAGGTGGTACATTTTCGACTCGCTACGGAGTCGAACTTGGTGACAGCGAAGACGCCGGAATTGGTAGCTTCACCGTTTTGGGAAGCCAAGCGAGCCTGATCAGCGTCGGCGGTGCGAATGACGATTTCGACGGAATCTGGAATCAGTATTCCGGTTCATCGTTGATTGTTCGTTTTGACAACGGTGGCAGCACTCCGATCATTATTAAAGACAACGCAAGTGACATTGGCACATCAGCTGTGTTTGCCAGCGGAACGATTCTGGACGTCGGCCACCTCTCCGGAGACGCCGGTGGAACCTGGACGGTAATGGAAGTCGAAAACGGCGACATCACCGACAATGGGCTTGCCTTTGCTGCCGGCGTTGACACCAGCATTTGGTCTTTTGAAGTGGACAACTCTGGCACAAACGGCCGGCTGCTTGTGACGGCCGTTGGTGACCCCGCGGGTCTTCCTCTGGTGATCGGCAACACGCGTCAACAAAAGATGCGTTACGGCATGGACTACGAACGACTTTGGTTTTGGACAGGCGGACTGAACGCAGCCGAGCGAGATAGCGTGGCGAAATGGTCCGCCATCGATACTCGAATCGACTTCGTTCGCGTCGCGATCAATAGCGGTTACGAACTGGAAGAAGGCACCTTCAACCTATCGGCCTACACCAACAAAATCATTCCGCTGATGCAAGAAATGCAAGAAGCCAATCCCGACATCAAGTTCTATGCATCCCCGCGTCCACTCGACGAAGCCACGGACAACGTCGCTTGGCAACCGTACCCACAATGGATCACGGGCAGTTCAGGCAGCAATTCAAATTTCGACTTCGACTGGCGAAAGTGCGCCGAGTACCTCGAGCGATACATCTTGCTAATGAAGTCGCACGGCTTCAAGATCAGCTTCATGGATCTGACCAACGAGTGGCAGTCTAACGACGGTGGCAGTCGAATTACCCAAGCCGACTATCGTGACATCACGGAGTATCTGAAGTCAAACCTAGACGCGGCGGATATGCCACAGATCATTGGGCCATCGTCTTGGAATTATTCGCAGGGCCGCAACTGGATCGACAACCTAGACACCACTCGTCGTCGCAACTCGGTTAACATCGCGGCCAGCCACAACACCGATCGCTCAGGCACTTCCCAACAATTCGCGGACGCCGTAAGAGATACCCTGGGTGCTAATACCGAAATCTGGAATACTGAAATTCACGGTTGGAAGAGCACCTCAAGTGCAAATGAAACGACGACGTTTTATTATTATCTGAACCAAATCCGAGCTGGTTTTTCAGGCATCAATGGCTGGTTGGCCATTGGCACCACCAACCAAGGCCACTCTTATATTCTCAATCCAAGCGGCACCCCCAGAAGAAACGTTAAGTACTTTATCTTTAAGAAGCTGAGTGCAACTTCGAACTACGGGTACGCCTTGAATATCATCCAAGAGCCCGCTGCACTGAATCTCGATCCGGGTGTTAGTGACGACGATCCCGATGAAAATCCGACACTGACCGCTGCTTTGATCAAAGGCAACTTAATGACCGTCTGGGTGATCAACCACTCAACATCGAACGTCCCGCTGAACATCACACCCTCAGGACGAACCATTTCAGAATCGACCGTCAAACGAACTCGTTGGACTGACCCCGACGACGTCGAAGGATTTGCTTCGTTTGAGCAAGTGTTCGAGGGCGAGTACGTCAATTCGACGATTCCCGGCGAGTCGGTTTGTTGTTTTGAGATCCTGCTAGATCCAGAAGAAGAGGCCTACACAGTCATTCAAGCCGAAAACGATGACGAACGCATGGGCCCCCGTGAAGAAACCTCGGGGGACGTCGGCGGCACTCAAAACCTTGGCTTCATCAACGACAGTACCTGGGCACGCTACAACGAGATTAGCTTGATCGAAAATTCTGCCATGCGTTTTCGTGTCGCTCGCCCAACTGGCCGGCCCGATGGCTGGGTCGAAGTGTACCTAGGTGCTTCGGGCCAATCGACTGAAAGCATTTTGGCCGGAAAGCCGGTGGGTAAAGTAGAAGTACCGGTGACCGGTAATTGGCAAGTTTACGAAACCATCGAAGCCGTGACGGAAGCCCCGGCAGGAACCTTTGACGTTGTCCTGAAATTCGACGAAGTCGGCAGCGACAACGGCAGTCCTCTGTTTAACTTCAACTTGTTCGAAACGGAATCACCTGAGCCAGAGTTTGCACTGGGTGATGTTAATCGAGACGAGCGAGTGAACTTCCAGGACATCGCTCCATTCATTGCAGTCCTTTCATCTGGTGATTACCAGTATGAAGCGGATACCAATCAAGACGGTGGCATGAACTTCTTGGACATCAGTTCATTTATCTTCTTGCTGAGCAACTAGATCTACAGCGTTGCTTTTTCACGCGAAAAGCTCATTGCCTACGTGACGTAGCAATGAGCTTTTTTCGTTTGGATTTTCTGGGAATTAAGTGGGGCGGTTGTGAACGGACAGCCTTTAGATGGGCAGTGAGGGTGCCATGCTTAGGCGGTTAAAAACGGATTCACTTTAGCAGGCCGTGAAGCATGGCACCCGCTCGACTCACAAAGCACTCGAAACACTTGCTACTCGAACAGGCTACTAATGCCCTTCAACAACTCTTTCGGATCCGGTTTAGGAAGCGTCCCTTGCTGCTGGCCGGGCACCAAGTTTGGAACCAAGTTTGGCAACAAGCCCGCGGCACCATCGCCGCCGATGCCTAGCTTTTCCAGGTTCAAGTTTTTGTTGATACCGTCTTGAAGCTTGCCTTGCAGTTTGTTGAAACCGCCGTTCAATTTCTCGTTGAATTTCTGTTGATACTCATTGATCTTTGGCGTCAGCTTCTCTTGCACGGCCGTTTGGGCCGCCGCGGAGGCTGTCTTGCGAACCAAATCTTGGGTCAGCTGATTGATCATCGTTTTGTCGATCTGCGGTTGAGTGACCGTGCCACTAATGGGCAGCGACAATGACTGTCCTTTGAGCCCAGCCAAGTACTTGTTTCCGTCGATCCAATCATCATCGATCGGAATCACGGCAGTCATTTGAATCTCTTGATCAAAACCAACGCTGCCGCTGGTGCGAATGGTCAACTCCTTGTGCGAGAATTCCATTTGCTTGTGATACACCTTGCCGTCCTGCACGATGAAGGGCACCGACTGGTCTTTGATTTCAATCGAAGTACGAACGGTTTTTTCTTCCGACCCTGGCTTCAAGATTTTTCGCACCTCCAATACCGATCCCAACAACTGCTCTGCCAACGGACCGGCCCCCACTGCCGATTGGCTTAGATGAATCGTACCACTGGCGGTCATTTCTTCGGCGTCCAGCAAAGAAATACTGGCAGAATCGATATCGACAGTCAAACTTCCTTGCGCACTGGTTGCGTCGGCTACCAACGGAGCAACGTACTTAAGCCATTTACGAGCTGTCTCTGGCTGCAACTGTACCTGATCGATCACGCGCGCTCGTTCGATCTTTATTACTGGACTAGCCGTTCGCAAGTCGATCGTTGGGGCAACCATTACGCTACCACCGGCAAACGGAATCCCGGCCGTTGAGATTTGGGCCACACCTTGATTCAAGGCAACTGAAAAATCAGTTTGGCCGACTGCCAACTCCAAAATCTCCCCACTGTCGATATGCAAAGAAGCGTTCGCAAACAAGTCACTAGGCACCCAAGCACCACTTGCGCCCGCTTGACCTGCGTTGGCAGCAAACAGCGGTCCACGAACGGTAAACTGTTGAGCCTTCGTACCATTAAACTTGATCGCTCCGCCAGTTAGTTCGACTAACAGGCCATTGATTTGACTCCAATCTGGCTGCCAAGCTCCAGTCACATCGACATTCATCGTTTGGTACAAATCGGAGATCGACCCGGTCAGGACACCACTCAGGCTGGACGCTTGAATCGCCGTCTCATTAAACGTAACGGCGTCAAAGTTATGATTCAGTTTCACGCCGCCAGTTAAACGTATTTTTTCATCTTGCCACAACGCGTTCCATTGACGCTGTCCCGCGGCTGCGTTTCGCACAGGCCCTCCGTTAGCGGCTTGCAAATTGATGGTCTGCGTCGCGGCCGCCATGTCATTAATATCAGACTCGACCACCAAAGTAAGCCCTTGCGCATCGGTGGCCATTTTCACCACGCCTTCGGCTTCACCGAACCAAAAGATACTTTCCTCCGTTGGCGAAAGTTCAAACCAATCTGCAACTCGATTTACGTTAGCCCGAAAAGCAACATCGCCGGCTAGGTGCAGTTGAGCGGTGTAGCCCAAACTTAGATTCCGAGCTCGCGCCGACACTGAATCGGCGGCTACCGTCATCTCGGGAATCTCGACCATGCCCGTTTCATAAACGTATCGGCCTGCCAGATCTCCTGCGACCGTTGATTCAGCAGCTTTCAATCCGTAACCTGCAAACACAAAATCAGTAAACTGATACTTGGTTGCTTGAAACTGAATATCTGTGGGGCCCAGCGTAACGTTCGAATTCAAAACCAGATCGCCGTTGCCTCGGATCGGTCCCAAATCAACAAAGTTTTGCAGATGAGCAAGCCAACGACCTAGATTCCCCGACGCGCTGCAAGTCGCCTGCCATTGTTCAGCAGTAAACGCATCGGCAACCGGATTCGCAAGTACCGCGATCGCTCGTTCAGTCCCAATATCCAATTGGACTCGGCCTTGATCCAACTGCAACGCCATCGATTGCCCGGTTGCTTCGCGAGCAACGCCAATGCCTGCCAAATTGACTTTGACTTCCTTGGGAGCCCAACGCGGCAACAATACGGTTTCAATTACTGGATTGGTGATGGAAAAATCGCCACCGATTTGAATCGGCGCATTGTTCAGGCTCGCCAATGAAGTCGGCTGACCGCTGGCTCCGATGACCTTCCAGTTCAATTGCCCCTGCAACAAACCTTGCATCGTTGTCCCAGATAGGTCGACAAATTGCCCAACTCGTTGAGTTAGCTTTTGCAAATCTCCATCGACTTTGAATTGGGCGGACCGCAAATCTCCACTTCCTTCGACATTCAAAAACTCGGATTCGCAGCGAATGTTTTCGATCGTTAGCTGTTGGTTGACTTCGGCGATTGTCCCCACCAAACGCAGCGGCTTGGCCCACACGATCGATTGGCCAGCTCGATTGGCCGCTAAGTTGGCGGTGTCCATGTTGACCACCAAACGACGCGCACCGTTTTGGTTTTGGCTGTTAACGTTGAATGCGACCTTGCCCGACTTAACGTCCAAATCTTTATGCAACTGCAACGTCGACGGCAACATTCGAATCACTTGACCAAGATCGAGATCACCGTTCATTTGGAAAGGTGAATCCAACAGCCGGCCATTGTTACCGAGCTGTGATATTTGTTGCACATCGAAATGACCGTCGGCGCGGAGGTTGCCGATGTCGCTGTTTAAGCTGAACTCACTGGCCGATATCAAACGCGGCGTGATCTGTACGTCGCCGTCACAAACCAGATTCTTGATTTCAACTCGATCTTGGCTCACCAACGCAGGGCAGGCAAAAACCGCGTTCTGACAGTTCAAGCCGTCAGCATGAACGGCAATCGAATGGTCGCCACCGCTATAGTTTCCTTGCAGGTTGCCCGTCATCGCGCCTTCGACGTGTGCCTGGCCGACAACGCGCTCAAGCACCGGACCTAAAAAGGACAACGGCAGTTGTTGGGTTTCGATCGCCACGTCAACGGACCCGAAAGCCAACTCACTCGCACCCGCGTCGACTTGACTGACCATCGTCAGCGCTCCCGATGACTGAGCCACCCATTGCCCTTGGGGATCAAACGTTTGAGGCGTCACTCGGGCTGCAATTTCAGCAACCACCGGCGCGCTCGAGCTACCGGTTTGCACTCGACCGTTTAACGAATCGATCTGCCAAACTTGACTTTGATCCACACCCGAAAGAATCACGTTCCCTTCATTGATGTTCAATTGAAGCTTCGGAAGTACGGTGGCTTGCGCCGGCGCCTCCTCTGAATTGTCGGACGCTAAATAGTCAGCCAACGCCTCTTCGATATTGCTGCTGCCTGGACGCATTTGGAGTCGAGCAACGGGGCGGTCGACGGTCACTTGACCATAATCAGAAACGCCGACCAGCTTGAAAAGTTTTTTGGAGGTTCGAATGGAATCGACTTCCAGCATGAGCTGCTGCTGATCGTCCACGACTCGAATTCCGGAAAGCTCGACCGGCTGCAACCAGCCCGCAGAAAATTTCTCGACTTGAATCTCGCCTCGGAAATCGGCAGCTGCATAATTGATCGCCGTTTGATGCAAACCAAACCAACCGACCAGATTCGGCAAAAAGAAAATCAGCGCAAGCAGGATCAACAGGTAATATGGCCATCGAGTCGGTCGCTTCCTGAATTCGGCTCGCTCGCGCCGCTGGTTTGGGCGAGCGTTTTCAGCTTCAAGTTCGACGTCTTCGTTTCGTTTTTTTCCGAGTCCAAACATAGCGGCATCCTGCCAACAAAAAGATCTTGTATTTTTCGCCGAGTCTAGAGAGCTTAGGCAACTACGAAAAGACGAATGCGGACCTTGCTGCTACCAAGACACCGACAGCTGGCGAAGTGGGATGACGAAACGATCTTACCAGCACTACTTTTCTATTACGCACTTGGGGCTGTGAAAAAGCTAACAACCAACGATAAACTCCGACGTGCGAGTGGGAATCGGTGCCTATCTGTGGTTGATTTTCCCTTCTGGAAGATCAAAGAGTACGTTCTTTAAGGACATGCAGCAGCTTCCATCTGGCTAAACCTCCTAGTCACCTCAGGCTCAGGCGGCTGCGTCATCCCAACTGTAGAGGGGAATGCAGCGAGAAAACTGCTAGCGGCTCCGGGCTCTTAGTGGTCTGTCAAAGATAAAGATTAGGATCGAAACATGTAGCCGGACTCGCCAGAGTTCGGTTT
>JALZWN010000124.1 GCA_023300235.1 Mariniblastus sp.
CGGCTTTGGAGGCGTGCATTGATCAGTTTGTCGAAAAGTACAAGGACGAGAAAATCGATGTGATCGCGGCGGCGGAAGCGAGAGGGTTTTTGTTTGCCGTGCCGCTGGCGATGCGGTTGGGAATTGGGATGGTGCCGATTCGAAAGCCAGGTAAGTTGCCGTATGAAAAAAAATCGTTCACCTACGATTTGGAATACGGCACGGACACGCTTGAGATGCACGTCGATGCGGTCAAGCCAGGTCAAAAAGTTTTGGTGATCGACGATCTGTTAGCAACCGGCGGTACCGTTTCGGCTTGTTGCGAGATGATCGAAGAAATCGGCGCGGAGGTGATGGGCTGTGCGTTCTTGATTCACTTGGCGTTCTTGGAAGGCGCGAAGAAGCTTGAGAAGTACCCAGTGTTTAGCTTGGTTGAGTACTCGTAGTTAGATGATTTTGGCAGCCGGAGGGATTCGGTTGCCGCTTTGGCGAAGCTCAATAGCTTCTCACGCCCTCAAAGCCGTTAAGCATGATGTTCACTCGACTGAGAAAGCTTCCGGAAATATTTGGGCCCGTCATAAAGACCCGGGAAGAGTTGGCTAGGGCGGAAGGATGCGACTTGCGACGTTTGCCCACCACCCGCGGATTCTTACGCCTGACCAAAGAACAAACGTCGCCGCATTCAATGGAAGTCGACTCGGACGGATGCCGACGGCGTGTAAAAGCATCTTCGCTGCGTATCGCAGATGTTTCCAACGATAAAGCGAATATAAGCTGCCCAAATATTGGTTGGCTTCGCGGCGGAGCCTGATCGCTTGCTTGGATCGACCAGCAACGACAGAAGATGCAACGATGATCTGAGAATCCTCCAGTTCAAACATCCGCTGCAACGCGAATTTTACTCGCCCGAACATGCCGACGTTTTCATTCTCCGATTCCGTCTCCAACATCTTCAAGAACATACCGAAGTGGCGTGCTTCGTCTTGAGCAAGCGCGGAATAAACGCTGGCTGCGGTTGGGTCAGTAATCGCGTCGGCGAGTACTCGATAAAGTGTGCTCGCCAGTGCTTCGACCACGCATCTGGACACCATTTCGGCGGCCACCGAACCACGTACGGATTCTCCCGTGGGCTCATGATACGAAACGATTCCTTCGTAGTGAGCCATCGAACTTGGGAAATCGAACGACGAATCAACGGATTCCGAAAGCTGCCTCAACATCACGCCATGTTGGCACTCCTCGGCATTCCATTGGTCGATCGCTAGGTTCCAGCGAGCCTCTCGGTCGCGAAAAATTGCTCGCAGATATTCCGCATAGTCGTCACATCGAGATTCCAAAAGGCAGACAGTTTTGGTGATATGTAGAATGGGGGACGCGAGTGCCGATTGCGTCAGGTCAAAATCGTTTGGCTGCCAATGGTTCGAGACTGGTTTGATGAATTTCATGGACGATGGCTCTTGTTACAAATCCGCAGTGTCGAACGAGTTTTTTTTAAAGGCTGCTGTCACTCGTTGGTAAAGGCTTTCCTGATGAGTTTACCAGCCAACAAGGCTTCTACAACAAACCGGCGTTGCACCGAAAACGTTGGCTCAGGAATCGTCTCAGAAAGCGCGCTTAACGAAGGCGCTTAACGAAGGCGCTTAACGAAAGCCTACGTCATTTGAGTGTCTACCTAGTAAGCAGTATTATCGATTCGTCATAAAAAAACAGCAACGCCCGCACCGAACGTTGCTGTTTGATTTTCTTATCACGGATCAATCGCCAGGATTACTTGCGAATCAATTCGACGTTTTGCAGGTTGATCGGATTCCAACCTTCGCCGCTAGGTTTGATTCGCAGCGTCACGTTTCCGGCTTTCTCCAGCTTTAGCGTTCCAATCGTTTGCGACCTGTACTTGTTGTAGTCGCCAGTGGGCTTGAGCTGCGCCGAGTTTGTTGGGCCGCCAGCGATGCCGTACGTCAATTTGGCGCCCTGCTTGGCGTCAATCGAGCAGACTGCTTCGAGGTTGTAATCGCCGGGCTCTTGAACATCAAACGTCCACTCAACAAACGCCTCTTTGTCGGTCCACAACCCGATGTGTGACAACCCGTGACGAGTCCTCACTGCGGCGTTTTGGCTGCCTTCGTTATTGTGGATGAACGCTTTGTCCGCGGTCAGCAAAAGTTTGCCGCTCTTGCCGAGCGTCGGTAGGCTGGCGGTTACTTTTAGCACGCCATCGACGTTCATCACGATCACGCTGGCGTATTGATCGGTTGCTTCTGGCGGCAGCGAGATCACGACGCCTTTTTCGCTGGCGGCGGTTTCAAGAGCCTGGCCGTTGGCGAGCAGCTTCGCGTTTTGAACTTGATTCTTTAGGCCGGGCACCAATAGTTTGCCGTCGGTTGGCCAGTCGAATACGTGCAAGTACAAAGTCGTTTTGCCATCGGCGACCTTCTTGGTGCAGCGGCCCCAATCGAGGGCTTCAAACGGACTCGCCGTCGTTCCGTAGATCGATTGGTTGTTGACCTTCATCCACTTGCCAACCACTTTCAAACGCTCAGTAGCTTGCGGTAACAGGGTGCCTCTGCCGGTCGGGCTGACGTTCAGCAGGTAGTTGCCGCCTTTATGAGCGATGTCAACCAAGTTGTGGATCAGTTTTTCGGATGACTTGAACTTGTCATCGCCGATCTTGTAACCCCAGCTACCGCTGATCGGCATGCAGACTTCCCAGTCTTCGCCGACGGGGCCTTGCTTGGGGATGTTGCGTTCAAATGTTTTGTAGTCGCCTGGGTAATCTTCTCCGAGCCGGTCATTGGTAATCACATTAGCTTGCAACTTAGTAAGCGAGTGCAGCGCATCGAAGGATTCCTTGGTCATCTTGCGAGGCGTGTCCCACCAAAAGATTCCGATGTCGCCATAATCGGTCAGTAGTTGCTGGACTTCAGGAACTGCCTTTTGCATCACGTACACGTCGCTCGGTACTCGTTCGAGGGTTTTGTCCCAGTTGTTTCCAAAGCCGCCAGGATGATGCCAGTCTTGAGCTTGTGAGTAGTAGAAGCCAAACTTAATGTTTTGTTTGGCACAAGCGTCGGCCAGTTCCTTCATGATGTCGCGTTTGAACGGCGTGGCTTGCACGACGTTGTACGGGTTTGCTTTGGAGTCAAACATCGCAAAGCCATCGTGGTGCTTTGCGGTAATCACCAAGTAAGTCATTCCGGCATCTTTTGCCAATCCTACGAACTCATCGGCGTTGAATTCTGTTGGATTGAATTGGTCCGCGTATTCGGAGTATTCCGCGATCGGAATCTTGCCGCGGCACATCATCCATTCGGCGCTGTTGGGTAATTTCTGGCCTTTGTAAAGACCGCCGGTGGTCGAGTAGATCCCCCAGTGGACAAACATCCCGAATTTGCCTTCTCGCCACCACTTCAGTCGAGCGTCCCGTTGGGGCAGAGTTTCGTCAGCATGCGGGGCGGTTTCTTGTATGGTGGGCGTGGCTTGAGCGGTCGGTTGAACCGTAGTGGAGCTTTGAGCAAGGCCAGGACTGGCGGTCGACCCCTGCAGCGTTGCGATTGCTAGGACTCCTAGTAAGCAGTGGATGTACGGTCTTTCGATTAACGATTTCATGCTTAAGCTTTAACTTATTTGGTCAAACGAGTTACATATTGATTTGATTGGCAGTACTTCGGGAGGCGGGCAATTGTTGCGATACCGTTATTGAGTTTAGGTAGGCCTTTTGCGTCTGTCCACTAGTTTCGGGGAATCCCGTACTTCGGCCAGCCAGTAAAGCGACAAAGGCTGGGTATGTTTCTATTTTCGAATGTCTAGCCGTCGCTAAGCTCTGTAATTTCGACTACGATACGCCAACCGAATACTGAAGCAATTAACCGCTAAAACCAACGCTGTGGCAAGTCTCAAAAAAACTCTCGACCAATACGAAATCGAAATCTCCGACGAAGCGTACCCGCTGTTGAAGCATTATTGCAATGCGCTTTGGGAGATTAACAAAGAGATCAATTTGACTCGGCATACCAGCTATGACAAATTCGTCTCGCGCGATTTAGTGGACACGATCGAACTCGCTAAACTGATCCCCGAAGGTGCCGAGGTGCTGGACGTTGGATCCGGTGGAGGCGTTCCCGGCATGGTGCTGGCGATCATTCGCCCGGACTTACAAGTCTCGTTAACAGACTCGGTCGGCAAAAAAGCAAATGCACTCGGCGCGATCGCTGAGGAGATTGGTTTGCAAGTGGAGATTTACCAATGCAGGGCCGAGGATTTACTGGAAGATTTCCGATACGACTTCACGGTTGCTCGGGCGGTCGGACCGTTGAAAAAATTTGGCGTGTGGTTCGAAAAGGTTTGGCCATCGATTGGCAAGTTGCTTGCTATTAAAGGTCCGAAGTGGGTCGAAGAAAAAGCCGCGGCCGATGAAGCGGGTGTTTTGGACAAAGTCGATGTCAAAGTTTTGGCTGAGTATGACGTTCCCGGTTTTGAGTGGCAGAGCGTGATTCTTGAGCTCAGCGGCAAACGCGGGTAAGTTGAACGAAACGATTTTTAGTTGTAACGCGTTTCGGTTATTCTATATTGTTGGTGTAGACGCTTGCGGGGCGCGGGGCATTGCAAGCGACTGGCTGATCTAGACAGTGGTCTGAGCGATTGTGACTGGTGTCTGCAAGCCAGCGCTTCCGCCTTCGGTACCGTCGTTAAACTGAAACAGGAGCGAGTCATGATTGCGCAAGCTGGCATGAACAACCAACAACTCGGCGTGTTAATTCGCAAAGCCGCCTCGGAAATGCATGAGGACCAGTCAGGGTTTTGGAAATTTGAATTTGGTGAGTCGCTCGTGTTTGTCATCACCGACGAGTCTCATAATCGGATGCGAATCATGTCACCGGTGGTCGAGCTTGATTCGGAAACCGACAAAGTGTTTCAAGTATTGCTGGAAGCCAATTATGACCGGGCGCTTGATGCTCGGTATTGCATCAACAACGACGTCGTTTGGTCGGCGTTCTTGCATCCTCTGGCGGAGCTCAACGACCGTCAGTTCGTGGATGCACTCGACCAAGTGGTGACGCTTAAGAAAAACTTCGGTACGACTTTCACCAGTAGTGATTTGGTCTTTGGCGGGTAAGCATGCCAACGATTCAAACCTCGACCGAAATATTGGCTCCTGTCGAAACGGTTTTCGATCTTGCTTGCAGCGTTGATCTGCACATGCATTCGACATCGCAGACGAACGAACGTGCAGTCGCCGGTGTCACTTCTGGCCTAGTGGGGATCGGCGATCGCGTTACGTGGGAAGCCACTCATTTCTTCGTGAGGCAGCGATTGACGGTGGAGGTTGTTCAGTTTGACCGGCCAAACCATTTTCGCGATTCGATGGTCCAAGGGGCATTCAAACACTTTGACCACGATCACTATTTTGAAGCGACCGATTCTGGCACTCGAATGCGAGATGTATTTGAATACACATCGCCGTTCGGTTTTGTAGGCAGCGTCGCGAATGTCTTGCTGGTGAACCGACACATGCGTAAACTGTTGGAAACGCGAAACGAAGTCATTAAGCAAGTTGCTGAATCGCAGCGGGCTTCGAGTTTCCTGGGGCCTTGGCGGTAGGCATAGGACGGCCCGCCATACACTCAGACCGATGTTACGCATGGCAAATTACTTTGGAGCTGGAGCATGTGGCAAACGGAATTTGTTACGCTGACTTTTGCCGGATTTTTTAGCGGTCTAATCTTCGGAATCCTTTTCAATGAGGGACTATTTAATCCTGGCCTATCTCTTTTTTGGGGAATAGTAGGCGCTTGTAGCTGCGGCCTTGTTTGTTATTTCGGATACTTGGATAGGACTGCCAGAACGAAAGAACGCCAACCGCGACCAACACGAGAAGAATCAGAAGGTTCGTTCTCTGACCGGCTAGAGCGTTTTTCTAAGAGTGTTGAACACGATACCAAAGCTCATGCTGCCCAAGCCAAAATGTCGCTCTGGATGTCCGAAGATTGTGAAGACCTAGATCCGATGCCGCCTAAATCGGTTGGCATCATTCGAATGCTGCTTAAGCGAATTCGAAAAGTTTAACTTGTGCTTCGGCAGAGGGGGGGGGAGTCGAACCTTCGTTGCGTGAGATCAACAGCGAGTTGAAAGACGCGGTTGCGTGTTGCGATCCAAATTCTGCATTGGATTTCAGTAGCCTGCGAACAGCTCGTGGTAACACCGCCCACAGCAATCACGATCGTCATAAAGCTACCTCGCCGACAACGATGAAGTCTTGGGGGTAAAGTAGCTCTCGCCGTACAACACGATGGGATTTTCGGGTACCATGGAGAAGTGATTCTACGACTCTAAGGTAACCCAATGAAAAATTATTTGCTTTGTGCTCTGCTCGTTCTAATCCCGATCTCTTGTTTTGCTCAGCAAGATCCGGCTTCAACGTTAAAGCTCGCGGCTCCGATCGCCGACCACATGGTTTTGCAACATGGCAAACCCACCAGCGTCTGGGGCACCGCCAAACCAGAATCAGCCGTAACCGTTGCCTTTGCCGGTCAAACTGTCCAAGCGACTGCCGATCCTACTGGTCAATGGAGAGTAACGCTGGGTCCGCTGTCGATCAATGCTGAAGCAGCATCGTTGACCGTCACGGCAGCCGACGGCAGCAAGATCGCCGTCAACGACGTGGTGGTCGGTGAAGTTTGGATGTGTTCGGGCCAATCTAACATGGAATGGTCACTGGGCCAGCTCAAAGATCCTGCGATTAAGGACGCCAACCATCCGTTGGTGCGAATTTTTAAAACCAAATCAAAAACATCAGCAACGATACAGTCCGACTGCAAAGGCGATTGGAAGGTTTGCACGCCTGAAACTGTCGCTGGCTTTTCAGCCGTCGGATATCACTTTGGAAAGAATCTATCAGAAAAGTTGAACGTGCCGATCGGCTTGGTTGACACTTCATGGAGCGGTAAGAAAGTAGAAGCCTTCACGAGTATCGAAAAACTCAAAACGGTTAAAGACGCGTTGCCACTGCTACTGGAATGGCAAGATCTCGCTGACAAACACGACGCCAAATCAGCCAAGGCGAAGTATGCAGCGGCGATGAAAAAATGGAAAGCCAAGCGAACAAAAATCATTGCCGCTACACCAAAAGGGCAAAAGCCGAAATTGCCACGCAAGCCAATCTTACGGAATCAACCAGAACTGAACAGCAGCCACCCAGCAGCGATCTTCAACCAGAAAATCGCTCCTTGGACGAACTACGCGATTGCGGGAACGATTTGGTATCAAGGTGAAGCGAACCGCGCTCGAGCGGTTCAATATGAGAGTTTACTGACTGCACTCATCGAAGATTGGCGAGCACGATGGGACAACGAGTTTCCGTTTTACATCGTGCAACTGGCCAACTATCAAGCGGCTACGACCGAACCGGGTGTGCCTAGCGGTTGGACGGAGATACAGGCCATTCAAACCAAGGTTTCTCAGGCCGTTCCCAACAGTGGCATCGCAATTATCAACGACATTGGTACTGAAGAAAACATCCATCCACCAAACAAAAAAGACGTTGGACATAGACTGGCTCTGCTGGCATTGAAGCGACACTATAAAAAAGACATTGATCCGTTTTCATCGCCACTATATCAATCTCACGAAACGAAAGGCGACCACATTTTGGTCACTTTAAAGCACGTTGGCACAGGATTGAAATCACGCGACGGGGAGGAGCTCAAGCGTTTTGAGATCGCCGGCGCGGACAAAAAATGGTACTGGGCCAAAGCGGAGATCGTCGGCAAAGATTCAATCCACGTCAGTAGTGGCGATGTGCCTGAACCCGTCGCCGTTCGTTACGCTTGGGCGTCAAATCCCACAGGTGCAAACTTGGTCAACTCGGCCTATCTGCCAGCTTCAGTTTTTCGAACCGACGACTGGCCACTATCCACTAAAGGCGAATTAGTCCTTAGTACCGATCAATCGGACCTCGCCAAACGAATGAAAGAGCAAGGTTTCGAATCTCTTATCAACGGCGATGAGATGGACGCTTGGCGGAATCCGTACGATCGCGGCCAGGCCAAAGTCGTGGGTAACGAAATCCATTTGCTGGCCAACAAAAAGTTCTTTCTGGTCAGTAAAGAAAAAGTCTCCGACTTCACGTTGTTTGCCGATATCAAACTTCCTGCAGGACTAGCCAACTCAGGCATCATGTTCCGCTGTCACGTTGAACCAAACAAAGTGTACGGGTATCAGGCCGAATGTGATGGTTCGGAACGTCGCTGGTCGGCGGGGCTCTACGACGAAGGCCGTCGCGGTTGGGTGTGGCCGAGTAAAAAAGGTCGATCGAAAGTGGAAGAGTTTTTAGAATACGAGGCGGAATCACAGGCCTTCTTTAAGAAGCCGGAGGTCAATGGGGCGCTAAAACGTAATGATTGGAACCGATACAAAATCACTTGCATCGGCAACAAAATTACCATTGAACTCAACGGCGTCAAAGTCACTGACATCGAAGACTCGACCGACGCTGAAGGCTTCATCGGAATACAGCACCATGGCGAAAAAGGGCAGACTTATCGGTTCCGTAATATCTACCTGAAACGCATTGGTGAATAGGGAGTAAGAAAAGGTGAAAAGGTGAAAAGGTGAAGAGGTGAAGAGGTGAAGAGGTGAAGAGGTGAAGAGGTGAAGAGGTGAAGAGGTGAAGAGGTGAAGAGGTGAAGAGGTGAAGAGGT
>JALZWN010000125.1 GCA_023300235.1 Mariniblastus sp.
CCAAAGACCGTGTTGCGGCAACCGACATCCGCCATCACCGGATGCTCGCGGCCCTGCTGGTCTCGCACCGCAATTTGATGCGTTTCGCAAGGGTGTCCACAATTCGTGTTGTCCGTACCTTCCGACAAAAAACGACAGAACACACAGTGCTCGGTATGGAACACCGGCAAGTGCGAATAACAAATCACTTCGATCTGCCCAGCATCCACATGCTCGGTCAGATCAATGATTTGCTGGGAGTTCAAATCGTAAGTCGGTGCGAAACGAACGATCCCTCGATCTAAAATCTCAAACGCGGAAACCGCATTGGAAACATTCAAACTAAAGTCACCGATCAACCTGCAATCGTCGGCTAATTTTGCCGTTTGCAAATCGTGCAGCAACCCCGCCGAACGCACCAAAATATCGCAACCAAGCGATTCCAAAAACCGAATCACCTTCTGTTCAGCTGGCTTCAAAATCCGCGGGCTCGCCACACGCGAGCGAATACGATTACCGCTGGCACCGACCGGAGCCGCGTTGATTTTTTCAACAGCCGACCGAAGACCGTACAGTTCCAAATAATCCAGCGTGATCGAAGCGATCGGTGTATTGGCTGCGGCCGACAACACCGCGTCCAATTGATCGCCGTTGCGAACCAGAACATGAAGCTGCGGTTCGGTTTCGGCCGCTGCGGCAGATGCCGACGACGTTTTTTTGAACTTCGTCAACTCAGCATCCCAAACCGACTGGGCCGCGATCGGTTCTACTTGCCCGCTCACTTCAAACAACGAATCGACTAGTTCACGTCTGGCTTGATTCAATAAACTGGTCGGCACAAAGGCCTTGCCATCGGTCTCCAGCGATACCTTTTCCAAATGATACGGCGTACCGCCCAGCCGACCGAGTTTTTCTTCGGCCACCGTTTGATCCAACCCACGTGTCTTGGCAGCTTCGATCGGCTCATCGTGCTCGAACTCCAACGTCAAACCAGAACCAACGCTGGCCGCAATCTGCAACGGCTGGCCGACTTTGGCGACGACTTCAAATGAAATCGGCCGAGTAAATACCGGCACTTCGGTTTGAGTCAGCGGCTTCAGACGCTTGTATAGTTTTGGGTCGTTGGTTCGCCAAATCAAATCACCAGGTTTGATACGACTAAAATCAATATCGTCGTAGCCGAACTCAAGTTGCACCAACGTGGTTTCATCGCCCGGCACGGAATTGCCAATCGGTTTGACTTCGTAAACGTTGCCGCCCTCTTCGCGTTCGTCGGGACTCCGCCAGTCAGCGGCATCAAAGACGACCCCATCTCCGCGTCGAATCTCGTGCTCGCATTCGACAACCACCGATTTTTGTTTGACTTGGATGACCTTGGCAACTTTCAACCCGCGATGCCTTGGCGCCCGTCCGGCGACGACCGTTTGATGGTTGGTGCCGGACATGAAGTGAGCGTCCAACCCGCGTGAGTAGATTTGTTCGAGGTCCTGTTTTTGTTCGTCATCGATGGTAACGGTTTTGTCCATCGCTGCGAGGTCGATCGCGTCACGATACGCGCGGGTGGTCATGGCGACGTAAGCCGAATCTTTGTAGCGGCCTTCGATTTTGACACAGGAAATCCCAATCTCCATCAGCTCCGGAATTTGCTCGATCGCACACAAATCTCCCGGCGAAAGCAAATACCGATACGGCCCTAAATCGCGTGGCTGCCCATCCACGATTAAATCGTAAGACAACCGGCAGGCTTGAGCGCACTTGCCGCGGTTGGCACTGCGACCGCCCCAAGCTTCACTGCTAAAACACTGGCCGGAATAGGAAACGCACAACGCCCCATGAACGAACACCTCCAATTCAACGTCCGTCTCGGCGGCGATTTTCCGCATGTCACTCAAACTCAACTCGCGCCCTAACACGACTCGACTGCACCCCAACGACGACGCGAAGTTTGCTCCCTGCGCGCTGGTGATCGACATTTGCGTGCTACCGTGAATCTCTAGTTCGGGCGCGATGGCTTTGATCAATTGAACGACGCCGATGTCTTGCACGATCACTGCATCGGCGCCGGCGGCAGCGATTGCCTTGATCGCTTGTTCGGCTTGCTCCAATTCGTGATCAAAGACCAGCGTGTTGAAGGTCACAAAGCCTTTGACCCCTCGCTGGTGGAGCGTTTGAAAGACTTCGGGTAGTTCGTCTAACGAAAAACCGACTTTGGCTCGAGCGGTAAAGTGATTTAGGCCAAAGTAAACCGCATCAGCGCCGCTCTCGATTGCGGTCTGTAACTCAGGCCAATAGCCTGCGGGGCTCATCAACTCTGGCTTGTTTTGGTTTTTCATTTATTGACTCACAATTGCAGTGACCTTCTAATCGGGATTACCGGTATGGTTGCTGCTATGCCCCAAAATTGGAAGGGTGTTTCAGGCAAAAGCAGCCCAAGCGGTCATAGATCGATCCGGACAACCCTAAAACATTGCCGCCGAGGTTTTCAATCGTCGGCATTCTCAGCTGAAGTCGACATCCTGAGAACTTCGAACTTCGCGAGGTAAACGACTGATTCTAACGGGCAACCAATTTGGAGTTGCCGCGAGATTCATTATTGACTTGGGCTTCGATTGTGCCGATTAAGGAACGAGCCGTGCTTTTGAATGCCCAATTCATCAGATGCAAGCAACGGGAGGCTTAGCTCGGCGGCTTACACCCCAACCCCACAATGATCGCTCGCAGTCTTAGCAATGCCAGAGACCAACCAACCCTCCAACTTTGATTCGATTCAATCGAATCCAGTCGTTCCAGCCAAAGCACCGCTCGACAGCAGCGAGTTGCTGAAGTTCGAGTCATTGCTGGAAGACTTACGCGGCCAAGACGCTCAACCGACACCCAAGTCACACGAACTTTCGGCCGAGTCGCAACCAGAACAAGCTGGACAAGCCCCGGCGCGATCGAGCAATTCGACATCCACGGTCGACTCTAAAGTGGTAACTCGCAAGACCAAGCAGTCGATGCATGGCTTAGAAGAACTGGAGTCCAAACTAAAATCACTTGAGAATTTGGTCGGAAAAGCCGCTCACAGTCCACTGCTTACCGAAAACTTTCTGGCCGAATCGGTGCTCGAGTACTCGCGTGATGCGATCGCAGTGCTAGACGGCGGCAAAGTGCTTTATTGCAACTCGCTGGCTGAAGCGTTGTTCGGCTTAAACCGCGAACAACACGTCGGTTTAAATTTGCTCCGAGTGCTGCGAAAGAACTTCCAATTTCCACGAAGCCTGCTCAAAGAAAAAGTCCGCTTGCTTAACCAAGGCGAGTTCATTGAACAAGAAGTCCGCTCCGTTGGCAGCGAGCGATCGGTTTGGTACGAGCTAAGAATCCAACAATTACTGCAGGCCAACCAAGAGCGCACCATCGTGATGGCGCGAGACATCTCGCAACGCAAACGGTACGAGAGTAAACTCGCTCAGAGTCGCGACTTCTTAAACAAAACCATCAACGCCGTACCCGAGCCACTATCGGTCAAAGACTCGGACCTGAACATCGTACTAGTCAACGATGCCTTTTGTGAGACCCACAATGTGCTCCGGGATTACGTAACCGGCAAGACAGCCGAATATGCAATGCCACAATCCTGTTCGCCGGAGATGACTGCTCGCGAGGAACAAGTGTTTCAAACTGGCGAACGGCACGCCGGATTCGAAGCTTTCGTCGATCTTAACAACGAGCAATTTATTCTGTCGACTTACCGGTCGACTTTCAAAGACCAAACGAATGACCAGTCTTATGTCGTTGCGGTTTCCCGTGACGTGACGGCTGAAATGAAACGAGAAAATCGTTTGCAGCTCCTGGCGAGTGTGTTCAAAAACGCTCAAGAAGGCGTTGCGATTTTGAACCCGGACGGCACGATCTGCGAAGCCAATCCGGAGTTCATCGCGACCGTCGGCAAATCGCATGCTCAAATTTTGGGCACGACGCTGGAGGATGTTCTAGACTGCGGCAGCCAACCGTTTTCCGAACTAACAAGCTTGGCTCGCGCCGGGCGACCGTGGTTTGGCAACGTAAAAATGTTCAGTAAACGTGATGAAGAAATCGCTTGCTGGCTCTCACTCTCACCTTCGCGAAACCGACGCGGCGAAATCACGAACTTGATCGCGATGTTTTCCGACATTACGCAAATCGAAGATACTCGCCGCGAATTGCACCGGCAAGCGTTGCATGACAACCTGACGGACCTTCCCAACCGCCGGTATTACCGCCAAAAAATCGCTGATTTGATTGCGTCGGACGTTAACAACACGGTCCGGTTCGGCGTGAGCTTCTTGGACTTGGACGACTTCAAAATCGTCAACGATACACTGGGGCACGACGCAGGCGACCAACTGTTGGTCGAAGTCAGCCGCCGCGTCAAAGAAACATTGGGCCCCGATTGTTTCATGGCCCGATTTGGTGGCGACGAGTTTGCTTTGTTGATTCCCGAGAAAATCAATGTTCCATTGCAGGCGCTTTCGTGTGCCAACGCAGTCGTCGAATCGCTTAGCCTACCTTTTAACCTGGCCGGTCACGAAGTGCACATCGGCGTAAGTGTTGGCACGACGATTTACCCGGACCATGCGACCGATGTGGAATCGCTGATGCGACACGCGGACGTGGCGATGTACAAAGCCAAGGACGAAGGCAAGAACAAAGTGACGTTCTTTTCCACGGATCTTGTCGAGGCGGTTGAAAAGCGTCAACGGATCTTGTCGGATCTTCGCATGGCCCTGGAGACCGAAGAGCTTTCGGTTGTCTACCAGCCAAAAATGTGTTTGAAAACGAATTGCATCACCAGTAGTGAAGCACTCGTTCGCTGGATCAAACAAGACGGCACGGTGATTCCTCCCAGCGAATTCATTCCGCTGGCCGAAGACTTTGGCTTGATCAACATGCTGGGCCAGCAAGTTCTATACAAAGTATGCGTTCAAGCGAGAAAATGGCATGAAGAGGGCGTGTTGAGCGGCCCGATCGCGGTCAACCTATCGCCTCGCCAGCTTAAGGAACCTAACTTCTTACAGCAACTCACCGACACGCTTACCAACACGGGCGTCGACCCGACTTGGCTTGAGCTTGAGATTACCGAAAACGCGGTGATGGAAGACGTCGATCGTTCGCTTAAGTTGATGCAAAAAATCAGCCAACTCGGCGTCCGAATTGCGATCGATGACTTCGGCACCGGATACTCTTCGCTCAGCTACATTCGTGACTTCCCCATCAAAACGCTCAAGATTGACACCACGTTTGTGCGAGACTTACCAGGCTGTTCACGATCCGTCGCGATTGCCAAAACGGTTCTGTCGTTGGGGCATGGCTTGGATTTGCAGGTCGTGGCCGAGGGCGTCGAGACCGTCGAACAATTGGAGTTCTTACGAAGCGTTGGTTGCGATTACGCACAGGGCTACCTGATCAGCAAACCGCTACCGGGCCCTAAATTCCTGAGCTGGCTCCAGTCGCTGTAATAGTAAACTTGCCACCAACCTCCTGTCTCCAACCCCTCAGTCTCCAGTTCCTTCAAATGCCTGACTTAAAACAACACGAACCGTTTGCCGGGCTGATCTTTGATTGCGACGGCACGCTGGCTGATACCATGCCGCTGCACTTTGTCGCTTGGCAAGAAGTTTTGACAGGCCACGGGATTCAGTTTGACGAGGATTTATTTTATTCCTTTGCCGGTCAACCTACTGTCACCATCGTCGACAAACTTCTCAAACAACAGGGCCTCACCGGCGACCCCGTCGCGATCTCCGCCCAAAAGGAACAAGCCTTCCTTGATGCGTTGCCACAGATCAAACCGATCCAACCGATTGTCGAAATCGCGAGAGCTTTCCGAGCCTCCAAGCCGATGGGCGTTGGTTCCGGTTCGAACCGCGATACGGTTTTTCAGATTCTTGAGCACATCGGTTTGGCTGATTTTTTCGACGCCGTCGTGGCGGCTGAGGACACCACCAAGCACAAACCAGAACCGGACGTATTCCTTGAAGTGGCTCGTCAGATCGGTGTCGACCCAACCGCGTGCGAAGTGTTCGAAGATGCCGACTTGGGCGTCGAAGCGGGTCGGCGAGCAGGAATGGTGGTGTTTGACGTGCGAACCGTCCACCAACCTCAGCGAATGACCTGAATGGATCCGCCACGGCCGCATTGATTCGCAACCTTTGGCCACGGGCAAACGGCTAGTCTATTGCGAAAAAACCGGTTTTCAACGAGAATTGCCCAGCACAAAAACACTTCACTCAGCTGTTCTAAACAGCCCCGAAAATACTCATGGATTCCGAACTCAAAGATCGTTCCGCCGCGATTCAACAACGCATCACTCAGCTTCGAGACTCTCTTTGACTACGATCAAAAACTGATTGAGATCAAAGACATCGAAGCCGAAATGGCTGCCGATGGATTTTGGAACAACCAAGAATCCGCTCAGGAAACCGTTGGCCGATTAAAAACAGCCAAAGCGACCGTCGCTCCGATTACCGAAATCGCCTCCGCTGGTGAAGACCTCTCGGCGCTGATCGAGATGGCCGACGAAGACGAGGCCATCGAGGAAGAAATACGCAGCGAGGTCGAACGGCTTGAACGGGAACTCGAATCGCTCGAACTAAAAGCGTTGCTCGACGGCCCTTACGATTCCAGCGGCGCGATCTTGACGATTCATGCTCGCGATGGCGGAACCGACGCCAATGACTGGGCCGACATGATGCTGCGGATGTACACTCAGTGGGCGGCCAAGAACGACTACTCCGTCGACCTGATCGACCGCGACGACAATCCCGAAGCGGGCATCAACACCGCTTCGATTGTCATCCGCGGCCCAATGGCATACGGGTACCTGAAAAACGAAACCGGACTGCACCGCTTAGTACGAATCAGTCCGTTCAATTCTGAAGGAAAGCGACAGACCAGCTTTGCCGCCGTCGACGTGACGCCCGAGATCGCCGATAGCGTTGAAATCGATATCGAAAAGAAAGACGTTCGCGAAGACACCTACAAAGCCAGCGGCGCCGGTGGACAGCACGTCAACAAAACCGACAGCGCCATTCGGCTGACTCACACCCCAACCGGGGCAGTGGTCCAATGCCAAAGCCAACGCAGCCAGCACAAAAATCGAGCCCAAGCATGGAAGATGCTGCGGGCTCAATTGGCACGCGTAGAAGAAGAAAAACGCGAAGCCGAAGAAGCCGAAAAATACCAGAACAAAGCTCGCGTTGGTTTTGGATCGCAAATCCGAAACTACTTTCAGCACCCCGACCAACGCGTTAAAGATGCTCGAACCGGCTATAGCATGGGCGACTTCCATAAAGTACTCGACGGCGAAATCCAAGGCTTCCTTGAATCACTGCTGACATGGCGAGCCACAGAAGGCCGGTAATTCGCCGCCGACTCAGTAACACTTGCTTCAACACGATCGTGACCCGTTTGAATATCCAGATCCCACTCGCCCATTCGCCCGCTGCGCAACTCCGATTAAAATTTGAAAAATCCGGTGACCGCTGGGGGCACCGCTGGCAATTGGTCGATGCGAACCAGCAAGCAACCGACGTTTTGATCAGCGTCGAAGGCGGCGATCAAGATACCTTTCCGCCTTCATCCGCACTGCAAGAAATCAACCTGCACGAACTACCAACGGGGCCAGCTATCCTTGGCGTTGGCATGGCAGGCAAAGGACACTGGTCGGCGTCCTACTCGATTGAAACGGTCGACGAGCAACCGACAATCAAATGCGATCTCGCCTGCCTGCTCAAGCAACTCAATGCCGACGGCCAGTGGCTCGGGTCAACCTACGCGATCGGCGAAAACGTGTCCGTCGAACAACACGATTCCCAAATTCGATTTTCCGTCAACAAGAATACCTTTGTGTTGTCCGCCGTTGCTGATTTTGCTTCGATTGAACTAAGCAATCAACAAATCAAAGTTGCACCAACAAAATTTTCCGAAAGCAAAACCGTGGCGACGCGATGGCTGTTTTCGGCCAACGGCTGATCGATCCCTGCAAGTCCCGCTAAAAATCGCTAGACAAAAAGCTGTTCGCCTACCTTTGCTAAAGCTGCATGGAACACCTCATGGGCAAACCCACTTCAAAATTCCGATGGTTTGCACGCGGCTTCGCGAGTGGTTTCATATTTTTCGCCGCGCTCAACGCACTATCGTGGTTCTTTCGCTCTGCCGGCTGGTCAGACCTATGCGGCGCAACGCTTTTTGAGCACACCGAAGCGATTGGATTTCCCTTCGAGATTTGGCGAGAAGGTTTTGGCTACGATGGCGGCTTAATGGTTGATTTGCCAAGCGTTGGCGTCAACGCAGCCATCGGTCTAACGATCGCGATAACTGCTGGCCTGACCGTAGTTCGACTATCAAATCGCATCGAAACGGCGATGCCTTACGAACCAGCGAATAATACTGGCTTTCGGATGAACTTTTCGGTGCGAGGGTTATTGATTGTGACAACATTGATTGCAGTGGCGATTGGCTTGACCAAAACACTGGGCCCATCGCCTTGGCTTCTAGGGACGATTTACTTTGCTGGTCCGTTAATCTTAATACTGATCGCCATGGGCCCTGTCGGAATTCCCTGGGAGCAACGGAGCATAATCTTGTTGCTGACCGCAATTTTCATGCTGGCTGGAGCGATCCTGATCGGCGGGCGACTGGACATGATGTTCGACCGAGTATTACTAGGGGTCTTCATCTGCTGGGTCCCCCAAAGTGTCTTCGCTGCCCTGCTAATCCTTGGATTTGTTTGGTGGAAGCAAGCTGATTCCAAAGGGGTGTGATTCCACTGGAGCCAAGTCAAAACGGCTCATGGCAGGATTGAAGATCAAGATTCTTGACTGCTAATCACTAACTGACCAACTCAAGATGCTTGTTTCCAAGGTCTCAAAGAATAGAATATGCAATCGTAAACTCGAACACCTTTCAACTCGCCAATCTTAATCCAGAAATAATGGAGACAAACATGCAACGCAACAAGCTAGGCCTAGGGATATTTTCCTGCATCGCCATGACGATATTGCTCTCAAGCCAAGCCAATGCCCAAGCACTTTACACCTTTGAGTTCAACAACGACTCTCCATTCGATCTCAACCAAGGCATTGGTGCCGCACAAACTGCGACTGCGACTGTAGAAGAAGGCGAAGCCAATCCAACGACCGATGTAGTAACCGTAACGACGGTGGACCTTATCGCGCCAGAGTTCGCAGATGATGGCAATGGCGGTTTCATCCGAACTGGAAACACTCTCCAAGCCTCTAATGGTGATCTAGTAACCACCCAGACCAACAGCAATTCACTCGGCATCGACAACCCTTCCATTTCCGATGATGACTTCTTCGACGGCGCGGGAATCGAAAACCGAGACTTCAATGATGGCGAAGGCTGGGTGATCCAATTTGATACCGATGTTTCATTCACCCAACTTGACCTCTCGTCACTCGACGATGGAACGTTAACCGTCACCATCGCCGGTGCGACCCCAGTTGTCATTGCCGACCTTGGACTCGACGGCGACGTGTTTGAAGAACCGTTCGGTCCCGGCATCATCCCCGCCGAAACGACGATCACTTTGGAGTACGCTTCTCCAGCAGCGGCATCCGGCAATTTCCGAATCAACAGCTTCACGGTAATGACAGGCGCCAGCCAGTCAACACTTTTGGGAGACGTCGATTTGAGCGGCCAAGTCAACTTTCTTGATATCGCACCATTCATTGCAGTCCTGTCCGCAGGAGAATTCCAAGCCGAAGCTGATATCGACGAGAGCGACGCGGTTGACTTCTTAGACATCGCGCCGTTCATCGCAATCTTGAGTGGTGCATAGTCAACTCGCTACTGAGGACTGATTCCAAAACAAGACAATCCACACAATGCGAGCATTTACATTTTCGTAAACGCTCGTTTTTTTTCTGGCTTACAGACAAACCTAGTTCAGTGGCCTAACACGCCGTCCAACTGAAGTAAAGTCGCCGGGCACCCTATCGCGGCGACTGCCGCACATCCTCCCTTTACGCCCAATCGAAAAGCTGGCATTTTAAAGGTGCATAAATCGACCGTTCGATTTAAGATTCCCACATTCGAAATTCAATCCACTAAACCAAGACAAACGCGAACTCAGCGTAGCAAGAACCATGAACCAATTAGATCAACTGAAGCAATGGACTAAAGTGGTTGCCGACACAGGTGACTTCCAATCGATGGACGAGTACAAACCACAAGACGCGACGACCAATCCGTCGTTGATTTTGGCGGCGTCCAACGACGCCAAGTACCGCTACTTAATCGACCAAGCCGTAGGCGACACGAAAGACAGCGGTCTTGCGGGCGACGCTCTTGTTGAAGCAACAATTGATCGCGTGTTGATTTTGTTCGGCAATGAAATCTTAAAAATTGTCCCCGGCCGAGTCTCAACCGAAGTTGACGCTCGACTATCCTTTGACCGTGACGCCACAGTAGACAAAGCCCGCGAACTGATCCGCATCTACGAGGAAACCGGCACCGATCGCGGCCGAGTCTTGATCAAGATCGCATCGACTTGGGAAGGCATCAAAGCCGCGGAGATTCTTCAAAAAGAGAACATCAACTGTAACCTAACGCTGATGTTTTCTTTGGCTCAAGCAGTCGCTTGTGCTCAAGCGGGAATCAAGTTGGTTTCCCCATTCGTTGGTCGAATTTACGATTGGTTCAAAGCCAAGAACAACACCGAATACACTGGGGCCGACGATCCAGGTGTTCAGTCGGTCACCGAGATCTTCCACTATTACAAAAAGTTCGGCCACGGCACCGAAGTCATGGGCGCAAGTTTCCGCAACACCAGCCAAATCATCGAGTTGGCCGGTTGCGATTTGCTAACGATCAGTCCTAAACTTCTCGAACAACTACAGAACGACGAATCACCGATCGAACTGAAGCTAGACGCAGCGGCCTCGCAGAGCATGGACATCGCCAAAATTGACTGCGATGAAAAAACGTTCCGCTGGATGATGAACGAAGACGCGATGGCGACCGAAAAGACGGCCGAAGGCATCCGCAAATTCTCAATCGATATCGTCAAGTTGGAATTGTTGATTCAAGAAGCCATTGGATAACTAACGACATCTCAAGTCTACTACTGCAGGTGATCAGTAGTAGACTCGTAACACAGTTCTATTTAATTCTATTTGCTGGGCAACCAACAACCGTCGCGCGGTCGGGGACATCACGAATAACAACTGCGCCGGCACCGACGGTAGACCAACGACCAATTTTTACCCCTGGAATAATAGTGGCGCCTGCTCCGATGTGGGCACCTGCTCCAATTTCGACGCCACCACAAATCGTCGCTCCGGGTGACACATGAACAAAGTCGCCTACCCGGCAATCATGATCGACACTCGCCGCGGTGTTAATGATAACATGTTCCCCCAAGTGACAGCCTGACTGAATAATGGCCCCAGCGAAGACAACACTGCCGATGCCTATACGGACATCATCAGTGACGATAGCTTTGGCATGAATCGCCGTCGTGAACTCCACTCGTAATTCGCTTGCCAATTGCGACCGAATCTCGTTATTCCCAATCGCCAGAATAAACGGGGATTTAAATTGCGAAAAGCTTTCGGGGGCAATCCGCGCCCCCAATTGAAGTCGACCCTGCGATTTATTGACACGCTCGACATTGTCGTCGAATTGGTTTCCGACTTCGGTCCCTTGCGAAAGCAGGGTGGCCGCAACAACACGTGAGTGGCCTCCTGCTCCATAGAGATTGACCTGATTCGCGAGGGGATTATCCATGGCTATCGCTATTTGGGCTACCAGTGAATTTTGATTGAGTCGCTTGCCCAGGAGCTGCGATATCCTTGCGTTTCACTACCTTCCAGGCTGTCAGCAACAAGATATTGAAGTCGAGCCAGCAGGATCTGTTATCGACATACCATACGTCCAATTCAAACTTTTCCTCCCAACTGATTGCGTTACGCCCATTGACTTGAGCCCAGCCTGTAATTCCCGGCTTAACCTCATGGCGGCGTTTTTGCAGATCACTGTACAACGGCAAGTACTCGACCAGTAGCGGCCGCGGCCCGACGAGGCTCATGTCGCCTTTGATTACATTCCATAGTGCAGGGAATTCATCAATACTGGTACTGCGCAGGAATTTCCCAAATGAAGTTAGGCGCAATTCGTCAGAAAGGGAATTGCCTTGTGCATCGTTTGCTTCTCGCATCGTACGGAGCTTGATCATTTCGAACGGCTGGCCATTTTTCCCTGGCCGTTGCTGTCGAAAAAAGACTGGCGATCCATATTTCCACCGGACTCCGATGATTGCAGCCACCACAAATGGCGAAGCAATCACCAGCAGTAAAACTGACGCCAACAGATCGAAAAGACGCTTCAATATCACTGCCAAGCGGCTGTCCGTTTTCCCAACTTCACCATCCATTAGTCACTCCCATGCCCAACGAGACTGTGATAAAGAGCCATGTGCTGTTCTACAATTCGAGGCAAGCTACAAGCTGCTAGCGTAGCTAGTCCTTGTTCCTTGTTAGGCTGAAAATCGATCGATTTCACCATGGCTTTCGCAAGCGAATCGGGATCGCAAGGCGGAACAAGAATTCCCGCCCCATTTTTAACTAGGTCGGAAGTCCCTCGAATATTGGTCCCCACAATTGCTTTTTGCATAGCAATCGCTTCCATCACCGACCGCGGCAACCCTTCTCGTTGAGACACCAATAAAAACGCATCACTGGCAGCCAAGAGTTTCGGAATGTCGGTTCGGTACCCCAAAAAGTGAACACGATCGGCAATGCCAAGCTCCGTCGCAAGCCGCTTAGAAGCCTCCAGCTGCTGGCCAATCCCGGCGAAAAGCAAATCGTACCGCTGGCCTTCGGGAAGCTTTGCAAAAGCTCGCAATGTATCGCAATGACGTTTGTTTTTGGTGAAACCTGCAATCTGCAAGAAAACATGCGATGCCTCAGGGATCGTTAACTCTGCGAGAATCTGCCTACGAATCTCTTGTCGCTCTTGTTCGCCGGGCGACGCAAACTCTTGAAGATCAACGCCGATCCCCGACATGTAAGTAATATCGCTTGCCGAAGCGATCCTCAAACGCTGGGCATTTTCATAATCTTCTTGATTGATCACGATAAGATGATCCATCCAAGGCGAAGCGATTTTCTCTAATTTAGAGAAAATAAAGTTCTGCAAAACATTGGCTCCAGAATGAAAGTGAAATCCGTGCGCCGTATAAATCACCTTCTGCGATTTCGGACGATTTCTCAATGCAGCCCGAGTAACGAAGGAAGCAATCGGCGTGTGCACATGGACCAGATCGTACCCGCCATTACTCACCGCTTTGGCAATAGCTTTTCGAGCCGTGGTTATATTCCGGCCAGAGAAAAACTTCCTTTCAAATGGAAGCTCAATGCATTGATCAAAGCTCTGCTGACATATCTCGTTGTCGGCGACCCCTGCAGCAGCCGCATCTACGGTCCAACCAGCTGCTCTTAGCTGGCTGGCTATCGGAGATATAAATCTTGCCAGTGTGACCGCAACAGTCGAGACTTGCAACAATTTAAGTTTATTTGATTTTGCGTTCACGATAAAAATATTATAGCTTCCGAGCTATTGATCTAAATGATAAGGAAGTTGAATTTTGCAAGACCCAGGATTCGACAAATGACTGAATCGACATTAATGCGGGCGAGCGATTGAGTCACCTAGCCATTGAAGTGTGTCATCTTCTGTTGGGCATCGTTTCGTGGAGCAAAAGCTACACTCCAAGCCATGGCAATAACGAACATCACCACGACAGAGAAAAACCCTTCGTAAAAACTCAGCCCCAAAATCGCCCCCAACAAGGACACGAAACAAACGACTACAGCTGGATCATCTGAATGAAGCAGGCGAGACACCATAATAGAAGGCATTATATACAGCCCCACGATCCACATCCCTCCTCCAATAAAACCTAAAAATACGGACGTACTCAAAAAATGATTGTGTGGAGCTACGGCATTAACATGGGTCTCCAACATCAACTCCCCCCAATCCTGCCGTGAAAATCCCACCAGCGCCTTGATCGGGTCTCGACTGACCAACGTAGATGCGTCACGAAACTGATCAAATCGAACATCAACATTTCGTTCCAAAATCGTCCCCGTTCCAACCAACGCATTCCCCATATCGGATTGCTGCAGAATTGGAATCGAAAGCTCGACCACAATCGGCATCAAAATAATCAGGCATGCCAACAGCCCCCCAACAATTTTCGGTAAACGCACCGTTCGCGACACCAAAACAAACGCTGTGACGATCACCCACGCAAGATAAACATTTCGTGACTGCGAGATGACCATCCCCAATCCTACTAAGCCCATGCCAAAACACCAAACTAACGTACGCATCTTCCTAGCGCAAACCAGTAGATAAGCCCAAGCGATGCACCCCATGATTCCAAACTCACCGAAGCTACGGAAAATCCCCGTCGATTTTGACAAACCGAAGAAACGCGATGGCTTAATACTGTCTTCCTCAAGAATCTGAACCCCGGTCACCCCAGAGAAAACAGTGATAACCGCAGTCGTCATAAAACCGTAAGTGAAGATCTTAAGTATTGTTTGCCTTGAGACCGTCGTCACCGTGCACCAATGGGTAAAGGCATACAGGCCGACCCCAAAGAGTATTCGAGACACTAAGTGCATGCCCTCATCAGCCATCCCCCCCAACAAAACAATTCGAGTTGAAAAAATGAGCGTCGGGAAACCAATAATCAAACCAAGCAACTGAAGATTGCCTTTTACCTTGCGGAATTTGGTCAACGACAAAAACCAAACACAAAGCAGCCCCGCTAGCATAACCGGCACTACCAATCGCTCCATGCCAGAAGCAGTTGCCCGAGGCATTAAGGGGATACAAAACGTGTAGGCCAGAAACACTTTATCGACCATCATCAGTCTCGCTGGAGCGTATTCAAGCGAACGGCTATGGTTTTGAATTAAGGCGCTCATCAAATAGTTCCGAATCGTTTTCTGAAGGTATCAGCTCGCCCAATCCCAGGCAGCAGTGCACAACTAAACATAACCGTACACTTTCATAAATGGCCAGCAAACGAACGCCATTCGTTTTTTTCCGTTGCTCAGCGATTGCTTCCACTGTTCGTCAAGAACTAATCGCTGACTGGCTTGTCGCCGCACACGATTCCCAGCGATACCGTGCCCTGAACTAACTTCGGCTTGGACATCAGTAACCGCCAGTTCAAGACCCAACATATTGCCAATTCGGCTTAACTGTTGACTAGGATCGCTAACCAAATCTTCATAACGAACACGTACTCTTTTTCTGGTAAACCGGGACGTCAAATGGACCGCCAAATTAGTCAATATCCAGCTTGGAATTACTCTAAAAACGCCGCCTTTTTTCGCGACCGCATTGCCTTTTTCAAGCTCTACATTATTACCTTTTAAGTAACTATTAATGACCGCCCGAGGATCACGCACTAAGTGAGTCATACCAACATTAAAGTGGCAAACCTTACTCAACAGCCTCATGCGACTGACAGTGCGACGAGTCGTTTTGGAAGAGTCAACAATCAACCGAATCTGGTTTGTTTTGGCAATCGATTCGAAAACAAGGCTCCAAGCCCTTCCGTAAACACTCAACTCTTTTCGCAAAAACAGGGACGACCACCACACTGGGCGAGCCTCAAGCTTCTTGGTGATCCGAGCTAGTTTTTGCCAATTGTCGACATGACTTTTCTTAAGATCGGCAATCACAGGCGCCCAGAATTGGCAGTCCAACACTGACTCACCACAGGAACAGGACTTACCTTCATGCAAATATTGAAACAAGTGAGTCACTTCGCTCAAGCCGACCACACCATCCCTAGAGTCTAGCAACATATCTAAAACCGTGGAGCCACTACGTCCATATCCAGCGACATAGAGAAGTGCGACGTCTGGTCGATTCTGAGGGTTAATGTTCACTGACTAATGACTCCAAATCATAGCCAAGGACCGAACCGACAACCGATGTTTTCTCGACACTTAAACGCAAGTTTTCTGGATCCCATGTCGAGTAGTCGTGCGTAGATCTCGCAATCTTGCGGCTACTACCAACCTTGCCATCTTCAGCACCGTAGTCGTGTTCGAACTTATAATACTCGAGCATCTCAGACTCCCAAGACTCTCCTAAGAACCCTAACATGGACGTCAAAATAGCTTCCGGATTCTCACACAAATCTTCGTACTTGACCCGGTGAGTTTGCTCTGGATATTTATTTTCGAAATCAATCATTACTTGTGACTGAGCAGACCAGTAATTGGCAGCGGCCAGATATTCATTGTCTTCTGCGAAGTCTCCAATTCGATCCGCCAAGCCAAGGCCAGATTTGATATTTGAGCGAATCTGGTCGAGTGGATTTCGATAAAGCATTACAAACTTGGCTGTCGGATAGATTTCCTGCAAGGACGCCACACTGCTTACGTACTCTGGAGTTTTATCGGCCCAGCGAGGCTTGCCTTTCGAGGATGCATAATTCTCCATAAAATAACTAATCGTTTGACGCAATCGCTGGCACGTATGCTCTCGATCAAACCCCATCGCCTGCAAACCGCCAAGAGTTCTCTCGGATTCAATAATCCCAGCAAGGTGCTGCATAAAGCGGGTTTCAGGCGGACAAGCAATTCTTGAATGACTATCCACTAAGTAACGAAGCAACGTTGTGCCTGACCGAAACAAGCCAATGATAAAAATTGGGTCCTCACCCAACTCCGGCTCCCCGCTCGAATGCACGGCAACACGAGTCCGCCCCTTAATCAAGTCAGAATAGAATCTTCTTAAAATTTGTGTTATTCCAGGCATCTATTAATTCTCTAACTTAATCTAAAAAAGACGCCAATGCACCTTACAAGATTTTCACTTACAGGCAATCGGCATTACATTGTTCGCCGTGCTCTCGTAGCCGACAACCAACAAAGTCTGTATCACGATCCATCAATTCAAAATTTCACCACCTACCCTATGTTGCAGAATCAGGAACCGATGGTTCACTTCGAAGTTGAGCGACGATGGCATTCATCGCTGCTCCGGTCCCAATCAAGCGGACAATTCCTGAAGCCACTAAACTTAGGCAGGCCCCATCAATCCCCAGCTTCGGCACCAAAAACAATCCACATACCAGGCCGGCCACGACTGTCGCCACCAGAATCATCAACTGACTAGTATGCTTCCTAGCTGCGATTAGGCCGTACGTTAAAAAAGTAGAAGCGTAAATCAGCAGAGCATAGAAAACCGTTAACCCTGCAGCTAAGCGACTAACACCATACTCAGCTCCGTAAATCATTTTCAAAATAACTGGGCCAATAGCCCAACCAATTGCAATTAATATTCCACCTAGCGCAATCGAGAGGAAAATTCTGTTTCCAAACAAGATCTTCTTAAACTTCTCAGGCTGTCGACTCTGTACTGCATCTGCGATTCTACGCGAAGCAGTTTGGCCAACTGCCTGCATCACCGGAGTACCCAATCGCGTGCCAAAAACTAAAGCTGAAAATATCCCGACCAACTCCAAAGAATAATGCCCTTCAATCAACCAACGCGGAATTAGCATGTTGAGAGACACGATGGCTCCAGCAACCCCCAAAGGAAATGTTTGCAATGCAATTTGAAACGCACGACTAAACAACTCGCTGCGGTCTGCTGCCTTCAATTCGCCGCGAACAGGCCACAGATCCACGACAACAAACAACAACAAATTTGCGATAAAAACGGCAATCAGCGATAAGTGAATTTCCCGAGTTACATAAAAGACCATCACAAAACAAACCATGGTAGCAACGCAGTGAACCAACTGGCTACCAGCAATAATGTTCATGGCCGTAGCTCGCTGATGAAAGCCGAACACGACATCCGAAAGCGACACCACCGTTTTCCAGAGACCAATTGCTACTGCCGTTAGAATGGTCACCTCATCGAAATTCAACAAACACGCCACGGACACCAACAAAACGCACGCTAAAACATGAGTTGCAATCGAAACAGCAAAGAAAATCAGAAGCGAATAACTTTCTTCAGGCTCTGTCGAACTGATATCTCTTAGCCTCAAAGATGCCAGCAAATAGATTGGGGCGGCCAAGGCCAGAGCATACGAAAACCGCCCAACGTCCTCCGGCCCGCCCAGTCTCGCAGTCGCAATAATAACCGCAGCTAAAGCGAGGGTCGTTGAAAAGTTCCCAACGGCAGCGAGAGTGGCATTTCGTCTAAACATAAATCAGATATCCTCAACAATTCTAAGTTGCTGAAGCGTAACCCTGTTCCTCTTAAAGCGTCTCGGATTGCTCACCATGGATTAGCTCTAATACACCACACCGAGCCCCTCGCCAACCAAGAAAACTGGCACTATAGCCCAAGCCCCATGGCTGCCTATAAATCAATAAAGCCTTCTGAATAGACTTTCACAAGTTCTTCCCAACGCCCCCAAGCACACGCTGGTATGGTAAGCGTGGCGAGAGAACCTCTACCTGTAAACTACAGAGCTGCAAGGCTCATGACAACCACAATAACACCTCTCGCCTGCGAGGGCTAAACTGGCTTGCACGCATAAGATCGATCGAGGTGAGGCAAGCTCGATTTTGCCAATTCACTTCATTAACATCAAGCTTAAAACGTGGGGGTTTCTCGATCTTGCAAACCGCGATCTGCCCCCCTATGAAGCCAGCTTCACCGCCACTAACCATTAACTAAACAGCCAGAAAAAACTAGACAGCCAGAAAACAAAAAAACCCGCAGCTCTCGCTGCGGGTTCTCGTATTCTTTTAATTCAACGGTTGCGAATTATTGGTCCGCACTCACGTCGTCATCATCATCGCTGACAGCGATAGCAACTACGCCACCGATCAAACCAGCGCGAAGCAATGGACGAGAGCCAAGCAAACGGCCTGCGAATCCGCCGCCGCCACTAATTCCGCCGCCGCCAAATCCGCCGCCGCCACAACTACCACAAGTTGAACCACAACTTCCACAAGCTGAAACAGGAGCGTCGTAAACTGCAGAGTCTTGATAAACTACGTCACTTGTGCTCTGAAGCCCCAAGTCGCATGATGAGCAACCACTTCCAGCGAAAGGAGCAACTTCGTATGCTTGTCCGCCAGTAAAACCAGCAGTCGAGCCAGTTAGCATGTACGAGCCTGGAGCGATGTTAGCAAATGAGAACACACCGTTTTCGGCTTGAACTGCTTCGATAACAACACCTTCGCTTAGCAAAGTAACCTTTGCGTCGACTGGTGTTTCTTGGCTTTTAACCGTTGCAAAGACTTTGCCGCTTAGGCTTCCGTCTTCGTTGACTTCAATTTTCTTAACAGCTGGAGCAACAACTTCTGCGGCTTCTGTCTTTTGATTAGTTGCTTCTTGAGCAAACGTTGGGGATGCGGCGAACACAAGTGCTGCACATGCCAAAAGGAACTTCTTCATTTTCAACGACCTTCGGGAAGTGTAATTCTCGGGATGTAAATCTTGTTAAATTTAACTTTAATCGTGCCGACTAGGGCAATTCCTTAGCAAGCGGTGCTGTATAGTAGCCCTGACCTTAAGGCCGTCAACATAAAAACCTACCTAATTTGATATAAAGGCCATACCTATCGAATTATCCACAATCACGACTGAAATCCTTAGAAACCTCGCACATTTCAATCAAACCCAGCCTTCTGGCAGGCAAAAACCTAGCTGACCAAAAAACAATCCCCTTACGGGCACACTACGGAAATTTGGGCAACCTAACCTGAACGCGGCGTAGTAAAAAGGCCCGTGAATACTCACGAGCCTTTAAGATTTGCAGAATTCGGACACCGATTGTTCGGACACCGATTGTTCGGAATGCTGACTATTTTTTACTCAGCAGCACTCACGTCATCGTCGTCGCTGACCGCAATAGCAACTACGCCGCCGATCAAACCAGCACGCACAAGACGGCGACCAGCAAGTCGTCGACCAAGCAATCGCCCACCGCCGAAACCGCCACCGCCGAACCCGCCACCGCTAACCGCACCGCCGCTGCCGCTAACCACTCCGCCGCTGCCGTAAGATGTGGTAGCTGAAACTGGCGAGTTATAAACCGGTGCGTTGTAAACCGGCGAGCTTTGGTAAGCTGCATTGTTTGTGCTGTATAGTGGTAAGTTACAGCTACAGCCAGATCCAGCGTACTCGCCGACTTGGTAAGCCTGTCCGCCCGAGTATCCACTGCCGGCTCCGGTCAGCGTGTAAGAGCCTGGCGCGATATTGGCGAACGAAAACGAACCCTTTTCAGTTTGCACTGTATCGACAACAACGCCTTCTTTGAGCAAAGTAACCTTGGCGTCAACTGGTGTTTCGTCACGAGCTACTTTTGCGTATACATTACCAGTCAGGCTTCCGTCTTCGTTGAGTTCAATTTTTTGAACCGCTGGTGCCACCATCTCTGCATTTTGAACAATCACTTCTTGTGCGATCACGGGGGCAGTTGTAAGGGCAAGGACTGCACATCCTAAAAGGAACTTTTTCATTTTCATCGACCTCTGAAAGTAGTATTAGTAGCGAGCTTCCCCACGCCCCCCCATATCAACGGGGTTGCCGGTCTGACACACTACGCGTGTATCGAAGCTCATTCAACCGGAACGTCAAGCACAAAGAAAAATACCTAAACCACTCGATGATCCACAGATTTCGAACCCATCCATTCGACTTCTGTTTATCCTATGGACCCAATCGTTAAGTTTTCACAAACTCAAATAATTAGACGACCAAACTCATTAAAGGTAATCCCTCGTGCTTCGCGTCATTTCGTACATCCTTGCAACTGCGATTTTCACGACGCCTTGGCTCATCGGCGGAAACTGGCCCTTCACTCGATTCTCTTTGTTGGGGCTGATCACAGCCGGTTTATTCCTGACTTTCACTACCTTAATAGTTGCAAAACCGGATAAACCGGGAGGCAACGAACCAAGAGTCGGCCTACCGCTGATTTGGTTAATACTTGTCGCGGGCTGTTTATTCACTGCCTTTCAGGCCAGCACCACCAGCAGCTGGTTGCAGCAACAAGCTGGCGCTGCCAATCCGGCAATCTCGCTCCACCAAACCATCGATGACGAATCGCCTGAATCGCTGCCCAGAACCGAGCGTATCGGCAAGCCCATCGCGGCTAAAACGAATGAAGATATAGAATCCGATTTCGATACAGCAGCAGCAGTAGTAGAAAAATCAACCAACCGCCCCATTTCGGTTTACCCGCCAGCCACTCGCGAAAAATTGGTGGATTTGATCTTAGCAGTCGGTGTGTTCTTGCTGGCTACCGTCGTACTCAACTGCCCGAAACGTTTGACACCAGTCCTGATCGCACTCGCTGCATCAGGAGTGGCGGTCAGCTTTGTTGGCATCTTGCAACGCCTGTCCTACAACGGAAAAGTACTCTGGCAATATGAACTGGTCGGCGGTGGAGCTCCATTTGGGCCGTTCGTCAACGGCAACAACGCTGCTGGATTTCTCCTGATTGGTTTTAGTGCAGCGATGTTTTTTATCGCTCACAAACTTAACACTTGGACCTCCGAACACTCACCGGCAAGTTTATCGCTGGACGGCGGTGGCTGGGCGTCAGACACCAGCCAAGGGATTTCCTCCCGAATCATCGAAGCCGTTGCAAGAATGGAATCCCGGCACCTCTACTTCCTAGCCGCACTGACCATCATCGTCGCTGGGGTATGCACCTCGCTTTCGCGCGGCGGCATGCTAGCGCTTGCTTGCTCGGGAATACTGGGCTGCTTCTTAGTCACAAAAACGAACCGCTTGGTAGGGATCTCATTAACGTTGATCATCCTAGCTGGAGGATTAGCATTGGTGAACTACGCCGACCAATCCGATGGCATCGTTAAAGAACTCGATTCCCTAAACGACCTGTCAACCGCCGCCGGCCCCCGGATTCAGCACTGGACCGACGCGATCCCGTTTGCCAAAAACAATTGGCTACTCGGCTGCGGCAATGGAACATACCGTCTAGTCTCGCCGTCATTTGACAGTTTCTTTTCGACCAAGACCTTTGCTCATGCAGAATCCGTCTACGTCGAAACACTCGTCGAAATGGGCGTGGGCGGCTTACTATTACTAATGGCCACCCTTGTTCTTTGCATCGCAGCATCGATTAACCTGACCTATCGCAGAGACGCATTTGACCGCGCCTTGGGGACCACTGGGATCATTTGCTTGGTCGGACAAATGCTGGCTGCTGCCTTAGACTTTGGGATCTACCAACCAGCCAATGCAATCGCAATGGCAGCACTCATGGGCGGAATAGTAGGACGAGCTGCCACCTCCAAACGCAAAAGATCTTCCCAAAAAACAACGCCCGAACAACAAGACAGCAACACTCAATCACCCACTCAGAATTTTACTGCCCTTGGATTGCTATTGATGGCGACGCTAGCCGCAGGGTGGTCGAGCTATGAGTCATACGGAATCGAATCGCGACGTGCAGGCACCCGCACAGTAAGGCTGTTCAACGAACTACAAGTTCGCGGGCAAAAGGCCCCCTCGCTCAGCACGCTGGAGCTCGCCGAATCGCAGCTAAAAACCGCCGTCAATCTCCGCCCCGACGATGCCAAGGCGAATTTCTATCTCGGTGAACTATCGGTAATGCGGTACCGCCACATCCAGACGCAGCAACTTGTTGCTGATCTCGAGACAGAGATTGCAGCACTGGAAAAGATGAAGGCGTTTGAGGATGATGAATCCACCGGCGAAATCGTAGCCCGCCGCGAGCAGATCAAAACCCAACAAGAGTTTCTCGCAAATATCGCCAGCTCACAAATTTGGAACTCCACCGCACTTCCAGCCCTCCACCAAACATTCCGTCGCGCCGAACGAATCAACCCGAACCACGCCCAAGAGTCCCATGCCAACCCGGACGTTCAAGCATGGCTGCAACCAGCCTGGGCCTACTACCAGCTCTCCGAAAACCTCTGCCCGCGACTGCCCAAGACCCAAGTACGTTTAGCCATGTTAGACATATTCGTCCCCAAAACGGACTCCGCAAACTCAAACTTCCCGCGGCTAAGCGAAAAAGAGCGTCTAGGTCTGGCACTCACTCGAGCCAACGCAAACACTCAACTGCTCTTTGACTGCGGTTTTTTGGCTCTAAATTCCGCCGACCAAAAAGAAGCGGTCCGTTTATGGTCCAAATGCCTCGCCTTTCCCCACCGACAGGCCACCGAAAAAGCAATTATTGAGCTTTGCCAAGCAGAATTGCCCATGCGACTGTTTTTTGAGGAAGTCCTTCCGCAGGACCCCTACAGCCTAACCTACTATATGCAGAAATATTTTGAGCCGGGGCAGCGAAGTGTTCCCATGCAGTTGCTTGCCAACCATACTATGCTAGTTATCAACCGACAGACTGAACCGGATTCACTAGAGCGATTTTTGCTGCTTGCCGAAGTGGCTTTTCTAAACCAAGATTATCAGACGGCAGCCAAAACCTACGCTCAAGTCGAAAAAATTGACTCTAAGCCAACCGCCGAAACGTTCCGCTACCATTTCGCATTGTCCTTATTTCACTCGAAGCAATACGATGAAGCGATGCGAAACGTGAAAATTTGCGAACTTCAGCATTACGAGCCTCGCAAAGTTAAAAAGCTGTTAAAACAAATTCAACGAGAACGCTCCATTAAATTACGTTCTCGTTAACCACACGCCACATTTTATCGTCACCACGATACCTTATTATTCAAAGCTGGAACTTCAAAATGTCATTGACCAACCACTATGACAACAAAGCCCCTCGCCCATTATCCAACCAACCGGTAAAGCGGCACGACTTCTACAACCTTGATCTACTCGACTTGGTGCGTCGGAAAATCGGGGTGATTGCATTCTTCACACTATTAGGCATTGCTCTGTCGACGCTCTACTTCTTCAAGGCCCCCAAGACCTTCGAGTCGACCAGCAAAATCTTTGTCGACGAAAAGAACGCACCGTCCATGAACGGCACCGACCAAGGCCTGTTCATGAGCGAAGTCTCAATGGAGAACTACCTCCAGAAACTTAAGAGCACACTGATTTTGCAACCGGCCATCGCCGGCGGCAACTTCAAGAAAATGGACACATTCGAGAAGAGCGAAGAAGACGTTGACGCCATCTTATTCCTACTTCGTGAAGGCAAAAACTATCGAGTGACGCCAGCCGACACAAAATCTAGCTCCGGCGTAATGAAACTCGCTTTCAAAGGCCCCGATCCGGACGAGTGCAAACAGGTCCTGACATCGATCGTAACTGCATTTGAAGACCACATCCGTGACACCACCAAGAACGTTGGTGGCGAAAACGCTGACCTTGTTCAACGAGCACAAGAAAACTGGCTCGACCGACTCAACGTCGTCGAAACAGAAATCGAAGGGCTAATGGTCCGCCCTGAACTACTGAACATCGACGGGCGAATCATCAACCCGTACCAACTGCAACTCAGCTTGATGCACCAAGAACTTCACGACCTCCGCAGCCAACGAAACAAAGTACTCGCTCGTGTCGAAAGTGTAAAACAAGACCAACTCGTCGGAATCAGCTCAGAAGACCTCATCGGGCAACTGATGGCCGAAGATTCTGATGTCTCCGAAGCCGGTTATGTCCGCACACAAGACGAACTACTACAACTAAAAATCGAAGAACAAGCGTTACTTAACAAGTACGGTGGCGACCACCCCGAACTCAGATCTGTACGACTCAAAATCGCTGCCGTAGAACAGATGCGCAGCAAAGAACTTGCCGCTATGAAAAGTGGTTCTCGACAATCCGAGTCAGCCACGAAACTCAACATCGTGGAAGAGTTCTTCCGCAAGATGGATCGTACGACCAAACTGTTAGCCGCAGAAGAAAAACAAGTCGAAACTCAGATCGCAGGCCTTCAACAGCAATCCACTTCCGTTTCAGCACTGGTTGAAAAACTAAACTCACTTCAACGCGAGCGTGAGCGACTCGAATCTGGATACCAAGCCGTTGTGGACAAGATGAGCGAAATGAGCGCTTTAAAAGAGCACCTTTGGCGAACCACTTCGATCCTAGATCCGCCCTCCACTGCCGAAGTGGTCGCACCATCACTACCAATCAGCCTTGCCGCGGGCCTATTCCTTGGTGGCCTCGCAGGCCTTGCCTTCGCAGGCTTCAAAGACATGGCTGAAAAAACCTTCCGATCATCCGATGCGGTTGGCGAAGTTCTGAACACGCGGGTCATTGGACACGTGAGCTTCTTTGAAAAATCAAGAAACAAAAAGCGAAACGCCAAGTACCCCAACGCCCAACCAGAAATCATCACGCTGCATGCCCCGGCCTCGCAAGCCAGCGAATCCTATCGTGCAATTCGAACCGCGTTGTTCTTCAAAGCTCGTGAAACCAATGCCAAGATCATTCAGATCACCAGCCCTGCCCCCGGCGACGGCAAATCAACCACGACCGCAAACCTTGCAACCACGATGGCTCAAGCCGGTAGTCGAGTACTACTGCTTGACGCTGACATGCGAAAGCCGACTCAGCACAAACTGTTCGGCTTAGACAACCAAGCTGGCCTTAGCTCGATCATGACCGGCAGCGCCGAACTGAAAGAAGTCGAAAACGAAATCATCCCCGGCTACCTATCAGTCGTTACCGCGGGCCCCATTCCTGGCAACCCTGCAGAACTGCTCACCTCTGCTCGCTTCGCAGACATATTAGCTGAATATCGCAAGAGCTTCGACTACGTGTTGATTGACACCCCTCCAATGCTGGCCGTGACCGACCCAAGCATTGTTTGTGCGCATGCTGATTTGATCTACATGGTTATGCGAATTCGCAAAGGCGTTCGTACGAACTCAACCCGAGCCAAAGAGACGATTGACTCGATGGGCATCGAATTGGGCGGTATTGTCATCAACGGCCTTCGTCGCCGTGACCAAAAAGCCTACGCTTACTCCGGCCAGTACGGCTATGGTGCAAATACCTACGGGCAAACCGGCAAAGCAATTGCCCAAGCTGAAAAACCCTCACGAAAAGGAAAAAGATCGCCCATCAAACAGTAGCGACGTTGGCGGGAGGGGTCTCGAAGACACGGCAACTTTAAAGTAATCTTTCGTGCGTGTCATTCAATTGGAGACACCGGTTGTGTATTTTTCACAACCGGTATTCCATAGCCTCTTTGCCCCCACCACCAACAACAATGCCCTCAGATCACTGCGACCTGCTACTTAAATCAATCCAAGACAAATCCTGCAACGTCGGCATCATCGGCCTAGGCTACGTCGGTCTACCGCTGATCGACGCCTACATCAAAGCAGGATTTTCTGCGATCGGATTTGATGTCGACCAGAAAAAAGTCGACTCGCTGCTATCTGGCAACAGCTACATCGCCCACATCGAACACACGACCATCGCTGGCTGGCTCGAACAAAAACGTTTTGACGCCACCATCGACATGTCCCGCCTTAGCGAAGCCGATGTCATCCTGATCTGCGTCCCCACCCCACTCTCGGACAGTCGTGACCCCGACTTGAAGTACGTGGAAATGACCACGCAAGCAATCGCCAAGTCGTTACGACCCGGGCAGATGATTGTCCTAGAATCGACCACCTACCCTGGCACCACCAAAGATGTCTTGCTGCCCATTCTGCAAGAATCAGGCCTCACCGCCGGCGAAGATTTCTTCCTCGCCTACAGCCCTGAACGCGAAGACCCTGGCAATCCCGACTTCACCGCCGGCACGATCCCCAAAGTCGTCGGGGGCCTCGAACCCGACAGCCTGAAACTGGCCACATTGTTCTATGAACAAGCCATCACCCAAGTCGTGCCAGTCAACAGTTGCGAAGCCGCCGAGGCTTGCAAGATTTTGGAAAACACCTACCGCAGCGTCAACATCGCAATGGTCAACGAGCTAAAAGTCTTGTTCCAAAAAATTGGCATCAACATTTGGGAAGTTATCGACGCAGCCAAAACCAAACCGTTTGGCTTTCAAGCGTTTTACCCCGGCCCCGGCTTAGGCGGACACTGCATTCCGATCGATCCGTTTTACCTCAGCTGGGTCGCTCGCAAACACGAGATGCCCACCAAGTTCATCGAACTCGCCGGCGAGATCAACACCAGCATGCCGCTGTATGTAGTTCATCGTTTGGCTGAAGCGTTGAACCAATTAGGCAAACCGATCCGCGGCAGCAAGATCGGAATCTTTGGCGTCGCCTACAAAAAAGACGTCGATGATCCGCGAGAAAGCCCATCGTTCAAACTGATGGAACTGCTAAGCGAACGAGGAGCCGATCTGAGCTACTGCGACCCTCACATCCCCAAGCTCCCAAAGATGCGCAGCTTCGACGTCCCCGAACTTGAGCACTGCCCTGCCACCGCCGAGTACGTTAGCTCACTCGATTGCGTCCTAATCTCGACGGACCATTCGGCTTTTGACTGGGACCAGATCGTGAAAAACGCGAAACTGATCGTCGACACGCGAAACGCAACCAAAGCCGTGACAGAAGGTCGCGAAAAAATCCACATGGCGTAAATGTGCTGGCAAAAGTGTCCGGCTAGCAGATCTCCAGCAAATTGGACCTGACTGGCCTACAAACGCCAGCCAGTCTAAAATCATGCCGACCGCTTCACGTCCACTTCAATCATTCGATTACTTTCCATGAATATCTTCGCGTTGACTTTGCTCGCCCCTCTCGCTTTTATCAATCTCGGATACATGCTCTGGGTCGCCATACCTAGCATGATGCTGTCCAGCGGTGCAGCTTGGCTGGTCAAAACTCGATTTGCCAAGTACTCCAAAGTTCCATCCCAGCGAGGCTACACCGGCCAACAAGCAGCCCAAGCACTCTTGGACGCAGCCGGTATAAGTGACGTGCAAGTCGTACGAGTCGACGGTTCATTGACCGACCACTACAACCCACGCACAAAGAAACTCGCCCTTTCAACACCGGTCTTTGACAAAACATCGATCGCCGCCATCGGCGTAGCGACCCACGAAGCTGGCCACGCAATCCAACACGCCACCGGCTACTACCCGCTCAAATGGCGCAGTGCAGTTGTTCCCGCTGCAAACCTTGGCACTCGCTTCGGCACCTGGGGCATGATGATCGGCATCATGCTCTCCAGTGCAGGACAAATCGCGGGCCCATTTGGCAAGTACATCTTCATCGGCGGAGCAATCGCGTTTTCTTTGTTCCTTTTTTTCCAGCTCATAACACTACCCGTTGAATTCAACGCCAGCGCTCGAGCCAAACAATTGGTTGTCGAAGCAGGCATCGTACTGCCTCAAGAACGTACCGGCATCGACAAAGTTCTCAACGCTGCCGCGATGACCTACGTCGCCGCCTTCGTTTCATCGCTACTAACTCTACTGTACTTCCTGCACAAAGCCGGGCTCCTTGGCGGACGCCGCAACTAGCGATGGAAGCACACAGCCTTAGCAAGGATCCTGTGGTGCTGGTGCTTCCAACCTGTCATGCTCACGCAGACAGACTCGAAGCACCAGCACCACTTTTTTAGCTTCGCTGAAGCATTCCTAAATCAACAAACTTGGCTACGACTATCCCAAAGCCTTAACCGTCGCACCACCAACCGTCGCACCACCAACCGTCGCACCACCAACCGCCGCACCACCAACCAACACGACCGGAATCAACTTCGCCGCGGAATCAATATCGCCCAGCGGAATAACTCCCGACTTCCAGTGCCCTTCCCGAGTGCAAACCAACGGCATGGCCTCAAGCCCCGAGCCAACCTCTCGCCACTGCTTCGCCGTAAAGATCCGAAACTGCCCCACCACACCGCCAGCCAACCGTTTAGCCAATGCCAGTGAGACATGGCCCATCGTGGTTCGCGGATTCAGCTCAACCATCGGCTTAATCTTCAACTCTCCCGTAACATCTCGATAAACCATCGCATCGACCCCAAACGGACTCGACAACTGCGATGCGATTCCACTTCGTACCAATCGCTGATCCAGCCAATCCGAAACCTGCCTTACCTTCTTCGCTTTATCGGCCAAGAAAAATCGCTTCACGTCGGAGTCACAGCCAAACAGCGATTTACCCAAAACGCTGCCAAGGTACTTCCGCCCCGGCCCGATCAACTGCTGGCTCCAGTCCAACAAGTTGCCCTGGCTGTCCCATAAAATTGAAAAATCCATCAGCCGATCCAGTTCAGGCTCGACAACTGCGCAAGCCCCGCCCTCAAACAACACCGTCAACTCTGCCAGCTCTCGGTCACGCAATCTCCCGCCGACCGGCCACCGCTTTTGCCCTCGCCCCGAAGCCGACAAATCTGGCTTGAGAATCAGATGCCCAAACCCACGCGACTCAAAATCAGACCTCGCCTCCTCGAACTGCTCTACCGATTCAACCACCAGCCCAACCACGTCCGGGCTGCAGAGAAATTCCAGTCGTTCATCATCAGACAACTGATTGCAATCAGACAACCATTCGATCAAACGCTTCGTCGACCAAGACTTACGAAAAAGCAACCCATCGCGATCCTGCCAGGTCGGCAGCTCATGCTTCAGACCAACCGCAAACTCTCGCACCACCTCCACCGCGGCAGGCGTCCACGCCCATGGCGCCGCGTCGTGCAGATTTCTTTCGGCCAAAATCTGGGCCTGCCCCATCGGCACAAACTCTGGCAACTCAAACCCCGCGTCCATCAACCGCTTCTTCAAGCGATTCGAAGGCAAACGTTGGACCAACAATAAATCATCCGGCTTGGTCAGCGACAACATCACCAACCCTAGATCCGCCGTCAGCATCTGCGTCAGCGATTTCGTTTTTTGATCGACACTGCCCGCCACATCCGACTCAGCCCCCGCATCAAACCAACGAACCGAAACCGCTCGCCCGCGAGACTTTCGAAACACCTCAATCGCATCAACAAACGGCTCCGTCAACCCAGCCCGCAACCGACCATCGCGATTGAAATCAATCTTCGGTGCCCGCCCCCGTTGCGGCGACATTGGAAACTCAAGCGATGTCTCATACGCTTCCCAATCGCTTTGCTCGGGATCCTTCCACTGCCGAAACCAATGCAACCCATGTTGCACGTGCCCAATCTCATCCTCATAAATTTGTTGCAAGATACTCGCCGTCGCATCATCGCCGATCCGCCGGAACACTTTTGCAAAATGCTGACTGTAATCTAAATTCGCTTGCTCAAACGTCAGGCTCAACCGCGACACAAAATCCATCGGCGACTGCATCGGCGCAACGACCTGCCAAAACTGACCGCTCACGGGATACTCCCCAAACTCCACACCGCATTCGCGCATCCGATCGATGTACATTTGCGTGTGAGCCTGCTCCTCCTGCAGCGTCACCAACACCCCTTGCCGAAACGCATGCGGCGCATCGGGAAACTTCAACAACACCAACGCCATCAACTCAGTCGCCAACAGCTCATGGTTAGCCAAAAAGTGCAACAGCTTACCGCGTTCAGCTTCGTTTTCGAGATTGTCATCACGCGGCCGAGTCACCCCAACTTGGCCGGACATCCGCATCTCCAACCCATGCGGCCGCCCCGGCGCAGCGATCGCGCCGAATGGTTTTCGATGCTTTCGATTGGGGTCGATCGAGAGTCTACCGGGAGCCGCCAGCTTTTCAGCCAACGTTTTCCCGAAAACAATCTGCTCGGCGAATTCTGTAATGTTCATGATTCAACTCTCGCGGTCAACGACGACACTGCTTCCAACTAAACCGACCAACTAAACCGACCAACTAAACCGACCAACTAAACCGACCAACTAAACCCTTAGCGCCGCATATCCGTACACGATCGTGTGGTACGCAAAAACCAAAGTCAACCCGTGAAATCCGAGCCTCAAAAACCAGTTACGTAAATACTCTTCGGCATCAAAAACAAACAATTGAATCCACAATCGTATTCCCCAAAACACGGCGATGTAACCGCAAATGCTACGAGCCAGCACCGTCCCTGAAACTAATTCGTCTGCCAGCAACAGACTTGCCAACGCAAACGCAACGATATTCAACACGATATAACCGCCAGCGGTCCAAATCCAATGTTGCAGTAGTCGATTGAGCTTTGGCAGTTCTTCTTTGAACTTCATTTCGTTGGGCACCTGAGCACTTCCCAACAAAGTCGCTAAGTGCAAGCAACCACCCACGATAATCAGAGTTTTCAACATTTCGGGCCCCTCACAACTTTTAAAAAAACATCGAACTGCTAATCCAGCAGCCAACTCAAATCACACCAATCAACAATCGGAACGATCACCTTAGTTACAAAAGCCTGGTGAAACAGCAACGGAACTGGCAAAGCAACGACCACAATCGCCCAGACTCGATTCACCATCGAACCAGGTTCCCACCAACCCAATTTTGAAAACTGCCGTTCCGCCCAAACCCCCAACCCTTGAATCAAAAAGTACAACATCGGCCATCCATATCCACCTCGTGCCGGCAAAGAGATAGCTAGCTCGTGGATGACCCCCGAGAAAACAAAACCCGCGATCAAACCCGCCCCCGCGCCCCATTTCCGAGCCAGCGGCATGAACAATGTCACGTGAGCATAATCGCGAAACGCGAGGTTCCAACGCCTGCCCCAAAACTCCGATACGCTCGTCGCAACCACAGGCCAATTCATGATCGGCGTTACCAATCGACCTCGTGATCGCAGCACTACCGCCGCCAAGTGGCTGTAACCAAAGTGCATACAAAACACGATCCCAATCATACCCAACCAACCGCCGGCGATCTCACGGCCAGCACTCTGATTCGGATGATTCAGCACGCGTGGAACAACCAGCGTCAACAACAACGCGCCAATGACACACTTCAATCCCGCAAATGCCAATTCTCCTCGGTCACACTTTCGCTTTGGCTGTCGCTGAAAATACTCGCTCGGCTTCAGCCCCCACCAAACGGCATACCAACCGAACCAACTTGCGAAATCGAGCTCGAACTCGTTTCCATTTCTCAAACGCCGGTCCCGATAGATCAATAGCGAGTGAGTTTTGATCGCCAAGAACAACGTGGTCGCGATTGCGATCATCGTCAGCGGTTCGTCAAAACCAGCCAACACCCACAAACCAATCAGCGGTAGCAAGTAAACAAACTGCAATAATGACATCCGCACCCATCCAATAGAGATCTACTGTAACGGCGACCAACCACTCAATCACCAACACTAGCGCCAGCTAGCCCAACTGGCTTTTTGCCCAATCAGTAACCGGTTCGCTGATTTCAGACCATCACGATCCTTCCCCGCCAGTTCACAGCTGGTTTGGCTTGCCTCCGCCGAGCTTAAACGTTAGAAACTACGCCCGCAGCACAACTATAAACCACTTGGCCTAGTTTTTGACATGAACGACGCACTCATCGAAGCCATTAAAAACGAATCGACCGAAGAAATTTCAGCCGCGATTCTGCAAACCGAATTTCTATGCATCGACGTATCCGATGGCGACCAAGAAGATACATCCGCGTTGGTGATGGAACTGGGCAACTTCCCCGCGATTGTAGGCTTCACCTCTGAAGACCACGCCGGCACGTTCGCCGAGTACTTCAAGGACGTTCCGCTGGACGAAAACGACGAACTCAAATGCTTCACCGTTTCCGGCCGCGAGTTTTTAACCTCACTGCCACGGCAATTCGGACTGGCGATCAACCTAGAGACCGAGCACGAGATCGTTTTCGAACCGAAGTTCACTCGGGCGTTGAAAAAAGCAGCTCACTAGGAACGCTCAATCGTCCCTGTGCGTCTTTCACATAAAGGCTTTTCACATAAAGGCTTTTAGGCATCCAACCCAGCCACGTACACCAAACCCGATACTCTATTCCGCCGCATCCTTCACCGAATCCGGCAGGAACTCTTTCGACAGCTTACCCCACTTTGAGTTCACCGCCTTACTAATCGGCAACCGCAACCGATCTTGCTTGGCGGCAATTTTTTTATTGATCTTGTCGACCAACCCTTGCTCCTTCGTTTCGATCTTTTCATCAAGCAACGGACGGACATGCCGCGAGAGCTGCTGAGCGAACTCGCCGCCGGCTTTACCGACTCGATCGATCCGGAACTCATCCACATGCACATCGGCCGAAGTCACCTTCGGCACGAACAACAGATCCGGCGGAAACGTCTTCCGATCCGTCTTCACCTCTAGCTCGACCGCCAATCGCAGCCGAACCTGAGCATGCCCCTTCGCGGACAGGCTGTAGAGCTGCACGCCCTTGACCCATTTCGACTGACGCCCCGACACATTCAGATCCGCCAAAAATTCAACATTGAAGCCAACCGAATTATTAGGCAGCTCACGCATCTGGTTGACCGAAATAGCAAACTTCTCTTCCGCATCCCGAAGCGACACGCTGTACTTCTTCCACTCTCCGTGGTTGACCATTTTCTTTCGCTTAGTCACCTTGAACCTCAAGCCGTCGCGTTCACGCTTGAAACCGTCAAACCGTTCGGCCTGCTGCCCCCACTTTTTGGTATCAGTAAACGTATGCGGAATACTCTCCAGCACTAACCTGGTAATCAACTCATCCAGATCGCTGTTAGCTTTTTCCGGCGCGGCTTCGTTCGATTCCAGCACCTGCCCACAGGCCACACTCTGCACCAACACGCAGGCAATCACCGTCAAGCCAGCGAACCAACGCACTGACCGAGCGATTTGAATTAAGCTGGCGACGTTCATGGATACGACACGGTGGGTTACAATAGCGAGCAGACATTGGCAAACGGCCGGGACAAGCAAGGGCTGCCCGCGATCTACCTGAGACCTAACCAAATTGTTTTATCATGAATCCTCCACGTCGTCGCCTGCGATTTCAGTTTGCATGCAGCCTGCTTGCCGCTTTCGCAACGATATTGGGCCAAGGTTGCGAGCAATCGAAACGCAGAGCCATCCCTGCGCCGCTGAAAGATCCCGTCAATCAATCCTGCACCGGTCGTATCACCAAGGTTTGGGGAGGAGACAACTTTGAATTCAGCACAGGAAAAGAAACTCACTACATGCTGCTTCTCGGGGTGGATTCGCCCGACCCCGGCCAACCGTTTTATATGCAAAGCAGAAAAGAAACTGAAAAAATTGCCAGAAAAAAAGTCGTCACCGCCCACACTTTTGCCCGCGATGAGGTCATGCGAGAGATCGTAGAACTCATTGTTCCTGTCGGAAAAACAAAAGGCGACTTCGACGGCGATGAATTCAACCTTGGCGTCGAACTTATCAAACGTGGCTGGGCTCGGTACAACGGCACTCCGTTCGACGGAGCCGAAGAATTGGTCGCAGCCGAAGCGTCTGCCAAAGAACAAAAGATCGGCATCTGGGCCGAACCGAACAAACCGAAAGCCACACCAAAGAAACAAGAAAAAAAGAAGACCAAGGATGCAAACTAGCCCAGCTGAAAAAAACGAATCGATCAACCAAGAACGAAAACCCAAAAAGTTGTTTCGCTGGATACTCCTAGCCTTACTCCTGATCGGCCTCGGCCCGTACCTTTACACACGCTTACGAGCACCCAACAACCGCCTGCAAACCTTTGACCGCAGCGCGAGCAGCGACAACACAAACAGCGAACGAACCTTCAACAACGAGCTGTCGATCGTCAGCTTCAATATCGCTCACGGCCGCGGCACCGCCAGCAGCAACTGGACCGAATCGGCAAAACCAAAACGTGAACGCATCGCCGCGATCGCAGCAGCTCTCCAAGCAATCGATGCCGACATCGTCGTCTTAAACGAAGTCGATTTTAATTCCACATGGAGCGGCGGACAAAACCAAGCCGCCGCGATCGCCAAAGCGGCCGGCTACCGCTACCACGTTCAACAACGCAACTTAGACTTTGGCTTCATCTACGGGTCTTGGCAATTTGGCAATGCAATCCTCAGCCACTACCCAATCACCGACGCTCAAATGATTGACTTCCCACCAGAAAAGGCATGGGAAGACTGGCTGGTCGGCTGTAAACGCGGCGCCATCGCATCGGTGCAACTGGCACCCAACAAAACCATTCGCGTCGGCGCAATCCATCTCGAACATCGCTCCGAAACCGTCCGCGCAGCAGGCGCGGAATTACTCACCAAACTCGGCCAAAACAAAACCGCCGGTCGCTTGATCTTGGCCGGCGATTTCAATTCGACACCCGCGGGCTTTCCTCACTCAAGACAGCCCGGCAGCACCAGCAATGCCTTAGACCTAATCCTTGCAAGCAAAGCGTTCCACTGTTACCCCGAATCGAACCCTCGCCCCGACGACTACACCTTTTCCACCATGCAACCCAAATCCGTGATCGACTGGATCATGGTGGCTCGACAAACCAACCAAGCACAACAAACGCCGTTTACAAAATACAGCGTCATCGACACGACGCTATCAGATCATCGTTTACTGCACGCCGTAATCGAGCTCGATTAAAATCCGGCTTCCCATAAATCGCCGATCACTTGAGTGAACCGAGGATCGTGAGAGTGCCAGTCGCCGGTGTTCCCCGCCACATTTGCGGGCACCACAGAATTTGAGATTTGCGACGCGTCAACCGACGCTTCTCGCTGGCCTTGAGCGAATGTCAGTAACGCCGCAAAGGCGGCAACGCCGATTAACTCCAAAGCCAACAACCCAACGGCTCCTCGTTTTTTACTCTTCTTACGTTTGCGACTCTTGCTGCGATTGGCCATCTTGTTTCATCTCGATAAAAATACTCAGTTGCTGGGTTCGAAACTTTCAATTGCAGTTACGATGCCAAATGAATGGAACTGCGCCATAACGAAAATTCTTGCTGAAAGTGGCGACAGACCTCCACACACTTCAAAACCAAATAACCTCCGAAAACACGGCTCATACCTCGCCGAAAGTGGCTTTGACGCGATGATAACCATACGCGAAAAACAAATAACTAGTTCACAGGCTCTATGCCGTGATAGCATGATTTGTAAAAATTACACGATAGCACTGCTTCGAATGACCGCACGAGCGGCACTCAGATTGACAACACTTTGATGGCATCGGAGATCAAAATTACTTCCAGCGACTCTACCAAATCCGACAACATGCAAAACCGTCGCGACGATATCGCCGAGGCCTACTTCGAACAAATCCCGTTCGAACCCTACCCCGTCCAAGAAGAAGCGATGCTGACTTGGTTTACGTCCGAACAAGGCGTCCTTGTCTGCGCTCCAACGGGCACTGGCAAAACGCTAATCGCCGAAGCAGCTTTGTTCGAAGCATTGCACTTGGGCAAACGGGCTTACTACACCACGCCGCTAATCGCACTGACCGATCAAAAATTCCGCGACATCCAGCAGTCCGCAGTGAAGTGGGGGTTCTCCGCCGACGACGTAGGGTTAGTAACCGGCAATCGCAAAGTCAATCCGAACGCCAAAATCCTAGTCGTCGTCGCCGAGATCTTACTCAACCGACTCCTGGACACCGACGTGTTCGATTTCGATGACGTGTGGGCGGTGGTGATGGACGAATTCCATAGCTTCAACGATCGTGAACGTGGGATCGTTTGGGAGTTTGGACTGAGCATGCTGCCCAAGCACGTACGAACGCTGTTGATCTCCGCAACCGTCGGCAACAGCATGGAATTCGCCAGTTGGCTCAACCGCGTCCACGACCGCAATCTAAAACTCGTCCAAAGCCACGATCGCAAGGTGCCACTTTCCTTCCACTGGGTCGACGACAAAATCCTACCCGACCACATCGAAGAAATGGTCTCCGGTATCGAAGAAGCTCGACAAACACCGACGCTGCTCTTTTGTTTCAATCGCTCACAATGTTGGACGGTGGCTGAAATGCTAAAAGGCAAAAAGTGCGTCGACAAAGCGCAGCAAAAAAGCCTCTCGGATGAACTCGAAAAATACGATTGGTCCAAAGGCGTCGGCCCGAAACTAAAACAGATCTTGATTCGTGGCGTCGGTGTTCACCATGCTGGCGTCCTGCCTCGATACCGCCAGATCGTGGAAAATCTATTCCAAAAGAAACTGCTGAGCGTTTGCGTTTGCACCGAAACCCTCGCCGCCGGCCTCAACCTGCCCGCTCGTAGTATCGTGATGCCGACTTTGCTCAAAGGCCCACGCGGCAAGATGAAAGTCGTCGAAGCCGCGTCCGCTCATCAAATGTTTGGCCGAGCCGGCCGGCCGCAGTTCGATGATCGTGGCTACGTTTTCGCACTGCCCCATGAAGACGATGTAAAAATTCTCAAGTGGAAAGAAAAATACGACTCGATCCCCGACGACACCAAGGACCCCGGACTTCGCAAAGCAAAAAAGGCACTTAAAAAGAAACAGCCTAAACGACGCGAAGGACAGCAGTACTGGACCGAGACCCAGTTTCAAAAACTAATCGAAGCCCCTTCGGCAGACCTATCCTCGCGCGGGCCGCTAACCTGGCGACTTTTAATCTACATGCTGGACCTGTCGCCCGACGTCAAACGAATCCGTAAACTACTCAACGGCCGACTAATGAAACCGGCCGATCTGAAGATCGCTCAACGCCGCTTGAACCGCCAATTAATCACACTCTGGCGAGGCGGTTACCTGACGTTGGACCCAAAGCCCCCGATCGCCGAAATCGCCAAAGAACAAGCTGGCGAAGAACACGCCGAAGAGGTTGCCGAAACAGAAGCCGAAGACAGCCCTCCCGACCTGTCAAAATTGAGTTTTGGAGGAGGCCTTGGCGGCAGCCTGACCCTAGGCGGCTCCAGCACCCAAGCTTCCGACGAATCCAAATCGTCCGGCAAGGACAAACCTAGCAAAAAGAAATCCGCTCCCCCCGAAGACGAATCGGACTACGAGCCGATCACCGCAACGCCGACCGAAGCGTTGGACGACCTGCTAAAGCTACGCGGCGTTCATCCGTTATACGCCGTGTTCCTGATGAAACACCTTGGTATCGCCGACCGCAACGAACGCATCATGGCACTAGAGAGCCTACTAGAGCTATCACGGTCGCTCGGCCGATCCACGCGGATTCCGCCTCACGAAGAACTCCCCCCAGGCCCGCTCGCAACAACTCGCCTAGACGAAAAACTGTTGACCTTGGGCCTGGCGTCTGCTGAAGAAATCGGTGCACTGCCAAAAGACGAGGAAGAAGATCGCGGCTGGATCCCAGAAGAAGACTACGTTCCGCTGCTGACCTTGCCGCGAAAGCTTCAACGGTTGTTTGAATACGATTTCCCTTCAGTGGATGACCTACGAATCAGTCCCGTCTGGGTAGCTGGCGAAGCGTTGCAGTACGGAACGGACTTCAACAAGTACATCACCGGCAACAAACTCCAGCAGCAAGAAGGCATCGTGTTCCGGCACCTGTTGCGATTGGTACTATTAATCGACGAAGTGGCAGAGTTGTGCCCAGCTGACATTTCGCACGACCAATGGCGAGACGATTTGTACGAGATCGCCGATCAGCTCGAAGAGATGTGCCGTTTAGCCGATCCGCAAAGCACCGACCAATGGTTGGCCGATCTTCGGGCTACCGACGAAAGCAAAGCCGATAAAAAAACGAGCGAAGGATCAGGCACGAAATAAGATCCCGATTTCAAATGAGCCAAAAACCTAACCCGAACGCGTAAGCGCGGGATTTAGCGGGGCAGAATGATCCCCGCTTACGCATTCGGGTCAGGAAAAGCGGAACTTATTCCGTGACAGTTCCTAAGCGAGTTGAATGTGGTACTGGCGCCTCCAGCCTTTACCTTCTCTACTTTCTTTACCTTCTTCTTCAATTCACCTGCGGGTCGTCGCCGTTGTCGAGTTTCAATTGGTCATGCAAATAATTCGCACGCTCAATATTTCGCGCGTCAGTATCTAGCTCGCTGGAATGAATTTTTTGCAAATGAGCTGGCTGCGTTTGAATGAACAACTGATTGATATCCGGAATCTCCAGCTCACCGATCAGCCCCAACGAAACGCCCATCCGCACACGAGACAACAAATGCATCGTCTCCTCACTGCTGATCTGCTGAGCACTCCGCAGCATCCCGTAGGCTCGACTGACTTTGTCAAACAAGTCATTTTGCTTCTCGTTGATCAACACCTCACGAGCCATCCGTTCGTACTCGAGCACCTTACCGATCACATCCTCGACCAAGTAGATTAGATCCTTTTCCGACTTCCCCAGCGTGACCTGATTGCTCACCTGATAGAAATCTCCCATCGCCTGCGTGCCTTCGCCGTAAAGCCCACGAACGACTAAGTTCATTTTCTGGGCACTGCGAAAAAACTTCTCAACTTGCTTTGTTATGACCAACGCTGGCAAATGCACCAACACGCTAACTCGCATGCCCGTTCCAACATTCGTTGGACACGCCGTCAAATAGCCAAATTGTTCGGCGTAGGCGTAGGTGATCTTCGATTCAATCTCATCATCCAAGTGATTGATCAACTCCCAAGCACCATCTAGATCAAAACCGCTTTTGATCACTTGCAATCGCATGTGATCTTCCTCGTTAACCATCAAGCTCAATTGTTCCGGTTCGTCGATCGCGACCGACCGAGCTCCTTCAGAATTCGCGAGTTCACGGCTAATCAACTGCCGCTCAACCAACAGTTGCCGATCAAGCAAATTCAATTCAGCGACGTTGATAAAATTGAGTCGATCTAAATTTGGATTGGCGACAATACGTTCACGAACGGTCGATTCAATATTGGCTTTATCAATATCGTTGCAACGACGAATAAACGGATAGTCTGCCAAGTTTCGCGCCAACCGAATCCGACTGCTCATCACGATATCGGATTCCGGACCGGTACCACGCAACCACTCACCACATCGATTGACAATGTCTTCCATGCTCATTGTCCGTACTCCTGAATATCCGATCGGCTCAACTGATCTTCGAGCAAACGAATGTGATCGCGGATTCTGGCCGCCTCCGAGTACTCTTCGTTTGCGATCGCTTGCGAAAGCTTGGCTCGCTTACTGGCGAGCGAAAAACATTGGAACACTCGACCAATCACATCGTTGGACACCAATCCAGCACTCACACCGAATCGAACCCTAGAGAGCAACTGGTTGGTCAGCACTTTGTTTTCTTCACCTTCCAAAGCCAACAAGCAAAGCTGCTGCACCGCATCGTTGACTTGCAACTGGATAATCGATTGAGGCTGTGACAACACGATCGCCCGCGCTTCACGTTCGAGATTGATGATCGGGGGCAACGCTTCTTCGACCTGACGAATCAAATCTACTTCGGTAACACCGAGCGTGTTTAGATTGCTAATTTGAAACAAATCCGCTGGCTGCTCGACCACCGACGCAGTTGTTTCCAACGACGATCCGGCTTGGGCTGTCAACGCATTTCGAGCAATCAAGTTTTTTTGTTGCAGCGAGCGGAAAAGTTTCTCCGTTTGCTGGGTCGCGACCAAACCCGGCAAAAACACCGTCATACTAACGCGCATCGCAGTTCCGATGTCAGCGGGACTGGTCGTCAGATAACCCCATTTGTCGCTGAACGCGATCGGAAAGTGCGCTTCCACCACATCATCCAACTCGCTGGCGGTTCGCCAAGCGGCCAGCAAGTCGCCATCACTGCGAGTGACGGAAATACGAAAATGGTCCTCGTCATTGATCTCGACCGAAGCGACTGAACCGTCCGCTACCGGAACCTCAACTCCCGCGGCCTCAAACGCCTCTGGGAAATATTGCCCCGCGGCCTCACATTGATTTACCGCCGCTAGGTCCGCCAACAACTGCCGCTGCTGGACCGTAGTCGACTGCAAGCCAAAACAGACTTCTTGAAACTCCGGACAATCACCCAACCGCTCTTGAACAAGCGATTGAATCTCATCCAGTTGCTCAATTGAACAAGTACAAACGAACGGGAAGTCGGCAAGATTACGAGCCAAACTAAGGCGGCTACTAACAACGACGTCGTGGTCAACCAATCTTTTACCAATCACTCGCCGACTCCCTTGCTTGCAATCTCGCGAATCTGATCGCGAAGCTTCGATGCCTGCTCGTAGTCCTCTTGCTCAACCGCTTCCTTCATTTCCCGACGCAAACGAATCAACTCCGTCTGCGATTGCGTGTCGTAGAAACCTCGCTTGGGTTGCTTGCCGACGTGTTCATTTTCACCATGCACGTTCTGCAACAGCGGCTCTAGCTCCTCGCTAAAGAAAACGTAATCGTGCGGACAACCTAAACGGCCGCCTTGGCGAAACTCATAAAAAGAAATCCCGCAGATCGGACACTCACGAGAATCCAAATCCTGCATCTCTTCAGTGGCCTTACTAAGCGGATTGAGTGGGCTGACCTGCTTGCCTAGCACACTGCTCATCGCCGAAGCGTCAATCTTTTCACTGTCTTCGGTCTGCAAGTAATGCTTGGCACAATCCGGGCACAGGTGTAAAGCGAGGACGCCGTCTCCAGTCAAATCGGTGATGTGAAACGTCGCTTGTTTGGCACACTTGTTACACTTCATGGCGAGGGTGATTCCGGTCTAGTTGTCGGTGAGTCTAAGGCCGCAAATTCTAGCCCGCTGAGTTTTCTCGTTCAAGGTTGTTCCGCGGGACTCTCACCAAAAGAGTTCTCGCTGATTGATTTTCAATGGAGATTTTTTTGATTTAAAATTTCCATTTTTTCATTGCCCCCGGTTGCAGCTTATACGACCACCTTGGCGAAAACTGGCGTTTGTGAACATCTCCACTCTCATCTTGAGCAAACGATTCACGCTTCACGAAAATAAACAACAACGATCGCCGCACCTGTAAATTAATTTGAAACGATACTCGCAAAGGCCAAACCGCACTAACGGTTAGTAACTGAGCGTTCTTCGCGTTTTGAAAATCCACACTTTAAAAAAAACGCCCATCTTTAGTCCACTCAACCACAGCCAACCAACAATACCTGCTCACAAATCACACAAACCATTCCCCCGCTGGAACCACGAACGAACTGGAAACGCCAACAAGCAATCGTCCACGTCCGCATAACAAGATTGAGCAACCTTTGACCGGACGCTGCTAGCAGCTTCCTCCCTTAATGGCATTCGGCAAGCAAAATCACACATTGGCATTGCCCTACCCTCACGATTTTTTCTAAAGATCAACCCTCATTTGAACCTTGGGCACGACTTGTTCGCACCCAATGATCGTTTTATTGGCGATCCAAGATTCAACGTTTGATCCCCCCTGGTCAACTACCATGTATTCAGCTGCTTTCAATCAGCCAACTCGCGCTGCTCAAGCAATCGGTCTGCGCCGCTTGCTGGGCTTTATTGGCTTCTGCTTCGTGTTAATTTCACTTGGCTGCAACGCCGACCCACACTGTCGTCGTGAAACCGCATTGATGCGCGCTGAGATATTGGACATCGAAGACAAATACGCAGCGTTAAAATCCAGGTACGAATCGACGGCCCTGGCACTACATCAGTTCACCGGCGATCCGATCGATCAAACCATGTACGGTGCGACTTCGAACTACCATGACGTGATCCTGAACGAAGAAATAATCTCCGGTGGCGAAATTATTTCAGATGGCCAAATCATTACCAACGGCGGATCCTATTCAACTCAAGTTGAATCTTATTCCCCCGAAAACGTCATCTACGGAACTCCAGTCCAAAGCTACTCCGACCACCCCGGAGTGATCATTCATGATCCCGGCACGCAACTGAACGCCCCCCAGGTATTCGCCGCCCCAACACAGAACCTTGGCCAACCCGTCCAAGAAAACCTCATCAACGAAACTATCGACGCAGGCATTATTGATCCGACATCGGCGCCAAAATCACCGTTCACCCCCAGCCAAGAAAGCCTACCGCTCCCGAGCGAAACACGGAACCAACGTGACGTCACCCCCAACGACTTTGAACTACAACTACCGGGACAAAACCGCCGTACCATCCCAGCAATACAAGCATCTGCGAGACTCGGCAAAAGCCACGACAACCACCGCAGCACCAGAAACCCAAACAACCCTACAGAGATCGTCGTCAATCGCTCAGTAACTTCGGGCCAAGATGTCAACGATTCTCCAGGCGACGACGGCCTAAACTTGTTACTACAAACCAAAGACGCCAGCGGCCAAATCGTACTGCAAGCCGGCGAACTGACCGTTAGCTTGATCGACCCCAAGCAACGCCAACGCGTTGGCTTCTGGCGTTTCCTAGCCGGCGAAACCGAGCTGTTCTTTGTCGACAAAAACGAAAACACCGACGGCATCCTACTGCACCTTCCATGGGATGAATCCGTTCCACGGCGAGCCCGTTTGCTGGTGCATGTAAGCTTCGTCACCGAAGACGGACGCACGCTGACAACCTCCAGCGACGTTTTGATCAAACCACCCACAGCCGACTACTCCCCTGAAGACCCAACCGTCATCAACTGGACGCAAAGTGATGCTCGTTGGGGAGACGACGGCGCCTACGTCCACACCGATCTCGAATCGCTAGAGGACTCCTTCCGAGTCGAAAGCAGACAGCGATCCGAAGAAGGTTGGGATCGCAACCAGGCGAACCAACGAGATAGCGATTGGCAACGAAACGGCACGTACAACCGCGGTGCAAGGTTCTCGCAATCAGAAGAGCACGAATACTCAGGCGACCGTGATCGAGATTACGATCGCGTCACCGAAGCCGCCGACAATCCCGATCAACCAAAATGGCGTCCGGTTCGATAGTCGTCCGCGAAGCAAACCGGCTTCTCACCGCCGCTACGAAATGGCCCACGCAGCGTTACGTCGCGTTGGCCTAACCAGAACTAAAAAACGTTGCGAGCGTTTTGGCGCCTGCCAAACGTCGCTTGCTTTAGACATTTGGTTCTTCCGATAATTTAGTAGCTGAGTTTAACAACGCGCCGGAAGGTGGAGGTGACAGCGCCAATCCAAACCGCACCGGTCGCTAATATTTCAGCCGCTCTTAGAACCAAACGCTGGCAATCCAGACAACGGGGCCTTTGCCCCAAGCTTCCCAGCTTTTGCTCCAACGTTCGGTCGTAAGAATTTAGAGTTGCCGAATCATTGTGGGCGCTGATATTCAGCAGAACGCTGTCGCCTCCGCCTTCCGGATCGTCGCTAAACTGGCGGGCTGCTTTTGCAGCCAATTGAGCGAGCCAACAGCAAACGTCTCAGCGGTAGGTTATCTCGCAAGTGCATTCATCAGGCAGTGCAGGTCGAGCACTTGCGTTGCTGGCAAACCCTGAACGGCCAGCCACTAAAACCCCGGAAGCACCTGATATTTCAACTGCAATGCAAGGGTGCCATGCTTCACGCGACCTAAAACATTGGCTGCCTCATTTCGCCCAAGACACGCTCACGCCAATTAGTCCTGCTCGTTCGAGGCGATTGTTTTACGATTTTCGCTGCCAATAAACAGGGATAAACCAATCCAAGCAACCGCGATCGGAACCATCCCCCAAGCCAGCGTGGTCGTTGCCATGCCTAAAGACTCACGAGCCCCTTTATACATACTCGCTACTGCCGAATCTCCGCCGCGTCGGACAATGGTATCGATAAAACTTTTGGCCTTATAGCGATCCTCGCGATCAATCGCCGCAAACAACACCTCTCGAGCCGGATTACAAATCCCGTACTCCGCTGACCTGCCCAACACCGCCACGACCGCCATCACGGCAATCGTTGGTGACAAAGCGAGCGCCGCCAACCCAATCACGTAAGCCAACGGCAAAACCGCTAACGTGACGCCAAGGCCAACCTTTTTCATCATCCAACCAACGATGACGAATTGAAACAACAACGTCACACAGGACACCGCCAAATCGACGTTGGCAAAATATTTCGTACTGGCTTCATCCGAAGCAGCTTTCTGAAGTCTTGCATGCTCGCTGTTCAACTGCTGGACTGAAAGACTACCGGCATTATCGATCAGCATCGCGTCGTACGTAGCATTTTCGTACGTGGCCTTCACAATTTCCGATTGTTGGAAATAGACAGGCGTGGAACAGGTCGCCCAAAAAATTCCAAACAGGCTGATCGAAAACAGATACCTTGATTTGAAAACGGCAGTAAACCCTGCGAATGGATTTCCGCCAGTGGGTTTGCCGCCGACGCTTTTATTATTCTTCGTGTGAAACGCTCCAAAGCTTTTCTCCATCGACAAATAAACCAGCAAAGCGACTACCAGCAAGACCGCTGGAATCAGCAATAAGTTTGCCACCCCGACCACCCCGACCAGCCTAGCCGCGACCTGAGAGCCGACCATCCCGCCGCACGTTCCTCCGCCGGCGATGATGCCGAAAATCCGCCGCCCTTGAGCCGTCGACAACATGTCGCCCGCGACACTCCAGAAAAACGAAATGATGAACAACCCGTAAACACTCACCCACACAAACAGTGCCCGGGCAACCCAAATTTGCCAAGACTCCGGAAGATGCTCTGCCAGCGATGGAAAGAGAGTCGGCCCCTTCATCCCCAGCCAAAACACGACCAAGCACGCCACAAAAAAAGCATAAATCGATGGCACCAATTTCTTCCGATGGAATTTTCCGACCAGCGCCGAATACAGCGGGATCGCAATTAACATCACACCGAATGTCGCCGCAAACAACCAAGACAGATTCTTAATTCCGTAGGCCGCCCCGATTTGATCGCGGATGGGGCGTAGAATGTAGTAACCCAACAGCAACAAAAAGAACCACACCGCACCGTGACGCAGAATCGAACGCTCGTAATCGGTCATGTCTCCGACGAGACGCTGTTCAATGGATTCGAGCATGGAAGCGGTGGGGGAGTGAGGAATAATGACGGTGCAGCATCGCCTATCATACCAATTCAAACCCACCGCGTGAGCCAAGGCGTGGCCGACAGTGCTGCCATGGCCGACAGTGCCGACAGCCTGCCATTCGCGACACGGAATATGTCATCGACTCGGCATTGCGATAGGGACCATGCTTACGCGATCAGACATGGACGCACTCTAGAATACCAACAAAAAACACCGGCTCGCTAAGCGAACCAGTGTTTGAATTCATCTTATCTAACGACTGCGGGGCATGCCTAGCACAGCCGGACCCAAGCTCTTAGCCATCAGCCCTCCAGCCTCCGGTCTAAAGCTTCCAACCTCACTTACAAAGTCGTATCTGCCAAGTGCGTCACGACCTTGTCGATCAAGTTAAACTTTCTGGCTTCTTCGGCGGTCATGAAATTGTCACGATCGGTGTTATCTTCAATCTCTTGAAGTGTCTTGCCCGTGTGCAACACCTGCAACTTGTTCAAGCGATCTTTGACTCGTCGCAATTCATTGCGGTGGATCATGATCTCTTCCGCCGTTCCCTGCATTCCAGCCAACGGTTGGTGAATCATGATGCTGGCGTTTGGCAACGCATGACGTTTGCCCGCCGCACCAGCAGTCAGCAACATCGCCCCCATCGAAGCCGCCTGCCCCATGCAATAGGTCGCCACGTCACAGCTAATGAACTGCATCGTGTCGTAGATCGCCAAACCAGCCGTCACGCTACCGCCCGGCGAATTGATGTATAGGTGAATGTCTTTCTTGGGATCTTCCGACTGCAAGAACAACATCTGGGCGACCAACGAGTTCGCTAGGTCAGCGGTAACTTGTTGGCCCAGAAAGATAATACGATCCTTCAACAGGCGACTGTAAATATCGTAGACGCGTTCCTCGCGGCCAGTATTGTCAACAACGTAAGGTACGATTGGCATCGCTTGGGCTCCGAAACCGTGGTGTTTTGTATTGGTAAAAAGTGGCCAGCTGTAACAGCACAACTGGCGGCCAGCTGTAACAGCACAACTGGCGAATCAAACTCCGCAACGACTACTCGTCATCGTCATCGTCGTCATCATTTTTTTCGGGGGTGTCAATCACCGTGACCTCATCGACCAAGCCGTACTCTTTGGCTTGCTCGGCAGTCAAGAAGAAATCGCGATCGGTGTCTTTTGCGATTTGCTCAACCGACTTGCCAGTGTGGCTGGCCAAAATCTCGTTCAGCACAGTGCGGTTACGCAGGATCTCTTCGGCTTGAATTTCGATATCGCTGACCTGACCGCTCACCCCACCGTGAGGCTGGTGGATCATGACGCGAGAGTGAGGCAAGCAAAAACGTTTGCCCTTGGTACCACCGGCCAACAAGACCGCTGCGCCACTGGCGGCTTGGCCAACGCAAAAAGTTGCCACCGGGCAAGACATGAGTTGCATCACGTCGTAGATCGCCATCGTGGCCACCACGTCGCCGCCGGGAGAATTCAAGTAGAAGTTAATCGGCTTCTTCTTGTTCTCGCTCTGCAAGTACAACAGCTTCATCACCAACTCGTTGGCGTTGCCGGTGTGGATCTGGCCCTGCAAGAAAACGATTCGATTTTCTAGCAGCAAATCACCCAGAGTCATCTGACGCTGGCGTTGATAAGATGAAGCGGCGGAATACGAGTTCTGCAGCTGAGATAATGGGTCGTGAAATTTGGTTTCTCGCATGGGAGTGCCACCAAAGGTTGAGTCAAAAGGCTGTTGAAATGGTAAATCGCTCAAGACGAAATCCTTAGACGCGAATGTTAGGTATGGCCCGGATATCGACCAGACCGTGTTGGAAAGTTAAAGCTATCGACATCATCTTCGATAGACAAGGCGGAATGAGCCCCAAGCCCATCTTTAACCAGTTCATCGGTGGATTCCAACGGCTAGGGACATTTTGGGCAAGCTGTCGGTAAAACCGGCCACGACGAGCGACCGCTAGCTTAAAACGATCCGCTTAGCCCTTAAAACGTGCGAGGCTTAACCGTTTTAAGGTGGCGACCGTGCTTTTAGCCTTTTGGCCCGTCATGCGCGCAATCCAGGCTGAAAGCACCGGCACCAATAAAAAAAGCTTGGCCGAAAACGACCAAGCTTTTTTGTTTTTTGTATCTCACAAAACCTTGCGTGACGCATGCTTTGCTTGAAGCAGGCCTTAAACTAACGCAGGCTTTAACTAACCGACTACTTTAACTAACCGACTACTTATCTTTTTCAGTGCCCGGGATCGCAGGAGCGTCGCCACCTTCGTACTTCGCTTCCGGAATGTGCGTCTTGGCTCCACCAAAGAACAAGTTAACCGAAGTCGTATCGCTGTCAGCTTCTTGCTCGTACTTGGTAGGACTGATCGTGGCGTTTTCAGTAATCATTTCGATCACTTTACGCTCGATGATCATGTTACGCAGAGCATCCATCTGGCCGCTTCGCTCAAGTCGTGAACGAATACGACGCGGCGATTCACGTTGCTGGACGGCCAGCTTCATGATTTCGACCTCGTAATCCTGCGGAGCGTCTTCAATGTTTTCCTCTTCAGCGATTCGCTCAAGAATGAAGTGTTCTTTCAACGCGACGGCTGTCTTTTCGTGAACGTTCTTACGCAGTTCGTTTTCACGAGCCACAATCTCTGGCTGCGAGAAACCGCTTGATTGCATTTCCATGACGGCACGTTGCACTTCGCGGCTTGCCTGACGCTCAAGCAAGTCCGCAGGCAAATCCCAGTTCGCTGACTCCGTCAACGCACCACTGATTTGATCGCGGACCGTTTGGCGCTGTGAATACTCAAGGCGTTGCTCAAGCATGTTGCGAATGGCAGTGTTTAGTTCTTCCGCGGTTCCCAGACCAACGGCAGCGGCGACTTCGTCATTTGGCATGACTTCCACGCGTTTGACGTCCAAAATCTCGAATTCGACTTCGACTTCTTTGCCACGAAGTTCTTCGTTGTCAGCAAAGTCGCTTAGTTCTACCTTGGTTTTTTTAGTGTCCCCCGCGGCGGCACCCAACAATAGCTTGTCAAAGCCTTCGATCGTACCGTCAGCAAAATCAAGCTTACTCAAAGCTTGCAAAGTGACCTCTTCATGCGTTGCAACGGTTTCGCCGTCAAACGAAGTGGTCACGTCACAGATCGCGTGATCGCCAGCAGCAACCGGTTCCTCAACAGGCACCAAGGTCGAAAACTGCTTCGACATCTTTGTGATGTGGTCTTCGATGTCTTTGTCTGTGAATTCGTACTCTGGTCGATCGAGCTTGAGCGACTTGTACTCTGGCAAATCGAATTCAGGACGAACCTCGATGTTGAATTCGTATTTGAAATCGCCCTCTTCAGGGATCGAGACTTGCTCGTAATCCAAATCCGGCTCACTGATCGCGGAAAAATCTTCGCTCTCGTTAACCTGAGCCAAACTGTCCATGATCAGCTGGCCTTTGACTTGGTTCGTCAATTGCTTACGAAATTTCTTTTCGACGAGCTTACGAGGCGCTTTGCCTGCACGAAAGCCAGGAATTTCAGCTTTGGGCACGAGGTCATCGAATTGCTCGGTAAAGTATCGCTCAACTTCTGCACGAGAAATTGTCACAGTGATGTGGCGACCGCAGGCGCTGGTTTCGTTGATATCAACACCCAGCTTCAACTGCTGCTTTTCGTCTTGGACTTCAGTACTCACGTTCGTTCCTAAATGGTCAAATATTCAAATTTGAAGGCCAGCATTGTAGCCGAACCACCAAGCATTGAAACCGATAAAAAACCACGAAAAAAACGCTCGCGGACAATACCACGAGCGTTCCAATTCAGAGAGCGGGTGATCGGATTCGAACCGACGACATTCACGTTGGCAACGTGACGCTCTAGCCACTGAGCTACACCCGCATTTTCAACCGTCTAGGACTTAAAACCCCTAAACTGCGAGGTCGGATTATAAGTAACGATCCTTCCTTTGCAAGGGCTTTCTAGAACGTTATTTGCTCCAATCCACCCAAATCGTTTGAGTATTTTCGGCAGATTTTGTAGACTAGTTCATACGACTTTGCAAGTTTTGGCAAGAAAAACCAAGTCTAACAACCAATCGCCAGTCCCTCAGTTTCTTGTCGTCTAAAAATATGATCCGCTAATCAGGCCCGCAAACACCTGATGCCACTTGTTACCAACCTCGGTTGCAGTGAAACAAGTGAAATTCCGTCTTAGTTGAAAGGCAGCGATATGCTCAACGCGAAATTAGTCATTGTTGGTGGCAAATCTAAAACCAAGGAAGTCAACCTAAAACTTCCCACCATCATCGGCCGTGGCAAAGAAGCCGACCTGACCATCCCACACGCTCTCGTCAGCCGATCACACTCGGAACTATTCGAACGAGACGGGCAACTTTGCGTCAAAGACCTGGGCTCGCTCAACGGGACTTTCGTCGACAACAAACGCATCGACACCGAACAAATTCTCTCGCCCAACCAACTATTGACCCTGGGCAACATCACTTTTCGCGCCGTTTACGAAATCGACCAGTCCGCGAAGCCTACGCTACCCAATGTCCCGCTAGATACTTTACAAACGATCTTCGTCGACCCGGTCAACACCTCGAGCTCTAGCGACTCCGAACAAACCGTTGATGCCGACCCGGTCGTCGCCCCGAACGTCGATCCAGCAATCAACCTTGATCAAGCCCCTGCTGCCCGCTCGACGATCAGCGAAATTGACTCATTCGATCCCGACGAAATTGGCTCACTAGACGACGTAGACGCCGCCGAAAAAGCAGAACCAATCGCCGACAAACCAATACAGACCCTCAACAGCAAAAAAACGATCGTCCCACCCGCTCACCTAACTTTGCGCGATCAGCCCTCCCCCAAAAAGTCGCCGGCTAAAAAAACAGCAACGCCACCTGGCAACCAACCCGCCGCGGCCGACGCCCCAAGTAACCTTGGCCTGACTAACCTTGTCGGTGAACCTTCCATTGCCCAACTAATCCCTCTTGATGTCGATCTCGATTTGGTAAAAAACAACGTCGCATCACCGGTAAGCTTCGTCGGAGACCTCCAAACAGGCGAAGACGCTAACTCGCCGTCGATCGTTGATGACTTTCAAATCGATCTTGACTCCGGCGGCACTCCCAGTGCACGCGTTGACGAATCGCAACTCGGCTCGTTCTTAAAAAACCTGCCCAAATAACACACCGCACGACAACCTTCGCAAAAACGACCTTCCCCAGCCAAACAAGCGAAGCCCCGTTCCGCCGATAGCAGACAGCACCAACCAGAAACCATTAATGACGCGCAACCACGAAGTAGACCGCCTGCTAATCCGCCAAATTCGATCAGGAGAAACCGACGCCTGGTCCGAACTGATCGCTCGTTACGAAGGACGACTACTGGCCTTTGTTAACAGCCGACTCTCAAACCGCAGCGCCAGCGAAGACATCGTCCAAGAAGCGTTCGTTGGATTCCTGAACAGCTTGCCAAACTACGATGGCCGTCGACCGTTGGAGAGCTATTTGTTTTCCATCTGTGCCTACAAACTAACCGACCACATGCGTCGCGAAGGACGTCGCCCAAAAATCCCGCTATCGGCCGGATCCAGCGACACCAACGTGCAATGGCAACTGCCCGGACAAGACCGACCCGCCAGCAGCATCGCCCGCAGCGTCGAACGAAAAAAATTAGAAGAAGAATCGCTCACCGAAGCCATCGCCATTCAAGTAGAAAAGTGGCAGAAAAAAGCCGACTGGACAAAACTTAAATGCATCGAAATGCTAGTCGTCCGAGGCACTCCCAATAAAGTCGCCGCCGATGAACTCGGCATCACCGAACAACAAGTCGCCAACTTCAAATTCGACTTTCTCTCTCGCTTACGTTCGCTCATCAAACGCCAAGGCCTCTCCGCCGAGGTGTTCCCAGAACTCTATGACGAGTAAGCCTCGCGATTGGCCGCAAGCCACCCACGCAACCTCTAACCAATTAACCCACGATCGGATCGGCTTTGATTTCCGAACCGACAATCGTAAGCACGAACAGAGTCGTGGCAATTCCGCCACCGAAAACAAGCACTTGAGTTAAGATCAAAAACATAGCGAACTCCATTCCTTTGTGATTTGGAAACCGCTGAGCGATTTGCCTTGAAGTTGCTGAGTGGCTTTTTGTAAAACCGCTGGCTTTCAAAATCAAGAGTCGCTCAATTGCGCTTCCGTTTTAATATCGAGTCGTCATGGGCTTGCGTTTTAAAAACCGCGAAGCCGACTCGCTCGGTGAACACCTATAACGCAAGTACAGCGCCAAAGGTTCAGAACACTCCTGAAGTTTCTTCAACAAATCGATTCGCCTTGAAAAAACGCTTAAACGCGATCGAATCCAACCGAACTAGCCGGCCCCGCCCGCTCATTGGCTCCCTAAAAACGCCATCAAACTGACGACGCTGTGGTCAAACCGACCTCATCCCGCTCGCCACATCTACCCCATTCGAATGTTAAAGTTTGCGGGTGTTCGAGTTTCTCCGGCCCCCCGTTTTAAGTTAAACGCTAGCTAACCGACCTGCCGAATACGTAGATTGCTCGGGTTCCCGCCGCACGAAATGTGGTTGCATGGAAAACGATCCAGTATGTTCTGCCCTTTGCGAGATACGATTCAATGCAACTAATTAGTAACCAGCTTCTAGCAAACGTTTCTCGCTTCGGTCTCGGAGTGGCAATCGTCGCCTCAACCTTTGCTGGCCAAGCAAGTGCTCAAGTCACCGCCAAAATGACTGACATGGCACCTGTTTTAGCCAATCGCCTTGCGATCAGCCCAACTTCAGAACAAGCCATCGAAACGATCCACCGTTACGCGTTGGACCAATCGGGCAACCTAATCGGCCAAGTTACCGTGATGGGCGACAAGCCAAGCGGGCTAAGCGTTTACGCGATGCAAAACAGCGCTGTCGTTCACCAAGCAACGACCAACTCAATGGGCGAATTCACCATCACCACCGTCAAGCCTGGTCGATACTCGCTAGTCATCGCTGGCCGAAATCAACTGGCCGCACAAGGCATCATGGTCGATCAAACGGCCACCAAAGCGACCAAAGACTTCATCCAACTATCCACAATCCAGACTTCCTACCAAGGCGTTCAAGACTTGGTTGCGACCGCTTTGCCAAAAGAAATTTCAATGACGCTGGGCAAAGCAGAAGGCGGACTCCAACAAGTTTCGGCGATGCTGTCTGACGCTCCAATCGCTCAGCAAGTTCGAATCATTAATGGAAACATCAAAGGGCAAATCACCTCGTTGGTCAACGAAGAAAACATCACTGGCACAACCGTTCACTTGCTGCAAAACAGCAAGCCAGTTGCTCAAGTCGAAATCGACAGCGAAGGCATGTTCACCATCCCAGACACTGAAGCTGGCGTTTACGACTTGGTTGCGACTGCCGATACAGGCATGGCCGCCATGCGAATCGAAGCAATTGGCAACGACAACCCGATGAAAATGGTTTCCTTCGGCCAGCAAATTCCTACGGAACTGAACATTCCATTGGCCGAAGACTGCCCATGCAGCCAAGCCCAGTCAGTCGTCCAAGTCGACCAGCCGATTCCATCAAACGAGCCAATCGCGATGGAAGCTGCTTCTCAGAGCCCTGTTGAATACGCTTCCGAATCAATCGGCTGCGGCGGATCTTGCGGTGGTTGCTGTGGAGCAACAGGAAACTTTGCTAGTTCAACTGGCCGAGTCCTCGGTGCTCGCGGTGGAGCAACTGGATTCATCGGCAGAAGCAGCGGACTCGCTGGCAGTGCAGGCATCGGTCGCCTGCTAACCCTTGCCTCACTCGGCGGTGCAGTCACTGCACTTGCAGACGACGAAGATGCACCTGCTTCAAACGCAAGCAACTAATCGCTTGCCCTGCAACCTTTTAGAACGACGCAGTTTCTGTTTTGTTGCGAAGCGCTGGGACAAGTAATCCGGTTCGACCGAACCATATCATTTTGCAAAACGAAAGCACCGGTAAATCGCCGGTGCTTTTTTGCTGCGCGGTGGAAGCCCGACGCGTTCGCGAGGAACCGATAGTCGCCTTTCACTCCGTGAAAGTAGCGCTACCTCCGGCGGACATTCGCAAAGCGGTTGGCTCTGAATGAACAGTGGTCTTGCCGTTTATCTCAAGAACTGCACAGGAGTGACTGGATGAGAGATTTGTCGAGTGCACCTTAGCTTTGTAGGAATGCTGTCCTGCTTGTCCGTCCATGCAAACGCTTCTTTCACGAAGTGAAAGGCGACTATCTGCGCATGACTAAATGAACAAGCCGGTTAGCGGGGACCTGTGGAAATCCTCGCTAACACGTCGGGCTACTCTTCATAGGCCCTTACTAAAATGCAAAACTGATTCCCTATAGCTATTACAACAAGATTGTATTGTGGCGCAAATTAATACTGCTAAAATCGATCCAAGTCTTGGTGGCGCAATGCGCAGGTCGATGTTTCGTCGACCGAGAACCCGTAGTGGCTCTAGATAGAACTGCAATCGTAAGCATCCGCTAACGATTGTCTTTGCAAGACTAACTACGAGAGACTCCGACTGGATGTCTCTCGTAGATTTTCGTTGCTTACCCGACCAAGACTAGCCATGACACTGCTCTTTCGATTTCTTGCTTGGCTCTCACGACTCTTCGCTGGTGGACGAACCGTCAAAGAATTGGCTGCCCGAATTGGCGTTTCAATTGACGAACTTAAAAGCGTAGATCTCAGCTACCGACAAACCAGCATCCCCAAGAAGTCTGGCAAACGACGAAAACTCAACGTACCCAACGATGACCTAAAAGCGATGCAGCGCAGAATCTTGCACCGCCTGCTCAAAAAACTTCGCAGCCACGGCCTAGCAACGGGTTTCAAACCCGGCGTCTCTTTTGTTGACAATGCGAGATGCCATCAAGCACAAGCAGTTGTAATCCGCATCGACCTAGTTGACTTCTTTCCGTCGATCAAACGCAGTATGGTCCAGCACTACTTCCGCAAAATCGGATGGGGGCGCCAAGCCGCGAAACTTCTCTGCAAGCTGACGACACACAACGACAGCCTGCCACAAGGTGCACCGACCAGCCCCATGATCAGCAACTTAGTTTGTTTTTTGATGGATATTCGTTTTTCTCTTATCTGCGATGAATACGACCTCATTTACACTCGCTACGCCGATGACATCACTATTTCTTCGCACCACGAAAACGTTGATGTCCACCATGTCCTTTCTGAAGCACTTCGCATCATTCGCAGCTACGGCTTCCAGCCACACTTTGGCAAAAAGTTTGACGTCCGCCGATCGCATCAACGCCAAATGGTCACAGGGCTGGTCGTCAACGAACGAGCCAATTTGACACGAGAAAAAAGACGCTGGCTGCGCGCGGTTCAGCACCGAAAAAAGCTCGCCCAGGCGGGTGGTTACCTCGGCCCACGTCCGACGCTAACCGACGAACAACTCGAAGGCTGGCGGAGCCTACAAAACATGATCGACCAAACGGTCGACATCGATTGACACCGCCATAGGCTATGGCGCTCTAAAACCAACTAAGGGCCTATCTCGCAATCTCTTAAGCGATGCCTCTTCTACTTTGTCGCGAAGTATTGGGATAAACAAAGATAAGCACTTACTTTTGCACCCGCCCCCCGCTTCTACTTCACTAACACGCCTCCAATAAAACTCTCCAGCCGTCGCCAGTCTTCGACGACATGTCGTTTTTGCGACGCGTTGAAGTTGCTCACATTTCCGGCCTCGCGTGTGTAATGAAACGTCGCCAATTCAAGCGAGTCGCCACCAAAAGCCGCATGCATTCGCGTCGTATGCTTTTTGTGGTCATCGACAAACACAATCGCCTTAAACGATTTCTTGGGCTCCATCCGCGCCAATAACGTTCGCAGCATATAACCTTTGTCCTGCCCCGCTGTCATGTAGATTCCACGAGCGTACGTTACCGGTCGAAGCTGATCTTTAAGCTTCCAAACAATCTCCGACGAAAGACCATGAGCGTCTGGATTCTCAGGATCAAAAGGCAAAAATCGCCCTCGCGATTCTTTGATACGTGGAGCCGTTAACGAAAGGTCATAACCGTTTCGCTTCAGCTCTCTTTCAGTCGCGTCACGGAAACCATACCCTCGCGACGTCAACACAACCGTCGCCAACCCCAACCGCTGAATCTCTGCCAAATGTTCCGGCAACTTCGGCTCCGGCGGATGCATCTTGCTCAACGCAAACAACGTTCCCTGCACCTCAAGCAGACCATCAAAATCAGCCGCGACCAAATCCGCCGATGCAGGCTCATCTTTCAACAGCTCCGTTTGCCAGTTGTACCACTGGTCACTGCCCAGATCTTGATTCATCGCCAACAACGTATTGTCGACATCCAAAACAACCAGCACATCTTCAGCCGAATACTTTGCCGCCAACTCCTTACTCTTGTCAGCAACGTGCGAAAAATCTGCCGTCGTGTATGACGCTCTTGCCCCCGCCGCAACCGGCCGGGCCGTTTGAGCACGTGCAGACGCATTTAGAACAAGAATCAGGAAGAGCGACCAAAAGACAGATCTTGGCATCATTGAAAACCTCGAAGAACAAAACGCTTCATCGTAGAAAGTATCACCACGCGACTAAACCAATTGTACTGCCGGCTATCGGGATAAGCACTAAGTGCATTCGCGGTTCTAAAAAGTCCTGACTGAAGCAACGGTCCTGTAAATACAACCTGCGAGCTAAAGATTCTTTAACGCCGACTCCAAATCCTCTAAGTCTTCATCCTGAGCCTGCCCTCGCGTTTTTTTCAAAATCGTTCGGGCACGCTTGTTCGCCAATTCGGTGAGCGCATCGACCTTCTTCCCCACGCCGACCCAGCAATCAGCAAGCTTCTTCGCAACCTCGCCATCGGCGGCAGTAAAGTTGCGATCGTGGTCGCCGATGAACTTGTAATCTTCACTGGAGCTGCGAGCAAAATGGTTCATCGCTTCGTCCCAATCCTCAGACACCGCCAGAAAAAAGATTCCCATGTTTCGATTGGACCTTCCATCATCGGGATCAACCAACAACTTCTTAGCCGCAACTCGGGCTTGCTCCGTGACGCGTGCTAACTGTTCAAACCGGTCCAAATGCTGCTGATACTTTTTGAACCTCATTTGGTCCTTCAACCCCTTGGCAATCATTTTCCCTCCGACGGCCAACTTACCGGCGACCTCAAATTCATATTGACGTTCGGCTCGACCGATCGCAGGATCAAGCTCCGCAATCACCGCTCGCTGGATGGTCGAACTAGTACCCGCTCGACGTGCCGAATCGGCAAAAACCGCCAATACATCTTTCCATTGGTCGTAATCAAAATCGTCCATCATCCGTTTGGTCAGCGCAAAGGCAGACTCGATATCCCCTGCCAACAAATACAAACGCCGTGCTTCCAACAACGCCACAAACTCTGATTCTGCATTGCCGCTATCACCAGCAGCCGACGCCACCGAACTCGCCAAAGCTTTCAATTCCGTCCGCTGTGCACTACCCGTTTTACCGGATAGTTTTCCTGCGGACTCCTTGGATAATTTTTTCAACTCCTTCCTCACCACGCTAGGTGCAGGAGTCTTCTTAAGTCCCTTGGTTGGGAACCCTTCAGTCAAAACCAACAACAATTGGCCTCTTGCGCTCAGCACTCGGATGACTTCTATACTCTCCAAATTCGAATCGCTGGACATTTGCCCTCGCAGCCCAACCACTGGCTGTCGATCAGCATCGGTGGCTGTCGGCACAGGCGAACCGGCAAGCGTTTGCGAGTAAGCCCGCTCGGGCAACAACGTTTTGTCGCCGATTTGCATGAACTCAGACCGAACTTCCGCCAAATCCAGCTGTCCAAATTGAATCGCGGAAACGGCATAACCTGGCTTGGCGATCATCGATTGCCACTGGCCAACCTCTTGCCCGATAGTGTCTCCAGCGGAGAGCCCTGCTTCGTTCAGGTAAATCGGTTTCACGCCGGTAACTCGACCTGCATCAGCACAAATCGCCACTCCCACCAGCAATCGCCCATTCAGCAAAGCGCTACTGGGCAAAACGTCATCCGCTGTTTCGCTTACGCCGCCCGACGTTTCAGACTCGGCTTCAAAAAAGCTCGCCGCGGCCGCTTTTCGATTGCTCGCGAACAACGATCCCGTCACCATCGCTGGCTTAGGATACTTTGCTAATTCGTATTGCAGATTTTCCAGCGAACTCGGCTGATCCGATTCAAAAGGTCTCATCAACTGGTCAAGATTCAGCCGGTTGGAATCGCCCACCGCACCGACATCCAACGTAAACGAACCCCCTTGGGTCTTTAGCAAGAATTCGGCTCGAACTTGATGCATGCCCGGTGAGATCGTTCGCGTGCCTTTGACGGGTCCGGGTTCGAATTGACTTGTGTTGTCCAAAATCAACTGATCATCGATCCAAAGCCGAGCACTATTCGTTGAGATCAGAGAAAATTCACATGGCTGCTCCGTATTCGTTTCCCAATAGCCTTCGAGTTGCAGCCCTTTGGCATTCTTCGCCATCGCCAAATTGGCAATCGAAGTGAGCATGCCCGATCGAGTCGCCGGAACTTTAGCAAAGTCTGGCATCCCAAAAGAATCGCTCTCAAAATAGCGGTACACCAACCCCGGCATACTAGGCCGTTGAAAATTCTGGCGATCCACTTTTGCCACCGGCACCGTAGCTTTAGGCTTGGCCGGTTTGGATTTTCGTTGCTGAGTCTTTTGCTTCGGTTTAACGTCTTGGTCCTGCCGAGCCTTCTTAAACTCTTGAATTTCTTGCGCCACCGACCGATCAGTTTCCACCTGCTTAGGATCATCAGCAGGTCTCACAATTTGCAAAATCCAAAACGCAGCCGCCGCGGCCGCAGCCGCTCCCCCCACCCAAGCAGTGACCATCGTCAACGCTTGAGCGATACCGCCGGAAGACTTCTTCGTTTTTCTCTCCCTGATCGGGGCTTCAGGACCAGTGTTAATCTCAGGCATCACAAATTCTCGGAAAGTGGGTTGATATAGAGCAAGCAGTGGAAAGGCAGCCACTATTGTTAACAAAATATCGCTCTCCGTCAAAACGCTGCTCCAAAGAATAACGAATCAACAGCACAGCACCGTCAAGCCAACATAACGACCGGCGCGGTCACCTAAATAGCCCACCAAGCAGCCAAAACGAATCGACTAACGAATCGACTAAACAGAGCAATTTCAGGTTTCCGACAACGTCCTTCCCGTCAAGTTCGCCTCTGAGCCTGCTACCTTGTGAGAATTTTGTACAATCGCAATAATTCCCGCATGTCCGAATTATCACAAAACAAAATCATCGCCGACTTCGCCGCCCTCAAAAACCGGGCCTGTCTAACCCACTCGATCCGTGCCGCCAACGAGCTGGGTATTTTCAAAGCCTTGGCGGTCGGGCAACGCACCGCCGAACAACTGGCTGCCGACATCGACGCCCAACCAGGCCCAGTCGCGGCACTGATGAAGGTCATCGCTCGCAGCGAATTGATCGAGCAATACGATGACGACTTCGCGCTATCCACGCTCGGCCGACTGGTCCCCGAAGCTTACTTTGATTTTGGCGATTCGCATTGGCAGCAACTGGCACAACACGTGCGTACCGGCCAGCCCGCCAAAGTTGACGGAGCCAAAGTCGCCAACGATGAACAGCCGTCGGCCAACATGGCCTACCAAATCCAACAAGCCTCCGAAGAGTGGATGCTCACGCCAACCGCTCTGGTCGTCGCACAAGCACTCGACATCGGCAACTCGCGAAAGGGGCTGAACATTCTTGAACTCGGTTGCGGTTCGGCCGTCTTCGGCGCTACGCTAGCCCATGCCGACCCCACGTCGCGGTTGACCCTCGTCGACACCCAGCCCGAGATCGTTCGGGCCAAGTCGACTTGTGAAAGCGTGCAGATTCTTTCTCGCACCGCGTTGATTGAAGCCCAACAATGGCGCGACGTCGAGGTGATTGATTTGGCCGACACGGCCGAGGACGACGATTCGGCCATGGTGGCTCAACCGACTTTTGATTTGATCATCGTCCATAAAAAAATCCACCTCGCGCCGCTCAACGAAACCGCAGCGTTGATGAAAAAGCTGGGAGCATTGTTGCTAAAACGCGGAGGAGAGCTGGCGATCATCGACGCCTTTCCTGGACAAGCTGCTGGCGACGAATACCGCGAAGTGGTCGAACTGGAATACGGCTTACGCCACTCACCCGGCCAGATGCACCACCCGCGTGACCTCGAGCCGGCACTCAAGGCAGCCGGTTTTGCCAGCGTTCAATTCGCACACCTGCCGGCCGAGCCGCACCTGTACGGTTTGATTCTGGCCGCCAAAGGATAGTTACCAGAGCCCAGCGAATGAGAGCGAGCGGAGCAACGAAAACTTTTACTGCAAACGGTTTACCAAACACGGATGCAAAAAAGCTCGTTATTTATTCACCGTCACATCACCGACGGTCATGTACAACACCGCACCTCGGTCCTCCGCTAGAAAAGCCCCTTTGGCGTTTCCAAGCTTCGCGGCCGTTGCCGTAAACCCCCAAGCATCATCTTCGGTACAAGTCAGCTTGGGGCTGGTAAACCTTACCAGCTCATTCCTTTTTCCAAACTGCAACGCGAGCTCCGCATGATTGCAGCACGATTCTTGAACGTCTGGATGAGCCCACGCCCACAAAAACGTTTTGTCTCTAATGTTGTAAGTGCCAACCATTTGCGCCGGCGCCGTCACCACCGCCCCATCGGCAAAAGTGAACGAAACCACGCCATCGTCTTGATTCAAATTCCAGCTTAACTGCTGACCAAACCCCCAATTGGCTGCGTGCGCAGCGGTCTGCTCCAACAGCTCAGCCCGCGCCTGCTGAATGAATTCATCCGGCGGCACGCTGCTGCGTCTTTGAGAACAACTCACCACCAGTACCGCGACAAAGATAAACACCGCAAGGATCACGTAGCGAAATTGTGAGAGCATGTCAGATAGCAAAGCAACTACATCCAAAATAAATCATGTTGAACTGAACGTCGTAAAACGTTTCACCAACTCAATGAAACCTCTTTCCCAACACCGTAAATATAACGCCCCAGCTCCCCTTCACAAAGACAAGTAGTCCCGTGCTTTCTCTTGAAAAAACGGAATTTCAGCCGGCCAAAACATACCTGCAGGCCCCCAACTGAGCTGGCTGCAAAACGCCGATTCTCCTAGAGTTCTCCCTTGGCTTTGAATCGCACGCCGCAGGATGCGCCGTCGGAAGCCAGACCGGTACGTTTAACCTGAAAACCAAAACGTCGCCGAAGCTCAAACATGTGCCGCAAGGAGGCGGACCCATGCCCCAAACCACTCGACGTCGATCCATTTGTTTGTTGTTAGCGTTCATCGTTGCAGCCATCAATTCCACGCAAGTCGGTTGCGATTCGAACCTACAGGTAAACGCGACCGGCCCGAACTCTCAAGGCTGGCCCCAACAACCGACGCCTTGGCAATACCAGAATCAGGCCAATCAACCCGCGACCGTAATCACCTCTGCACCGGCCGCCGACCCAAACAGCAACGCGTCCTCCGAAAACATCATTATCGGGTCATTCAACATCAAGACGTTTGGTCGAGCAAAAATGAACAACCTCAACGTTGTCCGCGACCTCGTCGATATCGCTCGCCGCTTCGACATTTTGGCTATCCAAGAACTTCGTGAAAAAGATCAAACCGTCATTCCCGAATTCCTAAATTACATCAACCAGAACGGTGCGTCCTACGCGGCTGCCGTCGGCCCACGACAGGGATACGTCGTGACGGGCAAAACCATTCGGTATTTCGAGCAATGCGTTTTCATTTACGACACCAAAACGATCGAGATCACAGGTGAGAGCTACGCTGCGATTGATCGGCAGAACATCATGCACCGACCGCCTTACGTTGGACAGTTTCGATGCAAGACGCTCGACCCTAACCGGCAGCCTTTTTCTTTCAACCTGATGAACGTACACGTCGACCCCGACGATGCTCATCAGGAATTTTTCGCAATGCAACCGATCATCAGCGAAATCTACCAGCAACATCCAAATGAAGACGATTTCATTTTGCTGGGTGACTTCAATGACGAACCGCACAAATACGCTCGTTACGCATGGATGCGACAGCAACACGCCGCCCTGCCAACGCAATGGAAAACCAACACCGCGATGACAAAAGCCTACGACAACATCGTCTTTGACAAAGCGTTCACTACTGAATTCACTGGCCAAGCGGGCGTGTTTAATCTAATGGAAGAGTTCGGCATCAGCAGAGATGACGCCCAGAAAATCTCCGATCACATGCCAGTTTGGGCCGTGTTCTCAAGTTATGAATCGGTGCCAGGCCGACAAGCAGCCAACCCGCCAGTGGTTCGCTAAGAAAAAACGCAAACGTATTACGAGAGAATCTTTGAGGCTTTGCGTGAGACCACTGCGCCCCCTCAGTCACCCAACACATAAGCAAAGACCAGCGGAGCGATCACTGACGCGTCCGAATTGATCATGAACTTCGGCGTATCCACCGCCAGCTTGCACCACGTAATCTTTTCATTGGGCACCGCTCCGCTATACGACCCGTAAGACGTTGTCGAATCGGATATCTGAGCAAAATACTGCCAGAGCCGGATGTCCTTTTTTAGGTCCTGAATGATCGTCGGAACCGCACAAATGGCAAAGTCTCCTGCGATCCCGCCGGCGATTTGAAAGAAACCAATCGGGGCATGCTTATCGGTTTCGAGATACCAATTCACCAAGTGCTCCATCTGCTCGGTGCCGCTACGGATTGCCGAATGACTGGCGATCTTCTTCTCGATCACGCGTGCAGCAAAAATATTCCCCAGCGTCGAATCCTCAAACCCTGGCGAGTAGACGGGGATTCCTTTTTCATACGCCGCCAACAGCCATGAGTTTTCTCGCGGAATCTGAAAGTGCGGTTCGAGCGTTTTTTCTTCAAACAATCGAAAGAACACTTCGAACGGAAACAAGCCCTTACCTGCCGCCGCATTTTCAGCACAAATCGCCATAAAGTTGTCTTCGATATGCCGCATCACCGTTTCAGGAATACAAGTATCGGTCACGCGATTGAAACCAGCGTCCAGCAACGCCTGCTCGCCTTCGGGAGACAGATCGCGATAGTTCGGAATGACTCGATACTCGTTATGAGCCACCAAATTAAAAACGTCTTCTTCTAAATTGGCTCCCGTACAACTGATCGCGTGAACCTTGTCTTCGCGAATCATGCGAGCCAACGAAATCCCAAGCTCAGCTGTGCTCATCGCGCCACCCAAGCTAACCAGCATCTTGCCGCCGCCGGCCAAATGCTCTCGATAGGCCTTCGCAGCGCTGAGTGTTTCACGAGCGTTAAAGTGCAAAAACTGCTGCTCCATGAACGACGAGATAGGCGAATCTGACATGGATCTACCGGAAGTTGAATGACTGTTTTAAAAGGCGATGTTGCAAAAAGGAAACGTCTAAGTGGCTTCTTAGAACCACGTGGCTATTTCACCACATTCTTTTTTGGTGTTTCCGTAAAGTTTGGTCGGGATTCTACGTAATGGGGCAGGTTTCAGCAAGTTTCCAGATTTTTTTGAGTTTGGCACCGGCAGTGCAATGGAAGGATCAGACAAAGCAAGCAAAAAATAATTTAACGATCGACATATTCAAATGCACGCAAGCCGCCTCGCAGAACTCGGAAGCTGGATCGCCGCCAACTCAGGTGCTCTCATCTACGGAGCCAAAGATCAACACCTACTGGTCGCCTCGTCATATTGGATGGCATCAAAACACAGAGCCCAACGCTGGATCACTTCCATCAAGATGTTTGAAAAAGACATTCAGGATCCGCAACCCAACCACGATCCATGGGCGTCTCTGGAAATCGTAATCCAAGAAGTCATCCAGACCGAGCTACTGACTCGTGTCTGGTCCGCAGCTGTACTCAGCCACGATTGGTATCGCCGTTCGGATGAACTCTACGGCTTGGCCCACTCGGTTCACTTAAGCCACACAGAAGTCAAAAACCGCGCGCTTCGTTTGATGCTTGAATGCCAAGATCAACACGCTGAAACGGTCGAGCGTTTGAATGCGATGCGACTTCGGATGGAACGTTGGACGGACGTATTCCTAGGACAACTACCCTTCAAAGACATTGCAATTCAGTTTGCTTTCGATGCCAAACGAGTCGCGGACTTCCATACCGAACGACAAGAAGCCTTGGGCGAAGAAATGGAAACCCGACAACGCGTTTTCCAAGCGTCGTTTGCGTCAGACCTACTTCGCAACCAGACAAGGTTCCCGGCCAACCCTGACTTCAACAAAGAAATCGCTGCTGGTGTGCTGGCATGTTTCCCGACGGACCGGTTTGATTCATTGGGTTTGCCAAAATCAATCAAACTGGCTTGGCCTGAAAAAGCTCATCACGATACGCAAATGCTAGTCGATCACTTGGTCGCTTTCGAACACCAAGCCGAAACCGGTTTTTCGCAAACCTCGTAGACGCAAGCCAAACACAAAGCAACAAACGCTTACCCTAAAACGTCCGTGAAGTAATTCCTCGTAACACGATCAAAATAATCGTTACGGATCTCCATCGGCAGCTCGTTGTAAACGCAATAGTTGCCAATTTGTTTTAACAAATCACGCGGATGGCAACGACGCATGCGGCGACCAGCCTGAATGTAATGCGTTTCGATTAGGTATTCGACCACGTCCGAACGGTACTCGCACTCCATCCGTTTGCAGTAGATTTCGAACAAGTATTTGAACTCGGCCGGACTTGGATCCGTGATTTCAATTTTGTAAGGAATTCGACGCAAGAACGCTTCATCCACCAAATCGCTCGGCTCAAGGTTCGTCGAAAAGATAATCAACTGCTCAAACGGCACCTGAATCTTTTTCCCCGAAGCCAACGTCTGGAAATCAATGCGACTCTCCAGTGGCACAATCCAACGATTGAGCAATTCGGTTGGCTCAATGCGTTGGCGGCCAAAGTCATCCACCAACAAACAGCCGCAATTACTCTTCATTTGCAGCGACGCCTCACTGACGTTGCTATTTGGATCGTGACGAATTTCAAGCGAATCCATCGTCAACTCGCCACCCACGACAACCGTCGGCCGTTTGATTTTGACCCAACGCTTATCGAACGCGGCTTCGTGAATTAACGAATTGGCATCGTCTTGAGATTGAATGTGATAGGCGGCATCGAAGAACTTGATCAACTGACCGTCTTCAAAGATCGCGTGAGGCACCCAGATCTCGTGGCCAAAACATTGCGTGATCCGCTGGGCCAAAGTCGATTTCCCATTGCCAGGTTCGCCGAACAAAAACAATCCGGCACCCGAATTGACCGCGGGCCCGAGGTCTTCAAACAGCGATTCGTTAATCGAGATATCGCCGAACGCCTTTCGTAGTTGTTCGCGTTTAGGAGACTCCGCCCGAATCGTTTGAGCTTCTGCACTCAATACGTAATCCATCAACGGCACCGGAGCCGGCCCAACGTACGAACAAGCTTGTCGAGCGATGGCGGCGCGGTCGCGACCAGTATCGGTCAACGAATAGTTGTAATCATTCAGCGGCGCAGAACCTTGATGAACAATCATTTGTCGGGCACGCAATTGTTGATACAGCGGCTCCAAAGCATTGAACGGCAAACACAGGTCGTTTGCCAACTGCCGACCGCTGGTCATTCCTACGACGGCCAACCGCTTAATAAGTAGTGACTCAATTAACGACACCGGTAACCCAGTTTCTTTTAACGAAACTGGCTCGGACGGATGATAAGACTCATCCGCCATAATGGTCGCTAGTAGGTTGCTGCCAAGAGTTGGATTGGGAAGGGAAGTATCAAGCATCATAGTTCTTTAATAAGTGTGCTGGTCCAATGTGAAGCCAGAAAACGTAGGTCACTAACAACCCGTGAAGGAAGAATTCAAACCAAATCATACACAGTCGATCCAGCCAGACCGCACAACCCGAAAGATCGGGATTTCTGGTGCTGCCATAACAAGCGACTCAGCCAGAATCTAGTTCGAATGTCGGTGTTTTTTCTCTCTTTCTTTACGCTACCGCACTAATCGAAAGCTAGTAATTACTAGCGGTTGATGCCCACCGCGGGCAACCACTGTATTCCTGCCTTCTCGAAGCTTTTAAACGATGAGCGACTTAGACACCACACAATCACAGCCTACCAAACGTGCCAGCCTCGGACGCCCTACCGAGCGTAGTTGGTTCTTGTCGGGACAAACCGACTCCACCGAGCCAACTCGGCAATTCGAAATCCTCGGCGAACAGTTCACGATCGGTCGCGGTCGTGAGTCTGATTTACACCTGCCCGCCGGATCGATCTCGAAAGAGCATGCGGTCATTAGCATCGCAGACGACGGAACACTTGTTCTTCGCGAACTTGGCAGCACCAACGGTACTTTTGTTAACGGCAAACAAGTCCATGGCAAAACTAACATTAAAGAAAACGATCTAGTCCACTTTGCTGCGATCGTATTCCGTGTCGGATCGAAGCACAAGAACGACTCCATCGCACACAACACCATCCACGAAGACGTCTGCGACCAAGCCCTCGCGATGATTCAATTCGAGCGTTTGATCAGTGACGGCGGACTCTACCCGCACTTCCAACCGCTGGTTCGCTTGGACGATCAATCTCGCATCGGTTACGAAGTACTCGGCCGCAGCCGGTTATTCGGCTTACAATCACCGCAAGAGATGTTTCACGCGGCTTCTCAATTGAACCTTGAAGCTCAACTGAGCGAAGCGTTCCGACTGCGAGGCGTCGAGATCGGCACTGCGTTTGGCAAAGACACAAACTTGTTTGTCAACACTCACCCCAGCGAACTCGATCGCCCAGAGTTTTACGACTCGCTAAAAGAGCTGCGTAAAGTAGCCCCCGAACAAATGGTCACTCTGGAAATTCACGAAGGTGCTTCCACCAACCTAGCCATGATGCGTGAATTACGTGCTGTGCTGGCCGACCTGAACATGAAACTTGCATTTGACGACTTTGGAGTCGGACGCGCACGCTTGGTGGAACTTGGTGAAGTTCGCCCTGACTATCTCAAGTTCGACATGAAGCTTACGAAAAACATCGAGCACGCCCCTGCCAAGCGTCAGGAGCTGGTCGCTTTGTTTGCCAACCTGGTCAACAACTTGGGCATCAAAACACTTGCCGAAGGCGTAGAAACTCGCGAATGCCACGACATCTTGGTGCAAATGGGTTTCCAACTCGGTCAAGGTTTTTACTACGGCCGGCCTTCACCGCTAAGTAAATACACCTCAGAGGAAGCCAGCCTTCGCCCTCCTCAGAGCACCACGGACACCGAGTTCCCAGTTGTTTCCACTGAAACTGTCTAACCAGATTCTTGGTAACTAGTCACTCCCTTTCGCTTCACTACATTTCGCTTCACTACATTCCCCTAACTACTCTGCTCCCATGTTGCAAAGCCCACAAGAATTAAACAAAGAGATCCTCGGTTACAAGCTAATTGAGCGAATTGGTGCTGGCGGCTTTGGCGAAGTATGGTCCGCCGAAGCCCCCGGTGGACTGATGAAAGCAGTCAAAATCGTCTTTGGCTACCACGACGGAAAACGCGCCCAAGCAGAACTCAAAGCACTCGACCGCGTCAAGGAACTGCGGCATCCGTTCTTGTTATCCCTTGAGCGGATCGAAGTGTTCGAAGGCCAGCTAGTCGTTGTCTCTGAATTGGCCGACCGCAGTCTGGCTGACGAATTCAACCTCAATATTAACGACGGCAAAGATGGCATCAGCCGTGAAGACATGCTGCGCTACATGCGTTGCTCGGCCGAAGCACTCGACTACCTTTCAACCAGCCACGGCCTCCAACACCTCGACATCAAGCCCGAAAACTTGCTCGTCATCGGTGATCACGTCAAAGTCGCCGACTTTGGTTTGATCAAAGACTTACACCAAGCATCGCAGTCACTGATGTCGGGCATGACACCGGCCTACGCCGCTCCCGAACTGTTCGACGGGCGCCCCGGAAAAAACAGCGACCAGTACTCGCTGGCCATCGTCTACCAAGAAATGCTAACTGGCTGCCGTCCGTTCTCCGGTACGACTCCGGCTCAACTGGCCGCCCAACACATGAACGGCAAGCCGGATTTGCTTTCACTCCCGCAGGGCGACCAAAGCATCATCGCGAAAGCACTTGCCAAAGATCCAAACGCTCGCTTCCAAAGCTGCGTCGAAATGGTCGAAGAATTGACCAACCGCCGCCGCGCAGCCAAAAAAACCGCTCCTCGCCGAACCAAAACGCGGCTGCATGACGACTCCAACACCCTGAAGGTAGATTCCGCCAACCACACTCACGATGTCACCGCCCTAATCTCGGGCAACGCACTGCCGTTCCAAGCCAATGAAGTCAAGGTTTTGGAGCCGCCTGCTTGCGACGCGACGGACACGAAAGCACGCCCAACCCTGTACATCGGAGTGGGTTCAACTGGCAACAAAATCATTCAGAAAATCAAAACCCAGTTGGTTTCCCGATACGGTTCGATGGAAAATTTGCCATCATTCCGCCTGCACGCCATCGATTCGGATCGAGAAGCGATCAACGAAATCGTGCGTTCCAGCACTTGCCCTCTCGACCGCAAAGAAATTATCGAGACGCCACTCAAAAAGCCTGAAGCCTACCGTACTCAAAAGAAATCGCACCTCAACTGGCTCAGTCGACGCTGGATCTACAACATCCCTCGAAGCCTTCAAACCGAAGGCCTACGCCCGCTCGGTCGATTGGCTTACTCCGACAACTTTGACCAAATCTACAACACAATCGAAGAGTCAATCCGCGAAATCAGTAAAGCGGAAAACTTAGCGACCACCGCCGATACGCTCGACATCGACCCCGGCAGCTTGACCCCACGTATTTTCGTCGTGTCATCGATCAGCGGCGGAATAGGCAGCGGCATGGTTTTAGACCTCGCCTATAGCTTGCGATTACTGATGCACGAATCCGGACACCAACCAGATTCAGTCGTCGGCATCATGCTACATTCAACTTACCAACGACTACGAGACCCAGGTCTTTCATCGGCCAACGCATTCGCATTCCTGACCGAACTGCGTCACTTCTGCGAACATGGCTTCCCCGGCGACATTGACAACGGAGTGCCTGATTTTGAGGAAACCGTTCCGTTTGATTACACCTACTTTGAAGACCTTGGTCAAAACCTTTGCCAATCGGACTTTGATCAAAAGCTTGAAGGCGTTGCCGAATACATGCTGCTGACCAGCGCGTCCAAATGCACATCGTTTTTCGACAAATGCCGTGAGTACGAAGGCAAAGAAGAACACTTTGCATTGCGAACTTTTGGCATTAGCGTAACCGGCCCCGCCAAATTTGAAGCGGGCCTCAAAGCCGCTCAGCTGATCGGAAGCCAACTGCTGCGTTACTGGATCTCCGGTGACGCCCAGACGGCGGGAAAAATTCAAACGTTAATCGAAACCCTGACCACCAAGAATCAACTTGGCACCGATGAGGTATGCCAACGCATTCAAAAACGAGTCGACGCAGCCATCACAGAGGAACTGCCCCAACTGTTAACCAAAGTAAAAAAAGCCATTGAACACAGTGTCGGCTTGAGCCCTCTAGAACTGGCCAAGATGTACGACAGTACATTCCTGAATCCCACCGAACGTGAAGGCGATTGCGGGAATGAAACCGAGGCAGGTTTTGCGGCAGCCGACGAAATCAAACAATGGGCTCCAGAGGTCGGCGAAGAAATCGTCGTTGCAATCCAGAAGCTCATGGACGGCAAAACAATGAACCTCGCCTATGCCTACGAAACATCGAAGCAATTCACAAAGCAGCTTCGCGACAACGTCAAACAACTAGAACAACTAGGCCAAGCACTCATCGACGCCGAATCTCAAGTGTTGAACGATATGAGTATTTTAAGCAAAAGTCGTTCCAAGAACAAACATTCATGGTCTGAACAAGCTGATCAGGCCGTCGACAATTACGCAGCAATACGTAAACAAATGACCGTCTACCGCTACGCCCGATCACTGTACAGAACCGCAAGCGGGTCGGTGGATTCGTTGCACAGTGTTTTACATCACTACCGACGTCAACTCGAATCCGTTGCGCAAACTCTCCAGTCAGACAGCATCACCGGCAACAGCGAATCCAATGCAGATTTCTGCATGGAAACACTGCTAAGCGACTCGATCCAACAACAAGTCAACGAACACCTCTTGCAAACCGAGGCACTGGTTTACGATTCGCTGATCAGTCAATACGGCGACTACACCGCCGCACTTGACTCAGCCGCGATCTGGCAAAGCCAACTGGCAGCCCACGTTTCCAAACAAGCCCAACGCGTTCTTGCTGAGGCGTACAAAAAACTTTCATTGGATCAAGTACTGGCCGAAAACAGCGTTCCACCAGAACTGCTCGCCAAATGGATCAATGACCAAATGCAAAAAGCCAGCCCCACGATCAGTGATTGTGGCGGCGGAACTCGCTTGCTGATCGGCATGCCCTCACTCTCAGAAGACAACAGCCTGGAAACCATGCTGGCGAAACAATTCGAACTGCAAGCCTGCACCATTCGCGGAACCGATGGAAGCTTTGCATTTTGCTTCGAAGGCGAAGGCGTCGGACTCGCAAACGTTGCCTACCGACTCTTGCAAGCACGCCCTGACGTCCTTGAACTCGTCAAACGAATTCCAACTCGCTGTGATGTCCAATGGAAATCGCTCGAAGATCTACTCTAAAACCCGACCCGTTGAAGCAGCAGCGCGACCGCGTCACGGAAACCCGGCGCGTCACGGCTTTTACATGGAACTCGCTCCCGCTCTCCAGCTCTCGCGCTATTGAGCGGCTCTGGTGACCTTGGTGGTTCCCGAGGTAGGCGCCGGCATTCTCATAGAGCCGCTTCAACAGCAACCGACCGCTCGCGCCGACGAGAAAATGGCTCCTACAACCTAACCCTCGGCCACGCTAAACCGAGACTCCGAAGTCACCACGCTGCTCGACTCTGGAAACGTATGAAACGCCCGAATTAACACGTGCTCCAAAAACGACTGCACGTGAATGTAACTCATCGCCCCAAACGCCAACCGGCCGTTTGACCCAAACCGATGCACCAGACCCTCGCACTCAACCCGATTGTTGAGCTGCTGTTGCAACGCCACAAACAGCTTGGGATCGACTGTCTCAATTTGCACGCTGCATTGATAGTCAACCAAGTCTTCAATTCTCAACTGATGACGATTTCCATGATCGATCTGCTGGGTCAACAACGACTTGGACGGCAGCGGATGATGCAACCCCGCACTGACCTCGGTCAACGAAAGCGAACCACACTGAAAACGAATCGCATGACCATCCGTCGTAATCGCAGTCTCTAATTCGTAGCGATCACGTGTCGTCGTCCGCCGCGCGCACACATCGAACAATTCTGGATGCACAGACTGAGCATACAAATGAAAGTTCAGGTCGGTAATTTTTGGACGAACAGATAACACAGGCGAAAGCAATAAAAAACAAAGACGGAAAGTAAGTCGACTACAACACAGGCATTGCATGTTAGCCTAACACGCCAGTCTAGAATGATAGTCTAGATTCATTGCCTACGTAACAAATACCAGAACTCATCCATTGCGACCACGCCAAGCGACCTACTTAACTGTCGTCAGATCAACCGTTTAACCTGCATCAAAATAGTTTTCTAACATCAAGTCGGTCCCCAGCGTCTGTGTTTTCGGGGGCCAGTTCGTTTGATAGCAACAAATTCTATTTTTCAAAAAATGGCATTGATTTTGCGACTCGTTTCTTTGCACCAAATTTGCTTTCAAAAAAAACAAACTGAACACTGCCAGCAACAGCAATTCGATCATTGCGTGCCAGCAAAGCTTGAAATTTGCCCGATTCGATGCAGCGATACAACTCGCCGCATACCGAAGGCAGGATCGGGCTTCAGACAAATCGCGTGCGGCGTTGACAGAAAATTCAGTTTCTTAAATTAGCACCTAGCCAACGCCCGGTGGCACTGCCAACGCCCGGTGTTCTAACAACGCCCGGTGTTCTGACAACGCCTCCATTGTACCGCCCCCTGCCCTACGAATGCTCCGTTCCGCAGGGCTAGGCCGAGAAAACAGCAGAGCCCTTGCCGCCCAATGGCCCCTCTCCAAACCCAGCCAAAAATCCGCTCACAAAAAAAGCGAACTAGGACTTGCCGCAGTTGTCTAGCTTTGACTAGAATGTCGCCCTCAGTCGGAAGGCTGACACCCTAGCCGAAAGGCTTTGCCAACAGCAAAAACGCTGTTCCACACGCCGGTGTGGCGGAATTGGCAGACGCGATGGATTCAAAATCCATTGGGGGCAACCCCGTGGAGGTTCAAGTCCTCTCACCGGTACTACATCTGAAAAACAGATGCAATAAGCTCAGCTCGGCAGACGCCAAGCTGAGCTTTTTTATTGCGTGCATGACAAGCCCAAACGCACATCCGTGTCTATCTGTGTTCATCCGTGGTTAAATACTTTCCCACAGCCACCGGCAACCAATACGTGATACGCAATAGTAAAATAGCCCTTTGCGAATCGTTCCATCATCCCGCTTCAGGAACTGTCCCGAAATAAGTTACGCTTTTCCCAACCCGACACAACATCCGTTAACACGGTAGCATAGCCCAATCATGATCCTGGTCATCGACAACTACGACTCCTTTGTCCACAACCTTGCCCGGTACTTTCGGCAGCTTGGTTGTGAAACCAAAGTCGTGCGCAATGACGCAATCTCGATCGAAGAAATCCAACGCCTCAACCCCAGCGCCATCGTGCTCTCCCCGGGGCCTTGCGATCCCGACCAAGCCGGCGTGTGCCTGCAAGTGATCCAGCAATTCCAAACCAGCAAACCAATCCTTGGCGTTTGCCTCGGCCATCAAGCGATCATCCAAGCCTTCGGCGGCACGATCGTCGGAGCTCACGAACCAATGCACGGTCGAGACAGCCAAGTCGAACATTCCCGATCATCGATGTTCACCGGCGTGCCGTCGCCCTTCATGGCAGCTCGCTATCATTCGTTGGTCGGCCAACCGCAAACCATTCCCGATTGCCTGAACGTCACCGCCCACACTGCCGACCAAACCGTCATGGCCATTATGGCCGTCCAACACCAGACTCTACCAATCGTTGGCCTGCAGTTTCATCCCGAATCCGTGCTAACCGATTGCGGCTATCGTTTGATCAGCAACTTCCTCACCTTAGCCAAGATCGAACACGCAACCGAAAACGTCGATCAGCTACAACAAAGCCAAATCCGATCCGACCAAACCGCGACCACCAAGGTTCCCGTTTCCAATCGGTTGAGTATCAACCCGGAGCGGTCATGATCTTAGAATCGATCGTGACCACGACCAACGTCGACGGCTCGCCCAACCTATCTCCGATGGGACCGCGGACCGAGCGACCCGATCTGCCTTGCTCCACCGCAGCGGCATCCCTGGAACATTTTGAGTTGCGCCCCTTCGGCACCTCCACGACCTTTGCCAACCTCAAACGGGACCGACAAGGCGTGCTGCACGTCGACGACAACGTCGACCTATTCGCCAAATCGGCGATCAGCAAAATCAAAGCCGCCGACCTTCCGCCTTTGGTAAACGCACAAGTCATCGCGGGGCACATCATCGAATCCGCTTGCCGGGCTTACGAGTTTAAGGTCGAATCGATCGACGAGTCTGGACCGCGGATGAGCTTGATTTGCGAGGTCGTGAAAACACACCGATTACGAGATTTTTTCGGATTCAACCGAGCCAAACATGCGGTCATCGAGGCGGCGATTTTGGCGACACGAATCGAGTTTTTGCCAGCCGAAGAAATTTTAGATCAATACCAGCATTTAAAAGTAATCGTCGAAAAAACAGCTGGACCTAGCGAGATCAGTGCCTTCAACTACCTTGAACAATTCGTCCGCCTCAAACTTCAAAAGTAATCCGCCGTGCCCGAAACCCACCTTTGCTCATCGCCCGCGCGATTGCATTTCGGCCTGTTGACGGTCGGCAATTCGCTTGAGTATCGCTATGGCGGCGCGGGGTTGATGATCGATGGGCCCAACACCGTCGTCCAAGCAGAGCGTGCGGATCGACTGGAAGTTGTAGGGGCTGCCAACGACATTGCACTTCGAACGATCGAGCATTGGTATTCAATCAACCAAACCATGTTGGCGGCAGACTTCGGTGTTCACAAACTTTCCGAACTGCCCTTGCGAATTGAAATTTTAAAAACACCACCGCGACACAGCGGCTTTGGCAGCGGTACTCAACTGGCACTTTCAGCCATCACGGCAACCATGCAATGCCTCGAACTTCCCATCCCCAACGCGAAAGAACTCGCCGTCGCCACCGGGCGCGGCCAGCGATCCGCCATTGGCTCGCATGGATTTCGGCGAGGCGGGTTTTTGGTCGACCGAGGAATCGGCGATGGCGACCAACTGGCGCCGCTGGACTTAAGAATTGATTTCCCGACCGACTGGCCGATCGTCACGATCATCCCTCCAGAAGCACAAGGCGTTTCCGGTTCAGCAGAAAAAGCAGCGTTCAAAAACCTCCCGCCCAGCACCGCACAACACCGTCAGCAGATGACCGACCTTTTGAAAACCGCGATCGTTCCAGCGGTGATCAACCATAACTACGACACGTTTGCCGAGGGCATTTTTGAATACGGCCATCGCTCCGGTCGGATGTTTGAAACCATCCAAGGTGGAGCATACAACGGTTCGGCGATCGAAGCAGTGGTCAAACGGGTTCGCGAATTCGGCGTGACCGCGACCGGCCAGAGCAGTTGGGGGCCATGCGTGTTTGCGGTGCTGCCAACAAAAAACCAAGCCAATGAACTGGTTACTTTTCTAAGCCAACGCATGCCCGCGGCGACGCGTGTTGACACTTGGACCGCCGACAACCGAGGCATGCGTTTAACGACTCAAACAAAAACCAAGCCCCTATAAATGGCAACCCGACGCGTAAGCGAGGAACCCATAGTCGCCTTTCACTCCGTGAAAGTAGCGTTACCTTCGGTGGACGTTCACAAAGCGATTGACTCTGAATAAACAGGCGGCGTTTATCCAAAGACCTGCACAGGAGTGACGGGACGAGAGGGTTGCCGAGTGCACCGTAGCTTTGTAAAAATGCGATCCTGTTTGTTCGCCCATGCAAACACTTCTTTCACGGAGGCAAAGGCGACTATCTCGGCATGACTAATCAACAGGCCCGTTGATTTAGCATGTTTTTGCGAAGCCTAAAAAATATGGAGCTGGGCTTCCAGCCTGCCTGCGCGCATGACAGACTGGGAGCCCATCACAACAGATTCAGAAACTGATTTGCCATGGCCCACATGAAAGGCGACCTGACCAACCCACTAGCCCTCAAAATCAAAGGCGGATTGTTCGCCGTGATCGGGCTAATCGCCTCGGGACTCCTGATCGCAAACCAGCCGAACCTGAAAACGGTCTTGCTGCTGGGTTTAGCCATCTGGGCGTGGTGCCGGTTTTATTATTTCCTGTTTTACGTACTGGAACACTACGCGGGCCGAAAACGCCCCTACGCAGGAATTCTGGACGCATTAAAATCCGTGTTCAACAAACCGGACTCCAATTCCAAATAGTCTCGGCTTCGATACCCGCAATTCGATTTCAAACTTCCCCCCCCCATCACGAGTTCCACCATGCCGACACTTGGAGTCAACATCGACCACGTCGCCACCCTTCGCCAGGCTCGCCAAACCACCGAGCCCGATCCGGTGTGGGCGGCCGCAGCGGCAGAACTCGGCGGCGCCGATCAAATCACCGTTCACCTTCGCGAAGACCGTCGCCACATCCAAGACCGCGACCTGCACTTGCTCAAGCAAACCGTCAACGTGCGGCTGAACCTTGAATGCGCTTGCGTTGACGAAATGCTCGCGATCGCTTGCGAACTGAAACCGCATCAAGTTTGCTTGGTGCCTGAAAAACGCACCGAGGTTACCACCGAAGGCGGGCTGGATGTCCTTGGCAATCAAAGCAAGGTCGGCGACGCGATCAAGCAATTAACCGAAGCAGGCATCTTCGTGAGCCTGTTTATCGACCCGGCTGACGACCAAATCAACATCTCAAAAGAACTCGCCGCCGGCGCCGTCGAACTTCACACCGGTGCCTATGCCGAAGCAGGTTATTCACCAACGGCTAAAACCGAACTCACAAAACTTGCCAATGGTAGCAAGCTCGCCAAGTCGCTTGGACTGCGCGTCGACGCCGGTCATGGACTGACTTACAAAAACGTCACGCCGATCGTACGGATCCGCGAAATTGAAGAACTCAACATCGGCCACAGCATTGTTTCTCGATCGGTCTTTGTCGGAATGCAACAAGCAGTCCGCGAGATGAAAGAACTTTGCCTACGCCCCCCGGGCGCGAGTTAATGCGAACTGCAAAAAGCGTCCCCCCTGCCGATCAACACGAAACCTGAAAACCTATGGATGTTTTAAACGGTCTTCAGTTGACGCCTTTTGAATGGACCATGACCACGGCCTGCTCCTCATCGCCGATGGAATTTTTCATCCGCCTGACTGGCAGTGGAACGCTCGACACCCCGAAATTTGAAAACGCAGTTGTTTCCGCCCTGAAGCACCAACCGCTGCTTCAAGCGAATCTCGTTGTCGGCCCCACACATCGCCTCAGCCAATGGCGACCGGCCACCAACACCACCCCGCAATTTATCTGGCTCACGGATGCCCCAACCCCTGGCCACGGTTTTCCGGGAGATTTCAAATCCATCGATCTATCCACTGAAATTGGCGTGCGCCTCTACGGCTGGAGTTACCAAATTGAAAACGAAGATCGATTTGAGTTGAAATTTGTTTTCCATCACGCATGCTGTGACGGCAAAGGCGCGGTCAGTTTTATCGAGCACGTGTTGCGTCGTTACCAAAGGTTACTCTCAGGCAAACCAACCGATAACGACTCCCAAATCGAAATCAACGCAGTCACCCAACGAGACGCTCGTGCTACGAAGCGGCTTAGCTTTGCACAGCGAGTTCGGAAGTCACTCGCTTTACGGCCCAAGCGAGCGTGGAACATGCTGACCAAAAAACCTGCGGCGATTTTAACTGGCCAGCCAGCCTCCACGCTCGCGTACACACAACCGCCCACGCAATGTTCGTCGATGCTGGACCTTGAAACCACGCGTCGGCTCGGAAAATTTGCCAACGAACAACAAACCACAGTCAACTCGGTTTTGGTCTCCAGCCTCTTTGCGACGCTGCACGACTTTTTACAAGAGACATCCAAAGACCGGATTAATCGAGCGAGGTCCATTCGGGTTTTGATTCCGTTTTCGCTACGGGACCAGCGGCACCAAAACATGCCAGCGGCAAACTGCGTCTCGATGGCATACCTGGAGGCAAGCCCCAACCAGCTGAAGTCCGACGGCTTAACCGACCACGTAACTCGTCAGACTCAATTCATTCGCGACTGGCAGCTTCAATACGCTTGGATCGAAGCCATTGACTCATACACGCGACTGTGGCCTGTGATCAAGTTGCTCAAAGGCCGTCGCACGGCCGGTACCACTCCACATGCAGAAAAACCAATCGCCACGACGGTACTCTCGAATCTAGGAGGCGTATTCAAAGGGTCGAAATTAGAAACCGACGATGGCCGAATCAAGATAGATCATTTAACGAACGAGAACCTAACGATCGATAGCGTGCACTTAGTACTCCCCTGCACCGCAGCGATACCGATCAACTTTTCGGTCAACTTTTATAGTGGCCGGCTGAGCTTGGATGTGACGTACTTGCAATCAATCGTTGAAGAAAAAATCCCTGCGGATTTGCTCGACCGTTGGGAGAAAAGTATCGTCCAAGCGATCTCTTCCTGACACGCGTCACCAACAAGCCTAGCGAACCAACGCTACCCCGCCCTGTGATCGCTGCGGGCACCACGTCAAATCAGACACGACCCTTAACCAGGCAACTCAGTACGTTCAATCGCCGCGTCGACTTGCTCAGCCAAACGGCGAACTGCAGCCCCTCGCATGATCGAGTAATGGCTGCCCTCGATGCAAGATTCTTCGATCTGGAATTTCGAACGCCCTGCCCAAATCGCCGATCCGATTTCGTTCTCTTGCTCCCCGTCGCTGGGCCACCAGAGGTGCAACGGGCAGTCAATCTCGGGAGCAGAGAAGCCTTTTAGCAACCGGCAGTGCGTCAAAAACGTGTGCGTGAATTGCATCAGCAAATCCGAATCACGTTGACGATCGGGAACGTAGCCCATCGCCGTCGTCTTCGCCATCATCTCGGCTGAAGTCACCGGAGCATCACTCAAACATGTATCCACCAGAATCGCAACATCACGTTCGACAATCTCTAGCGGCTTTTGTCGCATCACTCCGATGCTTTGAAACTTGGTGAACACTTGCGTCAACCGCAGGCACAACTCTTGCCGCGACTTGGTGGTTCCCGAAGTCCATGCTGGGTTGCTGTCGATCAGCCCCAAAAACGAAACCACTCGCGAATTCTGTTGAAACTTTTCGGCCATCAAAGAAGCAATGAACCCGCCAAGCGAAAAGCCGAGCAGTCTGATTTTTCCTTCGGGGTGATGACTATCGATCAAGCTGCAATAATCGTTGGCCATTTCCTCAAGCGTCGCCGCTTCGGTATGTGAGCCACACAACAATCTTGACTGAACCCCCCAGACACTACGCTTTGCCGAAAGCCGAGCAGCTAATTTCCGATAGATCCCGATATCGCCCCCCGAAGGATGCAGGCAAAAGATCGGATCGGATTGCTCCGGATTGCGAATCGAAACCAGTTGATCGGCCGAAACACCGTCTAGTTGTTCTTTAGGCAGGATGAGGCTCGACTCGGACGCGTTCATTAAATTACAACTCGTTGGGGTAGCCATGGTGTTAAAGGTGTACATGATGGTTGCGGGTTAGGAAGTTTTGAATATATAACTAACGGCTTTTGGGGAATTTGAATTAAATTTCTGACCGAAATGTGCTCAAATCCCTGCGATCGTTGCGGAAATTGCCCGCGCCCTACGATATAGAGGTAGAGGGACTACCCAACATATCCTTACGGACCGGTAAAAACTTTGATTCGATTTTTACGATCTTCCGCTATCGACATCATCGGCACCGCGCTGGTTGTTTCGGCTTTTGTATTCTGCGTGGCGGGGTTCTCTCGATTTCAATCCAACGGCGAGGACGTGTTGCAATGGCTGCCGGACAACTCGCCCAGTCGCCAAGCCTACGAAGCGTTCAAGCAAAAGTTTGGCTCGGACGACTTCATGGTCGTCACTTGGCCTGACTGCACCATCGATGATCCTCGACTCCAACAGTTTTGTCGGCAAGTCACTGACAATGATCCAGACAAATTGATCCTGTCAGTCACCAACGGCAGTACCGTAGTCGAGCGATTAAATTCGGCGATTAAATTACCCAAAAAGCACACGCTCAATCGTTTCAAAGCGATCTTCTTTGGCCTTGACGATCCCAACCAAACACTGGCCCTGATCGAACTGACACCGGCAGGAACCGCACAACGCCAACAAGCATTACAACAGGTCGAAACTGCCATTACGCAAACTCCTGAACTGGAGCTCGACCAAGCGATTTTTGGCGGCGCCCCGTACCTTGGCGTCAACATCGACAGACAGCTGAACAGTTCGATCGTGTACTACTTTGTGCCGTCGATCCTGCTGGCTTCGATCGTTTCGTTCTACTGTTTGCGAAACGTCTTGCTTTGCGTGATCATCTTTTTTGCGGGCGTCACGGCGGCGGCTTGCAGCATCGCGGTGGTGCCGCTGTTGGGAGCAAAATTTGGCAGCTTGATGTCAATCATCCCCGCCTTGGTTTACATCCTCACCATCTCCGGCAGCATCCACCTGATCCATTACAGCTTGGCTGCGATCGGCAATCCCATCAAGCTTATCGCGATCAGCTGGAAACCCTGTACCATCTCGGCAATCACCACCGCGATTGGAATGTTGTCGTTGAGCCGCAGTACGTTTCCCGCGATTCGAGACTTCGGATTTTTCTGTGCCACTGGCGTTTGCTTTGCACTGCTGATTCAGTTGTTCGTTGTGCCCTGGCTGCTGCACCGTTTCGGAGCCTCTGGCCAAAACAAACTAGCCCAAAAAGCATCCAGCACGAGCTCTTGGAATGGCCTCGCTAATTTCACCCAACGACATCGTCTTGGATTGGCGTTGGCGAGCATCGGTGTAATGGTGTTGGCTGGCTTTGGACTGTCGCGTTTAACCGCTCAAGTGCAAGTCAGAAAGCTATTCGATGAAGACTCTGCCATCATTTCGTCATTGACCAGCCTAGAAAAACGCATGGGGCCGATCGACCAATCGGAACTCTTGATCAAGTTTAAAGAAGTTGGCGCGGCGCACTTTCATACTCGCGCGAAGCTGGTTTACAAAATCCAACGATCGTTGTCCGCGCTCGAGGACGTTGGCTCAACCCACTCATTACATAACTACCTTCCGCGTGAACCATCAGGAACACGAATACGATCAAAGTTCAAACGACAGGCTTATCAAGACAAGCTCGATGGCGAACGCGAGCAACTTGCGCAAACGCGTTTTTTACATGTAAGCCCCGATGCGGAGAGCTGGCGGATTAGCCTTCGGTTCTCGTTTGCCGAAAATGGGAACGTTGAGCATCGAAAGCTGCAGATCTTTGATCAAGCTTCAGCCGCGATTGACAAATTGATGGACACCGGTGAATTTGATGCGATTGTGTCTCCGATCGTGCTGGATTACACCGGGAAAAACTATTTGTTCAACAGTGCTCAAATGACGCTTCTGGAAGATTTCTACAACAACTTCGTTTTGGCGTTCGTCGTCATCACACCGGTGTTGATTGTTGTTCTGCGGTCTCCTCGTTTAGGCCTGCTGGCGATTCTTCCAAACCTTTTTCCAATCGTCGCGTTCTTTGGCGTTCTCGGTTGGCTGGACTGGCCCGTGGACTTGGCGATCTCAATGACCGCCTGCGTGGCACTCGGTATCGCCGTGGATGACACGACCCACTTCTTGATTCGATTCGGAGAATTCCGATCCGAAGGCTTCGATGTTGATTCCGCCATTCGCTCAACCATTTCCCAATGCGGCGCAGCGATGCTCAAAACCACATTGATCGGTTGTGCAGGATTGTCAGTTTACGGCTTCTGTGACATGGTCGTTGTCCGGAATTTTGCGATCGCCATTAGCAGTATGCTGGTACTGGCTTTGCTCGCTGACATTTTCATGCTGCCGGCGTTGCTCTACCTATGGGCGGGACGGGCGGGCCAGGCTGGACAGTCGAAACAAAGCGCTCAACTGGCCGACCTAGCGACCGCAGGAAAAACATCGCTTGCTTCGTCTTCAACGACTGCCCAGTACCTCCGTCGTCCAAAATCCGTTGCCAGCAACGACACTAACCGCCAATCCACGGTCTAAACCGAATCGAAAACAGATACTAGCAAAGCCGCTCCAAAGATCGTAAGATTCTGCTTTCAATATTCACGCTGACAGGGGTCAGCGAATCAATGCTTTGGAGACGAAGATGTCGCGTCGCGGTTCAGATTTTGCAGGTTTGTCAGTTGCCCTTGTTACACCGTTTACCGACGGAAAACTGGACGTTGCCAAACTCAAAGAGCAGATCGAATTTCAGATCGACGCGGGCACAACGTGCGTAGTCCCAGCCGGCACAACCGGCGAGTCACCTACGCTGTCTCACCCCGAACACGAGCGATTGATCAGCGAGACGATTCAGATCGCCGCCGGTCGCATCAAGGTCATGGCAGGCACGGGCTCTAACAGCACCAGCGAAGCGATCAGCTTGACCGAACGAGCCGCCAAAGAAGGCGCCGACGCGACGCTGCAAGTGGCTCCGTATTACAACAAGCCCACGCAAGAAGGCTTCTACCAACACTACAAAGCCATCGCCGAAGCGATCGAGATTCCGATTTGTTTGTACAACATCCCCGGCCGTACCGGAAAGAATATCGACCCCGAAACAATCGCTCGGATTGCTGAGTTCCAAACGATAACGATGGTCAAAGAGGCCACCGGTTCACTCGACCAAGCGTCCCAAGTTCTATCGATGACCGACCTGACGGTCCTTAGCGGTGACGACAGCTTAACATTGCCATTGATGGCTATCGGCGGCGAAGGCGTCGTTTCGGTGGTCGGTAACATCGTCCCCAAAGACATGATCGCATTGGTCAATTCATTTGCAGCCGGCGACGTTGCCAAAGCTCAAGAGTGGCACCACAAGCTGTTCCCTCTATGCCAAGACCTTTTATCAATCGCCAGCAACCCGATCCCCGTCAAAGCCGCCATGGCAGAACTTGGCCGCGACACCGGCGAGCTTCGTTTGCCAATGACACCGCTCAACGCCGACCAACTAACCGCCTTGCGTCAAACACTCGCCAACTACGGAATCGACACTTTCTCTAGGGCTTAGCAAACTAAAAACCATTTCGCGGCATGAGAGAACATTTCATGCCGGTTGGCAAAACGAAAACAACAACCACGGACGAATACCGGCCAGAGCAAAAACGGCAAGGCACATCTGTTCCTGAAGCAAGGGTTTCTAGACGCCCGGCGCGTTAGAGATCGCTGCTTTAGTCATGCACAGATTGTCGCCTTTTACTCCGTAAAAGAGCGCTCTTTCCAAGAGAGGCTGACATCAAATGCTCGTTCTCAAAATCGGGCCAAGAAAGTCACTCTTGAGCCCCACCCTTAAAGCGTAAAGATTGATTTCCATTTCAGCAAACCGCTGTAAAACGAATTCAAAAAAATGACTGACCACCGACTAAGGTGAATTCGTTCCTGAAGTAGAGGCTTCTAGGCGTCCTACACGTTAGAGATCGCTGCGTTAGTCATGCACAGATTGTCGCCTTTTACTCCGTAAAAGAGCGCTCTTTCCGAGAGAGGCTGACATTGAAATCCGTGTCCATCCGTGGTTTTAAATTCTACCCAGCATCAGCAAACCGCTAACGCCCCACCGCAGCCTTGCTCGAACCGCGACCGCGTGGCTTATTCCACTCCAGCTGCTGCAACCGATGAACCGGATCCAAAACCGGATCCGTATCTTCAATAATCTGCTTTAAAAACGGCAGCCAATTTGGGCCAGACAAAAATCCATTCTTCAGAGTGACAGGCGGCTGCTTCTTTCTTAGGTCTTTCGTGATCCAAAACCTACCGGCATCAATCTCTAGAATCGCATTATCCAAAGTGTTGATCGGAGCGTCCTCGAAAACGTTTTCCTTAAGAGCGCCAACAATCAACACATGCGAGTTATCGACGACCTTATCCAACCCACCGTTGGCCACTCGATAAGCTTGAATCCGATCGACCAAGTCTTGAGCCTCCCACTGCCGATCATCCTGCCAACCGCAGAGCCCCACCAATGGAGTTTTTGACTTGTTCCCACCGGTGACAACCAGCGTATTCGGAAAGACTTGTTGAAACGTCGCAGCGATCGTTTTGAAATGCGCTTGATTCAACTGATGCCCAGGCAACCACTGACAAAACAACCCATCGGTTCGCAACGCTCGTTTAACATTCTGAAAATGCTCTAGCGAAAACAAACGAGACTCGCCCGCTCCAAACGGCCGAAACAGATCGGCCACGATCAAATCAAAATCGTCGTCCGCACAGGCGATAAACGTCCGCCCGTCCTCAATCACCACTTGATTAGCCGGTCGTCGAAAAAATTCGCCGTTCTGATCGGCGAAGAATTCTTCCGCGATATCCGCAACTGCCGCCGACAACTCCACCGAAGTCACACTTGGCGGCGACTTTACTTTCTCTAAACCACTGGCCGTAATCCCAGTCGCCAACCCAATGCAACAAACATCTTTCGCATCTTGACGCAAAAGCCAAGGCAGCAACATTTGACGGCGTTCGGTTGCGATACCGCCAGTACTTCCCAATAAATACTGATTGTTCATCAACAGCCCGCGCGACTTCGTTTCCACGATCATCATCACGCCATCACGACCGAAACGAGTCTCCTTGATCTTGAACTTCGTCGTATGGGGGCTCAAATAAGTCAGCTTCTGGTACGGCTGAAAACAAAACGCTGCCACGAAAACCGCAGCCCCAGCAACGATCATCAACAACGTTCGACGGCCGTCGATCAAACAGATCGCCAACGCCAGTGATAACGTCACGATCGAGACGATCACAAATCCTTGGTAGATACCGATCTGGGCAACCATGAACAGATTCGCAGCTTCGGCTCCGATTAACCCACCAATTCCATTCACCGCCAACAGCAACCCTACGGATCGGCCTTTAGGATCCAACGAAGAGTGGAGCGACATGATCGATGGGAACACGAGCCCATAAAAAAACATCGCTACTCCTGAAGACACCGCAATAACACTGAACAACACTCCCCAGTAGCTTCCCAGCGAGTCGATCGTTGCTCCCTTAAGCCCCACCAAGTACCTCAATGCCACCAGTTGATTAGTCGCCTGGTACAACACCAGCGGGCACAACGCACAGAACAACGCCGCGCCGATTGCCCCGATCATCAACTGCGTTTTGCTACTGACTTTGAAGCGATTGAGCAACGCCACTGCAATCGATCCTAATGCGAGAAACAAAATCACGTTGGCCAGCAACGCGCTGGTGGTTTGCAAAGACGACGGCGCAACCAAACTCAACAATCGCAAGATTAAAACTTCGCTGGCCAACACAATCGCACCCGACGCAAAGGCCAAACCAAACACGGCCTTGCGATTGAAGCCTCCCAACGCCGGGTCTTCCGCAATTGGCTGGTCGGCTTCAGCAACACTGCCTTCAGCCTGCGCAGCCAACTTTCCAGCACACGCAAACGACACGACCGCGATTGCTAAATTCCCTGCCGCCGCGCAAAACATCGCTCCCTTGACGCCCGTTAACTCAAGCAAATAAGTGGAAACGAACCACAACCCAAACACGCCGCCGATCATATTAATCGCGTAAATCCAAATGCCACTCCCCCGAACGGTTCCACCTAAATCGGTAACCACCCGAATGAACATGGGCATGGTCGTACCCATCGCAATCGCGGGCGGCATGACCACCGCCGCAGCGATCAGGAGTTTGATCACCGCCCCTTGCCAAGTGACCAGCACGTCAATCCCAACCGCACCGATCAACCCATCGGCCCAGTAAGGCAAGAAAATCGCGGGCAGCGAAAGCAATGCAATCGAAGCCTCAGCGACCCCCAACCGGACTCCCGAGTTTCCATCGGACCGACACCAACGAGTTGCGACCCAACCGCCCAGCGACAGCCCCAGAAAAAACAATCCCAAGACCCTGCCGGTGACCGCTTCAGTAGCGCCCAGCAGATCGATCAACCGCCGCGTCCACAATAGCTCATGCGACAACGCAACCGCACCGCTGAGAAATGCCAAAGCAATGAACAGAAATTTAAGCATCACAACTTTCGAAAACGTCAATCAAAGCGGAAGCCCCATAAATGGTAGCCCGACGCGTCAGCGAGGAACTGATAGTCGCCTTTCACTCCGTGAAAGAGCGCTACCCTCGGTGCATGACCACAAAGCGGTTGGCTCTGAATAAACAGGCGGCTTTTAGGCCTGCGTTTATCCAAAGAGCGTCTGGCGAGTGACTGGGTGAGGGGGTTGTCGAGTGGACCTTAGCTTTGTAGGAATGCGGTTCTGCTGGTTCACCCATGCAAACGCTTCTTTCACGGAGTGAAAGGCGACTATCTACGCATGACTAAATCAACAAACCCGTCAGCGAGGAACCGTAGTGATGGCACTTCCAGCCTGCCATGCTCGCAGACAGGCTGGAAGCACCATCACCACCTCTCTACAAAAAAATCAACTCTACCAAATTGGTAGAGTTGATTCCTAATTTCAAGAGCGTGTTTCACAACACTCCCGTCGTCGAATCGCCCATCGGCAATCTTGACGGTTTAAAACAATCGCAGCTGAGCAGAGACTACTGTCCGCTGAGCACCGTAATGAACGGGGCGATATCCAAAAAGTTAACCGCATCATCCGTGTTGACATCGGCTTCCAGCTGAAAATCTCCATTGGACAGCAGCGCAATGAATGGGGCGATGTCCAAAAAGTTTACTACGTCGTCACGATTAACATCCCCTAGTAAGACAGAAGCA